>JBKPCO010000165.1:0-8976 GCA_046727415.1 Candidatus Methylomirabilota bacterium
TGTCGACTGCTCGGGCATGGCCCGCGTCGACTTCTTCCTCGATGGCGATCGCCTGCTGGTGAACGAGATCAACACGATCCCCGGCTTCACCGCAACGAGCGGCTACGCGAAGATGTGGGCGGCTTCCGGCCTCACCTACACCGCCCTGCTCGACCGACTGATCGCGCTGGCTCTCGAGCGCCACGCCGCCAAGGGACCGACTGCGTGAACGCGGGCCCCGTCCACGTCGTCATCGCGGGCGGGGGAACGGGCGGCCACACGAGCCCCGGGCTGGCCGTCGCGACCCTCCTGCGCGAGCGATCGAAGACATGCGCCTGGATCGGCTCCCGCTCCGGCATCGAGGCCCAGCGCGTGCCGCCGACGGGCATCCCGTACGTCGCCATCTCGACGGGCAAGCTCAGGCGCTACTGGGCGTGGCAGAACGTAGCGGACCTCGCGGTCAACGTGCCGGCCGGCGCCGTCGGCGCGATTCGCGCCCTGCGCGCGCTCCGGCCGCGCGTCGTCTTCGGCACGGGCGGGTTCGTTGCGCTCCCGGTTGTGTTCGGCGCCGCACTGCTGCGCGTGCCGGTCGTCCTGCACGAGCAGACCGCGGTTCCGGGGCTCGCGAACCGGATCTGCGCCCGCTTCGCGCGGCGGATCGCGGTCACCTTCCCCGACCGCGATGGCAAGTTCCCGGCGCCCCGTGTGGTCGTGACGGGCAATCCACTACGGCCCGAGCTCCGGCAGGGCTCGCGCTCGAGCGTGATCGCTCAGTTTCAGCTCGACCCGGCGGTGCCTCTCGTCTACGTCACGGGCGGCGCCCAGGGCGCTCACCGCGTCAATCGGGTCGTCGGCGACGCGCTCCCGCAACTCACCGAGCACGCGCAGATCATCCATCAATGCGGAGACAACCCGACGACAGGCGATCGCCCCTGGCTGGAGGAGCGCCGCGCAGCGCTGCCGCCGGCGCTGGCGCGCCGCTACACGGTGGTGCCCTACGTCGGCGCGGAGCTTGCCGGCATCTACGCCACGGCCGCGCTCGTCGTGGCGCGCGCGGGGGCCGGAACGGTGAACGAGTGCTGCCAGCTGGGCGTGCCGGCCCTCTACGTTCCCCTGCCCGGAACCCGTGGAGACGAGCAAACCGAAAACGCGCGAATGGTCGAGCGGCTCGGCGGCGCCGTAGTCTTGCCGCAATCGGACCTCACGACGGCGCGGCTGGTCGAGGACATCCGCGGGCTTCTCGCCGACCCCGCGAGGCTCAAGCAGATGGGCGAGCATGCGCGGACCCTCGCCGTCCCCGACGCTGCGGAGCGCATCGTGGCGGTCCTGTCTGAGTTCTGGGCGTGACGACCGTTCAGCGCGCCGGGGCGCGGCCCTGGAGGTCGGCGCGAAGCGGGCAGTCCTCGCAGTTCGGTGCGGTCCGGCAATTCGACTTGCCGACTGCCACGAACAGCGCGTGAAACTCGTTGAACAGAGCCGGATCCGAGGGCAGGTGCGCCTCGAGCCACGCGCGGGTCTCTTCGTAACCCGCGGCCCGGCCGATCAGGCGGTGGCGCGAGAGGATCCGGCGCGTGTACGCGTCGGCGACAAACACCGGGCGGCCTGCAGCATAGAGAAGGATGGCGTCGGCTGTCTCCGGCCCGAGTCCCTGGATGTCCAGGAGGCGTCGTCGCAGCGCTACGAGCGGCGCCGTCCGCAGGCGGCTGAAATTTCCGCCCATGCTCTCGACCAGCCAGCCCGTCAGCGCCAGGATCCGGCGCGCCTTGACGCTTGGGGTCCCGGCCGATCGGATCACGCCGGCCAGGAGGAATGCGTTGGACGCCGCCACCCGGGCCGGCGTCAAGAGCCGTTGGGCGCGCAGCGCCTCAACGGCGCGCGCCGCGTTGGGCCATGCGGTGTGCTGGGTGAGCACGGCGCCCACGGCGATCTCGTACGGGGTTCGTCCGGGCCACCAGTGCTGGCGACCGAATCGTTCGAGGAGGGCCGCGTACAGGCGCAGCAACCGGCTCTTGGTGCGGTCGCGGGGCGGCCCGGGAATGTGGCTCCTCGGCGGCCGGGCTCGAGGGCTTGAGCCGGTGCTCGGGCTCATCGTCCTCCTCCAGACCCTGGTCCTCGCCGTGAGCGGCCCGGCCACATCACCGGAGTACCTTCCCATCCGGGTGGCCGAGGGCGAGGGTTATTTCGCCTCGGAAGGCCTCGCGGTGACCGTCAGGACCACCCGGGCCGAATCGGGAGCCGCCGAGGCACTGGCCCAGGGTCAGGCCGACCTGGCCGCGACGACGCTCGAGGCGATTCTGCGCTTCGGCCTCCGGGCGGCAGGCCAGGCGCCCCGGCTCGTCTTCGGCCTCACCGCGGCGCCGCCGGTCGCGCTGATCGTCGGGGCCTCTCACGTCAACACGGTCCGCTCGATCGACGACCTCTCGGCGCTTCGAGTCGGGGTCACGACACCCGGCGCTCCCGAGCACGCGTGGTTCGGCTGGCTCCTGGCGCGCTCGGGGATGAGCGTCGCGCAGGTGAGCGTGACGAGCCTCGGAGGCCGGGGTGTCGTGAGCGCGATCGACTCCGGGGAGGTGCATGTGGCGCTCGTCCCCGAGCCGATGGCCAGCCAGCTTCTCGACCAGGGCCGAGCCAAGCTGCTTGCCGATTTTCGAACTCCGCGCGCCGTTGTCCAGACGATCGGCACCGGCACTGTGAACGCCGCCGTCTTTGCCCGCGCCGACCGGCGCCCGCCGGACCGCGACCTCTTCGCCCTGGGCCGGGCTCTCAAGCGCGCCGAGCAGCGCATCCGTTCCGGTGAGGCTCCGGAGCTCGCTGCCAAGCTCTCGACCCAGGTGGTCGGCGCGTCGGAGGATTTCGCGGCGCGGCTCGCCACCTCGCGCTCGTTATACCTGCAAGACGGCGCCGTGTCGGCCGACCAGCTTCAGCAGACGATCGCGATCATCCGGGCGCACACGCCTCTGCCCCAGTCGGTGAAGATCCCACGGCCGGAGGACATGCTCCAGATCAAGGCTCCGTCCGCTCGTTGACCGGCACGCCGAACCCGGCCAGGAGCCAGCGCGTCGCCTCGACCGGCAACCCCACGACGTTGGTGTAGGAGCCGACGACCGCGTCGACCAGTGCGCCCTGAAGGTCCTGGATCGCGTAGGCGCCGGCCTTGTCGAGCGGCGAGCCCGAAGCGACGTACTCCTCGATCATGGCGTCGGAATAGGCGGCCATCAACACGCGGCTCACGACCGCGTTGGCGACCGCACGACCCGATCCGGCGTCCACGAGCCCCACCCCGGTGAGCACCTCGTGCTGCCGCCCGCGCAGCCGCACGAGCATCGCCTTCGCCTCATCCGGGCCCGCCGGCTTCCCCAGCACCACGTCATCGATGACAACCACCGTATCCGCCGCCACCACCACCCCCCGCCCTACCCGCTGAGCCACCGCCTCCGCCTTCCGCAGTGCCAGATTCGTGACGGCCGGAGCCAGCCGCCCCGCCTCGAGAGTCTCGTCGACCCCGCTGGGAACGACCTCGAACTCTGAGCAAATCCTCCGAAGTAGCTCCCGCCGTCGCGGGGACTGAGACGCGAGGATCACTTTCACGGCAGGAGACGCAGCCCGATACGGCGCTGGGCTGCCATCTGAAGACGGCTTCAGGAAAGGATCAGGGGTTTCGCGTCGGTGACGATCCGAGTTTGCTTGGCGATCGCCTTGCGGATGAATTTCGGGAGGCTGAAGGCGTGCTGGTGCGTCACGCCGTCCCAGTACTCGAGCGTGCCCTTGACCCGCTCGGCGACGAGCTTGTCCACCGCCGATACGGTGAGCCGGACGGGGTCGATCTTCTTGGACGCGACGATGAATCCCCAGGGGGTACCGAAGCAGGAGACGAAGCTCTGATAGGCGGCGACCACCGGAAACACCTCGCGGAGGGTTCGGTGAATCGCGGAGTGGAAGGCGAGCTCCCCGAGCTTGGTCATGCCCGCCTGCATGGTCATGGTCCCGCCGGGCGTCAGCCGGTCCCGGATCAGGGTGTAGAACTCCTTGGTGAAGAGCATCCGCGCCGGGCCGTCCTCGAGCGGCTCGACGAGGTCGACCGTGATGAGGTCGAAGCGGTCCTTGGTGTGCTCGAGATACGCCCGGGCGTCCTCGTGCCGGACGTCCGTCCTGGGATCGTCGAACGCTCCCCTGTGCATCTCGGGGAGATGGGTCTTGCACAGCTCGACGACCTCCTGGTCGATGTCGACCATGACGGCACGCGTCACAGAGGGGTAGCGCAGGATCTCCCGGAGCGTCGCGCCCTCTCCGCCGCCGATCACCAGGGCGCTCCTGGGCGCGGCTTCAGTCGTGAGCATGCCCGGGTGAACCAGGGCCTCGTGGTAGATGAACTCGTCAACCTGGCTGGACTGGATGCGCCCGTCGAGCACCAGAGTCTTTCCGTAAGCGGCCGTCTGGAGGATCTCGACGTGCTGGAACTTGGTCTGGGCCTCGACCAGCGTCCTGGCGATCGCGTGCATGTGGCCTTCGAACGCTGTCGTGGTCTCGAAGAACCACTTGTACGACTGCGAGTTGATCAACTGACGGGGACCGGAGTCCTGTTGATGATCGGCACCGACGAGTTGAGGAACATTCCGCGCTGCATCTCGACGATCGAGGTGCGCTCGGCCGCAAACTGCTCGACCAGGTAGTTGGCCGCGACCTCGGGCTGGAGGACCTCGCCGCAGGAGAAGATGTCCACGGCCGCGTACCGGTACTCCGGCCAGGTGTGGATCGCGAGGTGGGACTCAGCGATGACGACGACTCCGCTGATTCCGAACGGGTTGAACTCGTGGAAGACGACGTCGACGATGGTTGCTTGGGCCCGCTTCGCTGCCTCGACCAGGGCCCCCTTGACGGCCTCGAGGCTGTTGATGGCGTCAGGGTCGCAATCGAACATCTCGAGCAACAGGTGTCGTCCCAGGGCGTTCAATCCTTTTGTCCCCCTTTCACCGATCCGTTCATCTACCGCACCTCTCCTGCGACGCTCTACGTTTGCGTCGCTATTGCGTTCGAAAAAGTTTCGCATCCTTAACAAAACTTGTTTCACTGTAGGGTCCGTTTTCACCCATTGCAAGAAAAAAACGACTTTCTGGCACCTCCGACCTTCCGGAACGCGGCGGCGAGCGAGCACGGACGGTGAGCGGCGAGCGCGGCAGGGTCGAGACGACCACGCGGCGCGCGTTCGCTGCTCCGCTGCGGCTGGGCTCGATCCGGGCGCGTGACTTCCGCCGCCACTCTTCGGGAACGGGTCCCTTCGACCGCTGCCGCGCTCGCCCGCCGCGCTCGCCACTCGCCGCCGCGCTCGTTCACCGCCGAATTCCGGGAGACGTGAAGTTTCCACTTGCAATGGCTCGTCGAGCGGCTAGAGTGGCGTGGAATTCATGCGTGCGGTCTCTCCGAGCTTCATCGGCTGCACTCTGCCGTTCTCCGACGCCCGCATCGTCATCTTCGGCATCCCCTTCGAAGGGCGGGTGAACCTCCGGAAAGGCGCCGACGCCGGCCCGCGCGACGTCCGGCTCGGCTCCGAGTCGATCGAGACCTACTCACCTGCCCTCGTCCGCGACCTGGAAGACCTGGCCATCACCGACATTGGCGACTGCGAGCTCCCGGACGGCGTGTCGCCGCGCGAGCAGCTCGACGCCGCTCGCCAGCAGATCGCCGCCTGGTGGCGGCCCGGACTGATCCCGTTCATGCTGGGCGGCGACCACACGGCGACGGTGTCGGTGATCGAGGTCCTGGCGCCGGCGTTCCCCGACCTGCGCATCCTTCACCTCGACGCCCATCCGGACCTGCGCGAGGAGTTCCTCGGCGAGCGCTATAACTACGCCTCGGCCCTGGCCCGAGTGATGGACACTGTCTCGCCCGAGCGCGTCTATCAGGTCGGGATTCGCACGGGCGCCCGCGAGGAGTACCACCGGAAGCGGCCCCACTTCTTCCCCATGTATCCGATGGTCAGCGGCCACCCGGTCGAGGTCGTTCGCCGCCTGCTGCCCGAGCTCCAGCGCCACCCGCTTTACGTCACGATCGACATCGACGTGCTCGACCCGGCCGAGGCGCCGGGAACAGGCTCCCCCGAGCCGGGCGGACTCCGCGTGCCGGAGCTGGTCGACATCGTCCGATCGCTCGAGGGCTGCCAGGTGATCGGCGGCGATCTCGTGGAAGTCGCCCACGCCTGGGATCCGACCGGCCGCACCGGCATCGCGGCCTCCTGGGTCATCCGGGAGGCGCTCCTGGCCTGGTGGGGCGGGCCTCGTTGAGGCTTCGCGAAAAGAGCCGCATCCGCGAGTACAGCGCGCCGCGGTTCTACGAGATCGCCTTCGAGCTGAACCGTAAGGGCGAGGTCGACTTCCTGGTCCACTGCTTCAAGCGGTACTCGCGGCGGCGCGTCCGGAGTGTCGTCGACATCGCCTGCGGCACCGGGCCCCACCTGATGCGGCTGGCTGATCGCGGCTACGCGATGTCCGGGCTCGACCTGTCGCCCCGGAACATCGAGTTCCTGGGCCAGCGGCTAGCCGCCAACGGCCACACGGGCGAGCTGGTCGTCGGCGACATGACGAACTTCCGCCTCGCCCGCCCTGTGGACGCCGCCATTTGCATGCAAGACTCGCAGGGGCACCTGCTGACCAACGAGCAGCTCCTGGCTCACCTGAAATCGGCGGCGCGGTGCCTCAAGCGTGGCGGGCTCTACGTCTTCGACCGCTACGTGGCCTCCTCGTGGACCAATCCGGCTCGGAGCTGGTCGTGGTCGCGGCGGCGGGGCCGGCTCATCGTGCGGGCCTCGTTCTCCGCCCTGAATGACGTCGACCCGGTGAGTCAGGTGTTTCGCGAGCGCATGACGCTCGAGGCCATTGAGAACGGCACGCGCCGGCTCTACCGGCAGACGCACCTGTCGCGGATGGTCTTCCCCCAGGAGCTCAAGGCCCTGGTCGAGCTGGCCGGCGGGTTCGAGTTCGTCCAGTGGTTCTTCGGGTTCAAGCCCTCGCAGGTGCTCGAGCGCTCCCGGCACCCGATCATCATGGTCGTCGTCCTGCGCAAGAAATAGATGTGAAGCCGCCCGGCGCGGTCGAGGTCGGCCACCGCGTCTTCATTCGCCCGCCGACAGCCCGCGACCGCGACGGGTTCCTGGCTCTCATCCGATCCAGCCGCTCGCACCTGCGCCCGTGGGTCGACCCGCCGGCCAGCCGTCCGGCCTTCGCGGCCTACCTTCGACGCGCCCGGCGGCCCACCGAGCGGGCGTTCCTGGTGTGCCGGCGCGGGGACGGGACGCTCGTGGGCGTGATCAACGTAAGCCAGATCTTCCTTGGTGCGTTCCGCAGCGCCTACCTCGGCTACTACGCGGGCGCCTCGCACACGGGAAAGGGCTATATGAGTGAAGGCCTCCGGCTGGTCATCCGAAATGCCTTCAGGAAGCTCGGGCTCCACCGCCTGGAGGCGAACATCCAGCCGGCGAACAAGGCGTCGCTCCGCCTCGTCCGGCGCGTGGGCTTCCGGCGCGAGGGATTCTCGCCCCGTTATCTTAAAGTCCTCGGGAGCTGGCGCGACCACGAGCGCTGGGCCGTGACCGTCGAGGACGTGCGGCGATGACGCGCGGCCGTCCGACGCTTCGGCTCAAGCGCGGGCACGACACGCCGCGAAGCCATCCCTGGATCTTCAAGGGCGACGTGGCCGAGGTCGACGCCGTCGAGCCAGGGACCGAGGTGGCCGTCATCGATTCGGCCGGGCGCTTTGTCGGTCGCGGACTCTACAATCCCCGCCCCGGACTCTGCTGCCGCATCCTGACCTGGACCGACGAGCTGCTCGACGCCGCCTTCTTCCGCCGGCAGCTCGAGCTCGCAGTGGCTCTGCGCGCGCGCGGCCACGCCCAGACGCCTTCGCTTTGCCGCCTGGTCTGGAGCGAGGCCGACGGTCTTCCCGGGCTCGTCGTCGATCGCTACGGGTTCGTCCTGGTGATGCAATGCCTCACGCTCGGAATGTCGCGCCTGCGGCAGACGATCGTCGAGGCGCTCACGGGACTGCTCGGCGACCTTCAGGTCTTTGACATGGACGAGGAAGCGTCCGCCCGGCTCGAGGGATTCTCGCCGGTCCGCGGATGGGCCCGTGACCCAGGGCCCCGGAGCGTCCGGGTGAACGAGGGCGGGGTAGGGTTCGACGTGACGATCGGCGTCGGCCACAAGACCGGGCTCTACCTGGATCAGCGCGAGAACCGGCTGCGGGTGGGCGCCCTGGCCCGGGACCGGGACGTCCTGGATGCCTTCAGCTACACCGGCGGCTTCGCCTGCCACGCGCTCCACGGTGGCGCCCGGCGGGCCATCTGCATCGAGTCCTCGCCCGATGCGATCGCCGGGGCCCGGCAGAACCTCGCGCTGAACGGCGTCGCCGCGCGCGCCGAGATTCTCACCACGAACGCCTTCGACGAGCTACGACGGCTAGAGCGAACGGGCACGCGCTTCGGCGTGATCGTCCTCGACCCGCCGCCGTTCGCGCGCAACCGATCGGCGGTCGACGCAGCGGCACGCGGCTACAAGGAGATCAACCTGCGCGCGCTGCGGATGCTCGAGCCCGGCGGGAGCCTCCTGACCTTCTCGTGCTCCCACCACGTCTCGGACGCGCTCTTCGAGGACATCTGTCGCGGGGCGGCCACTGACGCCGGTGTCCGCATCCGTGTCGCCGATCGCCTCACACAGGCCAGCGACCATCCCGTCCTCCTGAACGTCCCCGAGACCCGCTACCTCAAAGGCCTCCTGCTCGAAGCTCTCTGACGCCCGCCGAAACGGCCCGCGCCGAGGCCGGCACTCGGCCGCCTGAGCCCAACAACGGAACCTCGATCGTGGCGACACACCGAGCGGAGACGGCGGGGCCGCGTGCCGCGTGGTCGTCTCGACCCCTGCCGCACTCCGCCCACCCCAGCCCCGCCGCCTACCAGGATCGGGTTTCGCCGTGCTTCAGAACCCAGATGTGCTCGAGATTGAGGTTGAG
>JBKPCO010000166.1:0-16771 GCA_046727415.1 Candidatus Methylomirabilota bacterium
GCCGAGCGCCGGCGCGAGCTCCTGTGGTCGGCGGTTCCCGGCGTCACGTGTCCCACCCTGGTGGTGCGCGGCGCCGAGAGCGACGTCTTCCACGACGAGGACGCCGAGAAGCTCGCTCGAGCGCTTCCGGACGGTCGCTGGGTGAAGGTGACGGGCGCCGGCCACACCGTGCAGGGCGACAATCCGGCCGGGCTCCTGGTGTCGATGCGGGAGTTCCTGTCGAAGGTGAGCGAGGGAGCGCGCCGGGTCTAGAATCGGTCAAACGCGAGAGGGAGGTTTTCGACATGCCCGTCATTACCCGCCAGATCGGTCTGTGCTTCGCCGCCGAGGTCGAAGGCATCGACATGACCAAGCCCTTGGCCGCGGAGGAAGTGGCGGCGATTCACGCCGGCATGAACAAGTACGCGGTGCTGGTCTTCCACGATCAGCACATTACCGACGACCAGCAGCTCGCCTTCACCCAGAGCCTGGGCGAGCTCGAGCAGACCGCGAACTCGAGCCTGCGCGGCGCCGACGAGTACCGGCTGCCTCCCACGTTCGCCGACGTGTCGAATCTCGACCAGAACAACAAGATCTTCGCGCGCGAAGACCGCCGGCGGCTCTTCGCCATCGGCAACCGCCTCTGGCACTCGGACAGCTCGTTCAAGGTGATCCCGGCGAAGTACTCGCTCCTGTACGCCCGCGCTATCCCGTCGAAGGGCGGCAACACCGAGTTCGCGTACATGCCGGCGGCCTACGACGCCCTCGACGCGGACACCAAGGCGCAGGTCGAGGGCCTGGTCTGCGAGCACTCGCAGATCTTCTCGCGGGCCCAGCTCGGCTTCACCGACTTCACCGACGAGGAGCGGGCGCGCTTCAAGCCGGTGCGCCAGAGCCTCGTGCGTGTGCACCCAGGGACCGGGCGCAAGTCGATCTACCTGTCCTCGCACGCCGGAACGATCCTGGGCTGGCCGATCCCGGAGGCCCGCCTGTTCCTGCGTGACCTGGTCGAGCACGCGACCCAGCGCGAATTCGTGTACTCCCACAAGTGGAAGGTCGGCGACCTGGTGATGTGGGACAACCGCCAGACCATGCATCGCGCCCGGCCGTTCCCGGTCAACGAGCCGCGCGACATGCGCCGCACGACGCTCCGGGGCGACGGCCCCACCGTTGCTCAGGCCGCCGCGTAGCTTCGCTCACTCCCGAACGCGATCGCGCGTGGCGGATCGGCCTCACCGGGCCCTTGCCCCACGCGACCGCTCTGTCACGCGACCGTCAACCCGAAGGAACTGATTTGCGCCTCTGACGTCTGTATCTATAATCACGGAGAGAGTTACGCGAGATCGTTCACGAGAGGAGGTGATTCCATGGCGAAAGGCACGGGCATGCGGAAGGAAAAGAAAAAGCCGAAGAAGAAGAAGAAGTAGCGTCGGATGAGTCGTCCGCTCCTGCTCAGCTGCGAGGCGATCAGCATGGCCTACGGGACCAGGTCGCTCTTCGACGATCTGTCGTTCGGGTTGTTCGAGGGCGACCAGGCCGGTCTCGTCGGCCCCAACGGCTCTGGCAAGTCCACCCTGCTCAAGATTCTCGCGGGCATCACCACGCCCGACCGCGGCTCACGCTCGCTGCGCGGCGGCGTACGGGTCGGCTACGTGCCCCAGGATCCCATGTTCGGGGCCGGCCGCACGGTCGACGAGGTCGTGCTGGAGGCGCTCGCCGGGATGGACGAGGCGGACCGGCCGGGCCGCGCCGCGCAGGTCCTCGGGCGAGCGGAGTTCACAGACGGGCGCGCGACAGTCGGCACGCTGTCGGGCGGCTGGCGCAAGCGGCTGGCCATCGCGCGCGAGCTCGCGGCGGCGCCCGACATCCTCCTGATGGACGAGCCCACCAATCATCTCGATGTCGCCGGCATCCTCTGGCTCGAGGACGTGCTGACCGAGCGCGCCCGGGCCTTCGTCGTGGTGAGCCACGATCGGTACTTCCTGGAACACGTGGTCACGCGCATGCTGGAGCTGAACCGCGTCTACCCGCCCGGGCTGTTCGAGTCCGAGGGAAGCTACAGCCGGTTCCTGGCGCGCCGCGACGAGGTGCTGCGCGAGCAGGCCGCCTATCAGGATTCGCTGGCCAACACCGTGCGACGTGAGATCGAATGGCTGCGCCGCGGCGCCAAGGCTCGCTCCACCAAGGCCAAGGGGCGCATCAAGGAGGCGGGCCGTCTCATCGAGGAACTGGAGGACAGCCGGGCCCGCGGTCTCACCGCCACCGCCGGCATCGACTTCACGTCGGCGCAGCGACGGACGCGACGACTCCTGGTGGCCCGCGGTCTCACGAAGTCGCTCGGTGGCCGGCCGCTGATCACGGGGCTCGACGTCGTCATCACGCCTGGGACGCGCGTTGGCCTGATCGGTCCCAACGGCAGCGGGAAGACGACACTCCTGAACGTACTGGCGGGCGAGCTGCCAGCCGACGCGGGCGTGGTCGAGCGCGCCGACGGCCTCAGGCTGGTGCGCTTCACACAGGAGCGCGCCGGCCTCGATCCCGCGCAGAGCCTGCGCCGCTCCCTGGCGCCCGAGGGCGATGCGGTCGTGTGGCAGGGGCGCAGCGTCCACGTCGCCTCGTGGGCCAAGCGTTTCCTGTTCCGGCCTGAGCAGCTCGAGGTGCCCGTCGGCCGTCTATCGGGCGGTGAGCAGGCGCGGATCCTCATCGCGCGCCTGATGCTCGAGCCCGCCGACGTGCTCATCCTCGACGAGCCGACCAACGACCTGGACATCCCGACACTCGAGGTGCTCGAGGACAGTCTCGCCGAGTTCGACGGTGGCCTCGTGCTCGTGACGCACGACCGCTTCATGCTCGAGCGCGTATCGACGGTCATCCTGGCCCTCGATGGCAAGGGCGGCGCGGCGATGTTTGCCGACTACGCGCAGTGGGAAGCGGCCCGCGGGGCGGGCGAGTCGGCGCCGCCCAAGACGACCGGGCGCGCGCCCGAGCGTGGGCGCGCGCGCCCCCGGCGCCTCGGGTACGTGGAGCAGCGCGAGTGGGACGGCATGGAGCAGGCGATTTTGGAGGCGGAGAGCGCGGTCGAGGCGTGCCGGCGTGCGGCGGACGATCCGGCGATCGCGTCCGATCCGGCGGCGCTCCAGACGCGCTACGCGGCGCTCGAGGCCGCGCAGGCCGAGGTGGACCGGCTCTACGCGCGGTGGGCGGAGCTCGAAGCCAAGCAGGCCTGACGCCCGCCAGGCTACTCCAAGCGGGTCAGCGTGACGTCGAGGGCTCGCGACCCGCGGTGACCGCGCTGCCACTGGACGAGGATCGGGCTCTGGTACTCGCCCTCGACGAATCCCCGCCGGTTGTCGTCCCGCTTCGCGACGAGCATGTGTACGGAGCGCCGCATCCGGAAGAACCGCGCGGCCGGGACGGCCAGGGTGCGCGCCAGCACCTTCTCGACGATCGAGCCCTGAAGCCTCAGCGTGTCGAGCCCCGAGTTGAGCACGCGCACAAGGTCGTACTGGGCGTAGCCGAGCGCCTTGCCGGGAACGGCGCGGGGGTTCACCAGGACGCTCCAGGATTCGCGGGTCACGAAGCGGAGCGGGTTCCGCAGTACCGCCGCCAGGTCGTGCTGCATGAGCAGCGTCTCGAACTCGTTGACCGTCAGCGCGGCGTGCCGCTCGCCCGGATCGAGCGCGAGGTGCAGGCGACCGGTCTCGACGCCGGCGCGCGCGACGAAGTCGGCGAGGTGATCGTAGATGCCGAGCCTCGGGTCCTTCAGGTTGACCGACTCGATCGGATGGCGCGAGACCGGCACGTCGATCCGCGTGTGGGCCACGATCTTCTCGTGACGAAAGCCGATCACGCGCGTGCGGCGTCGCCGCGGCCGCCCCTCGTTGACCCCGTCGAGGTCCACGAAGCACACCGTCTCGCCGGACCGGTTCGGGTGCGTGACGCCGGGGCGGAGCCCGCCGGCGATGAAGACCAGGTGAGAATCCGCGTTGCGCGGCTCGACGGCGCGCTGCGCGGCATCGAGATCGAGCCGCCGCTCGAGCTGGTCGTGCTGGTAGCCGGCGCCCTCCGGGAAGATCCGGCGCAGCGCGTCGACGTACGTCGGCACACGCTCCGGACCGAGCCGCGCGATCAGGCTACGGTCGAGGAAGCCGGCCGTTGTGTGCAGGGACCAGTAGAGGCAGTACGGATAGGGCGTGAGCGCGTCGTGATACTCGATCGGCAGGCGCGAGCGCAGCTCGACGACGTCGAAGCGCGCCCGCGGCGCGAGCTCGAGGGTCAGCTCGAGTGGACCTTCAGCCATCGACGTTCAACGGGCCGCTCCTACTGTTCACGCGCTGCTGCCTTGAGCGGCTGGCCCACGATCGCGGCCAGGCGCAGGGCCGCCATCAACTTGATGGCGATCCACGACGGATCGAGCTCGAACCAGCGCAGGCTGAACTTCGGCGAGCGCGGGAAGGCGTGGTGGTTGTTGTGCAGGCTCTCGCCGCCGGTGAGCCAGGCGAGGACGCGCGAATTGTAGGCGGTGTTGCGGAAGTTCTGCGCGCCGGCCCAGTGCCCGAGGCCGTTGATCAGGGGGCTCAGCACGAGCACGAACAGGACGGCGTGAACGAGCATGGCGACGATCGCCTGCCACCAGCCGATGAACAGGGCCGTGATCCCGACACAGGCGATGAGCCCGGTCCATCCCCACGAGAACACCCACCGCTCCCACCGGTCGGGCCCGAGATCGGGCGCGAACAGCGCGACCGTGCGCGGGTTGCGGGCCTCCTTGACGTAGTAGTACACATTGCCGAGCTGTACCTTCCAGAAGCCCAGCAGCAAGGGGCTGTGCGGATCGCCCTCGCGATCGGTGTAGGTGTGGTGCTTGCGGTGGACGGCGACCCATTGCTGCCGGCTCCCGCCGGTCACCAGCCAGAGGGCCGTACGGAACAGCAGCTCGACGAACGGCTTGAGCGTCAGCGCTCGATGCGCGAGCGCCCGATGCAAATAGATCGACGTCGTGAAGACGGCGATCTGCGACATGACCACCGACGCGATGGCGATGATCAGGATCTGACGGCCCACGTCCGCTCCTTTATGAGTTGGGGACCGGCGCTCAGGCCGGGCCTCGATCGTAGAGTGGCTCGCGCGTGCGCGGCTCGTGGCCGGTCTTCGGGTCGCGGTGCTTGCGCATCACGACCTGATAGAGGCCGAGCGAGCTCGACTCGAACGCGACCGCCGAGCAGGTGAGATACAGGCGCCAGGTGCGGTACGTGCGCTCGCCGGCGAGGGCCCGCGCCTCATCCGCACGCGCGTCGAGGCGCTCGGCCCAGTGCCGGCAGGTCCGGGCGTAGTGCAGGCGCAATCCCTCGACGTCCATGATCTCCCAGCCCGCGCGCTCCATCTCGGTGAGCGTCTGGCTGATGCTGGCCAGCTCGCCGTTCGGGAACACGTGGCGCAGGAGGAACTCGAACTGGCTCGAATACTTCCAGCCGAACTCGTGGACGATGCCGTGGTTCAGATAGAGCCCGCCGTCCTTCAAGCGCGCGCGGACGCCGCCGAAGAACGCCGGGTAGTTCGCGATCCCGACGTGCTCGATCACGCCCACGGCTGCGATCTTGTCGTAGACGACCTCCGGCGGCAGGTCGCGATAGTCCATGTAATCGACGCGGCACCGGCCCTCGAGCCCCTCGCGCTTGATGCGCTCGGCGGCGTAGTCGGCCTGCGCGCGCGAGAGGGTAACGCCCTGGGCGCGCACGCCGTAGTGCCGGGCCGCCCACATCGACAGCCCGCCCCAGCCGCAGCCGATGTCGAGCAGCGTCTCGCCGGGGCGCAGATCGAGCTTGCGGCAGACGTGGTCGAGCTTGTCCTGCTGGGCCTGCTCGAGCTTGCCGTCGGGGTCGCGATAGTACGCGCAGGTGTAGACCATGAGCGGATCGAGGAACAGGGCGTAGAAGTCGTTCGACACGTCGTAGTGGTGGGAGATCGCCCGCGCGTCGGTCGCCTTGTTACGCTTCACGACGCGGCCTCCCGCATCCCGAAGATTCCGCCGAGAACCACGTGACGCCGCGTGGCGCCCGTGGCCAGCACGCCCCGCACCAGCACGCGGGTGAGCGCGTCGGGCAGGCGGCCGAGCTGCCGGCCGAGCCAGCCCGGCTCGCCCGGGCCGTAGCGGCTCACGATCGCCCGCGCGTACGACTCGAGCGACGTGCCGCGTCGCAGGTGCGCCGCGACCGCCTCGGCCGCCAGAATGCCGCTGCGGATGGCGGGGCCGATGCCCTCGCCGCTGAGGTCGCGCGCCAGCCCGGCGGCATCGCCGACGAGGCAGAAGCCGGCGCCAGCGAGCCGTCGCGGCGCCCGGCGCCGCACCACGTAGGCGTGGCCGCGGAACGGTTCGATCTCGAGGTCGTCGGGCAGGTGTCCCGAGGCGTGCAGGGACGCAAGCAGTGCGTCGCGTCGCCTGGGCAGGTCCGCGCCCGGACCCGCGACGACGCCGATACCGACGTTCAGCACGTCGTCCTTCGGGAAGTACCAGCCGTAGCCCTTGAGATCCGGCTCGACGTAGAGGATCGGCGCGGCCTCACGGATTGTCTCGCGGCGCCCGGGCGGCAGACGCGTCTCGCTCTCCTGCGCGACCACGACCTCTTCGTCTTCCGACACCTCGCCGAACGCCTTGGCGACCGGGCAGTGGTGGCCGCCGGCGCCGACGACCACCGGCGCGGTGAACGTCCCGCGCGCGCTCACGACACGCACACTGCCGCTCTCGCGGGTTACGGTCGTCACTCGGGCGCGCTCGTGCACGTCGACGCCCGCGGCCCGGGCGCGATCGAGCAGGTGATGGTCGAACTCGCTGCGGACGATCCCGTAGCTGGCTGGCCGGCGCCAGTGTGTCTCGTGGCACGCGCCGGCAAAGGCGAACCCGCAGGCCGTGAACGGCTGAATCGTGAGCGGGTACTTCTCGGGATCGACCTCGACGTCGACCAGGGCCTCGGGCGTCACCCAACCCGCGCAGACCTTGACGCGCGGAAAGACCGCGGCGTCGAGCAGGAGCGTCCGGAGACCGACCCGCGCCAGGCGCCACGCCGCCGTGCTGCCCCCCGGTCCCCCGCCGACGACGATGACGTCGTGCGCCGCCACGTCAGCTCCGCCAGAGCTCGACATAGAGTCGCAGTCGTTCACGCAGCGGCAACCGGATCTCCTCCATCGCGTCGGCGACCTTCATGCCGGCGAACAGATCGCCCTCGATGTCGATGGCGCCCTCGACGTAGGCCTCGGCGAAGTTGAGAGGGGTCGGGTCGCTCATGAGGTGGACGAACGTCTCGGGCCGGTGCACGACCGCCGTGCACACCGGCGCACCGTGACCCACCTCGATCACTGTACCGTCCCAGAGCCGGAAGGCGAATCCGGTCTTCACCTTATCGAAGACCCGTCGCAGGATTCCCGTCGCTCGTCGGGAGCTGACGTTTCGTGGCAGCGCAATCATGAACTGGTGATGGGGAGTACCCGGAGACAGTAGCAGAGTGTCCGGACGGGGGCAAGAAATCTCGGCGCGATGCCGACATCGGTGTTGTTACATGGCATTTTCCTCGACGGTGTGGGCAACCGCGGAACGCCCGGCCGGGGCGGTCGCGGCGGCCGACGGCTCCATCCGGATCCGGCGCATGAGCGGCAGGAGCAGCGGGACGGCTGCGAACATCGCCGCCAGGAGCCAGAAGTCGTCGGCATACGCCAGGAGCTGGGCCTGCGAGATGGTCTCGCGGTAGAGCATGGCCACCGCCTGGCGCTCGGCCGTGAACGTGTCGCTGCCGCCGGTCACGAAGTGGTGGGCCCACCGCGTCAGGCGTTCGCGCGTCGCCGGGTCCCACAGGGTCAGGTGGCTTACCAGGGTGGTCTGGTGGAACTGGCTGCGGTGCGCGAGGAGCGTCGTGACCACCGCGATGCCGATGCTTCCGCCGAGGTTGCGCGCCATGCTGTAGAGCGCGGTCGCGTTGACGAGCTTGTCGCGCCGGATCGTGGCGAGCGTGAGCGTGGAGAGCGGCACGTAGATGAATCCTGCGGCGAAGCCCTGGATGAAGCGGGGCAGGGCGAGCGCCCAGTAATCCATCCCGAGCGTGAGCGTGGTCATCATGTACAAGCTGGCCGCGTTGAGGAGACAGCCGAACGCCAGCATCGCGCGCTGGTCGATGCGAGTGACGAGCCCGGACGCGAAGAGCGAGAAGATGTTGCCGAGCCCGCCGGGCGCCAGCACCAGGCCCGAGGTCCACGCGTCGTAGCCGAGAAGCTTCTGCGTGAAGACGGCGACCAGGAGCATACCCGCGAACTGGCCGAAGCCGATGATGGTGCTCAGCGTGACACCGGTGGCGAAGTTGCGGTCGGTGAACACCCTGAGGTCCAGGATGGGCTCGCCGGCCGTGAGCTCGCGGATCATGAAGGCCGCGACCGCGGCGACCGCGATGAGGGCCAGCGCGACGATCGTCGACGACGCGAACCAGTCGAGCCGCTCGCCGCGGTCCAGGAAGAGCTGGAGGCAACCGAAGCCCACGACCATGAACGCCAGGCCCCACCAGTCGATGTTCAGCGCGCGGCGCAGGTACGGCGGGTCGAACAGGAAGGCACCGGCCATCACGAACCCGACGATGCCGACCGGCAGGTTGATGTAGAAGATCCACCGCCACGACCACTCGTCGGCGAGATAACCCCCCACGGTCGGCCCGAGGATCGGGCCGAGGATGAAGCCGACACCCCACACCGCCATCGCGAGCCCGCGCTGGTGGAACGGGAAGATCTCCCAAAGGATCGCCTGGGAGAGCGGAATGATCGGTCCGCCGCCGAGGCCCTGGAGGATGCGAGCGACGATCAGCGTCGTCAGGTCCGGGGCAGCGCCCGAGACGAACGAGCTGAGCACGAAGACGGTAGCGCAGATCATGAAGAACCGCTTGCGGCCGAAGAACCCGGTCAGCCAGGGCGTGGCCGGGATGACCACGGCGTTGGCGGCCAAGTAGGAGGTAATGACCCACGACGCCTCGTCGAGACCGGCCGACAGCGAGCCCTGCAGGTGCGGGAGGATGACGTTGGTTACGCTGGTGTCCAGGATCTGCATGAAGGCCACCACCATGACCGTGAACGTGATGGCCCACTTCCGGGCGACGGAGATCGGGACCGCTTCGGGAGCCGGAGGCGTCATTGCCTCGCTCGGACGGCCAACACGTTAGTCCAGTCGATAGGCGCGGCGCGCGGTCCCGCTGAACAGGTCCTTCTTCTCGTCGGCGGAGGCGTCGGCGGCGATCCGCTTGAACGCGTTCCAGAGGGCCCCGTAGCCGATGCCCATCTTCTCGACCGGGAAATTGCTCTCGAACATGCACCGGCTCGCCCCGAAGCGTTCGATGCAGAACTCGATGTACGGCCGCCAGTGCGCGGCCAGCACGGCTGAGGACGGCGGCGCCGGGAGCGCGCCGTAGTCGTACGCGGCCAGCCGCATCATCATGCCGCCGAGCTTCATGACCACGTTGGGGCAGGTGGCCAGCGCAGTGATCCCGGTCTTCCACGACGTGAACATCTCGTCGCGCTTGCCGGCGTAGGGGCCGTACCCGAGCGGACCGCCCACGTGCCCCACGATGATGTTCGCATTCGGCGCGGCGCGGGCGAGGTCGACGGCGTCGGCGAGCTGGGGATGGAAGACCCACGCGTCGAGGGAGAGGCCGAGCGCGGTGAGACGCGCGAGGCCTGCGCGAAACTCGGATCGCTTCATGAGGTGTGGTCCCGACGCCACCGCGCTGTTGCCGATCACCTCGCTCGCGTCCCAGGCCGCAGAGTGGCGCACGCCGCGAAACCGTCCACCGCCGGCCCGGATGTGTGCTTCCAGCACCGGCTCGACCCGGTCGCCGAGTGTGAGGTCGGCGAAGCCCACGATCCCGGCAGCAACGTGCGTCGGCCCGTACGAGCCGCTGGCGCTCATCGCGGCGATGCCGGCGACGAACTCGGTCTCGCCCAGCGGCCGCATCTCGATGGGACCAGCGGCGCGATACATTGCGTGGCACTCCACGAACACGGTGGCGACCACGTTGTGGCCGGTGTTGAGATCGGCCAGTAGCTCATGCAGCAGGTAACGGTGATCCGGGCGCTCCCAGAGGTGATGGTGCGTGTCGATGATCGGCAGCGGAGCCTCGAGGATCGGCTCGGCCGGCGCCCCGGCTAGCCACGCGTCGACGGGCGGACGGATCCGGCCGTAGCGGGTCGGCTGGTCGTACTGGCTCACGTCAGTGTGCGGGGGCGGCGGTGCCGCGTCCGTGAGAGTGGCCGCATGGCGACTCACTCGCCGGCGGTCGCCACGTGAGCGGACCAGTAGTGATGGGTCTTGGCGGCGACCGTGATGATGCTCTTCACCTCGTCCTCCAGCGTGTAGCCCGGCCCGGCCGGGAGCAGCAGGCGGTCGTCATCCACCCGCGCCGTGACATTCTCGAGGATGATGGCGGCGCACATCCACGCGGCCATCGTCGGCGACTCGCAGGTGACCGCGAGCCAGCCCGGCTCGGCCGACTCCGCGTAGAGTCCGGTCGTTTCCCAGATTCCGCGCCGCATCTCGGCCAGCATTTCCACATCGGAGCTCGCGAGCCGGCCCGCGGGCGCCCGCAGCGCGCTCTCGGGCCCGCGCTGCGGCGGCCCGCCGTAGAGCGCCAGCTCGCAGAACGTCGTCCACATGCCGCTCCAGTCCGGGCGACCGTCGTCTCGCCACAGGAACGGCGCCGACGACATCGCCTCGGCCGGGCGGGGCACCGGCGCGTATTCGCGCCGGCGCGCGTCGTCGTCGCGACCGATCGAGTCGCGGATGGCATCGAGCCGTGCGACGGGAGCAGTGGCGACCGTGACCGGCAGGCCGCTCTGGTCGGCGAGCCTGGCTGCGAGCTCCGCGCACGCCTGATGCACCGCGGTCGGAACGCGCACGTCCACCACGAGGAGCAGCCGGCCGGCCATGCCCTCGCTGTCCGGCTCTCGACCGTTGGCGTTGTTCATCGTCGCGCGGGATCATAGCACCAACGACATCGCGTATCATGCCCTGAGGCGAGGTGACTGCGATGCGCGTGTACGCCCTCTGCACCGGCTACATCGAGCTCGATCGCGCGAGCATGGTGTCCGATCTCAAACCGGGCCAGCCGTGGACCGTGCCGGTCACGAGCTTCCTGGTGGATCATCCGCGCGGCCGGCTTCTGTTCGACACCGGCGTGCACTGTCAGGCGCGGCTCGACCCGCTCGCCCGGCTCGGCCCGGAGCGAATCAAGCGCCTCACCGTCAAGTCGCGGGCGGGCGACGACGTGGTACCCCAGTTGGCGCGGCTCGGCCTCAAGCCCGACGATGTGCGCTACGTGGCCAACTCGCATCTGCACTTCGACCACTGCGGCGGCAACGAGTTCTTTCCGCGGGCGACGTTCCTCGTGCAGCGTCCGGAGCTGGAAGCGGCGCGCCGGCCGGGCTTCGTCCCGAGCTACAGCCCAAGCCCGATCGATTTCGACCATCCGCTCGATTACCGGATGCTCGACGGTGAGCACGATGTCTTCGGCGACGGCTCGGTCGTCCTTCTAGCCACCTATGGGCACACGCCCGGCCACCAGTCGCTCCTGATCCGTGACGGCAAGAAGGCCCAGCTCGTCTGCGCCGCCGACGCCTGCTACACGCGCGAGAACATGGACCGCGACGTGTTGCCGAGCGTGCTCTGGAACCCGTCGGTCATGCGCGAGTCGCTGGCCGCGCTGCGCAAGCTCCGGGACCACGCCGGCGCCACGATGTTTTACGGCCACGACCCCGCGCAGTGGGAGACGACCCCGCAGGCGCCGGCCCCTGTGATGTAGGAGCCGCCCCATGCGCTTCGGCCTCTTCTATCAGGCATCGGAAGCCCCGGGGCAGACACACGCCGACCGTTACGCCGAGATGTTCGATCTCATCGCGCTCGGCGACACGCTCGGCTTCGACGTGGCCTGGCTGGCCGAGCTCCATTTCGGCGGTGCGTTCTCGCTCCTGGCGAGCCCGCTCATGGTGGTGCCGGTCATCGCCCAGCGCACGCGCCGGATTCGCCTCGGCACCGCAGTCACTCTGCTCCCGCTCCATCATCCCCTGAGTACCGCCGAGCAGGCGGCGACGGCCGACGTGCTGTCCGGCGGTCGGCTCGAGTTCGGGGTGGGCCGCGGCTCGATCCCGAGCCAGTTCCACGGCTTCCGGGTGCCGCTGTCGGAAAACCGCGCTCGCTTCGACGAGGCGCTCGAGATCATTCGCCTCGCGTGGACGCGGGAGCGATTCAGCTATCGGGGTGCCTTCTACGAAGTCGAGAACATTTCCGTGGTGCCGCGGCCGGTGCAGCGTCCGCACCCGCCGATCCGCGTGGCCGTTCACACGGCCGAGAGCTTCGCCCACATCGGCGATCTTGGGCTGAGCATCTACTCCGGGACCACGACCACGCCCCTGCCGCAGCTCCGCGAGTACATGGCGCTCTACCGCGCCCATCTGGCTGCCGCCGGGCACGGGTGGCAGCCCGATCAGATGGCGTTGATGCTGCCGGTGCACGTGGGCGCGACGTCCGCCGCCGCGCGCGACGCCATGCGGCCCGGCGTGCGGAAGTACTACGAGAACATCCGGACGGTCTTTGCGCAGATTCCCGTCTCGTACGGTGAGCACCTGCCGCGCCTGAAGATGATCGAGGAGACCCTCGCGAACCTCCCGTACGAGAAGTTCTGTCGCGACCAGGGTGTATTCGGCGACGCCGGCGAGGTCGTCGACCGGCTCCAGGCGGCGCGGGACGAATTCGGACTCTCGCAGATCATCTGCTGGTTCGACCAGGGCTCGATGCTGCCGCGGGCCGAAGTGGAGCGCGTGATGCGACGGTTCATCGACGAGATCGCGCCCAAGCTCGCCTGAGCGTGGCAGTGCGCCGCCGCAGGCCGTCGCGGGGCTGGGGCCCCGCCGGCTGAGGCGCGCTTGTCGATCAAGGAGAACAGGATGACCAGGAGCGTCGTTACTCCCGAGCGATTCGCCAAGGGCATGACGTTCGACGAATACGTGAAGTGGACCGGCAGCCCGGAGAACCTCGCCCGCGAGGCCTTCGGCAGCTACTACGCCGACGGCGGGTCGATCGGCGCCGCGCGCCGCGACAACAGCGCGGTGTTCCGCGAGCGCTATGCACGCGCGCGGCTCAGCGATCAGCAGGCCGCCGGCATCAAGTGGCTGGCCGCGCAGCCGAACGGGCCCGCGAAAATTCTCGTGATCTCCGAGGACTGGTCGTCCGATTGCCGGCGCGACGTCCCGGTGCTGGCGCGGCTGGCCGAGGCCGGCGGGCTGGAGCTGCGGATCTTCAATCGCGACGGCAAGAAGATTCTTGCCCAGAGGCGCCCCGACCCTGCCGCGTATCCGGACGCCAACCACGACATCATGCTCGAGTTCCTGAACGCGAAGAACGGGGGCGAGTGGGCGTCGCTGCCGGTCGCCGTCTTCTACACGAAGGACTTTCAGGCGTTGCACCACTACATCGAGTTTCCGGCGATCTATCACAAGGACTACATTCGCGGCTACCAGCAGGCGACCCGCCCGGGCGAGACCGAGGCGCAGACGAAGGAGCGCGGCCAGCGCGAGTTCGTCGCCATGCAGGCCTCGCCGTTCTTCGACGTGTGGGCGTCCGCCGGGGTCGACGAGATTCTCAGCGCGCTCTACGAGAAGCTGACGATCAAGGTCTAACCGGGGCGCGACGGCTCAGCGCGCCGCTACCACCAGGAGGCCCTCGACCGGCTTGCTGAACTCGAGCCGCAAGTGCACCTGTGTCACCTGCCGGAGCTCGAGCTCGGCGGCGCCGAGCACCGTGCGCACGTAGGCTTCGGTTGGCTGTAGCGTCCGTGTGGATTGATGCGAAATCCCGCGGGCGCCTCGGCATCGCCCGCGTGCTCCAGCGTGAAGATGAGATGGCCGCCCGGGCGCAGCCCCCGCCGCGCCGCCGCCATGACGGGCGCGAGATCGCCAAAGTAGACCAGCGTGTCCGCGGAGATGATGACGTCCCAGGCCGCCACCAAGCCACGGGGATTCTAGTCGATTCGATCACGGCCGGGGACGTGGCTACTTGACTCCGCGCCCCGATCGGGGGAGCCTCGCGTGAGGCTCGGCCAACGAGCGACCGTGGAAGTGCGCGCCGCAGGCCGTCGCGGGGCTGGGGCCCCGCCGGCTGAGGCGCGTCTATAGATCACGGAGGGCGTCATGAGCGAGCGGGAGCTGACGTACGGCGAGGCGGTCAAGGAGGCGATCGCGGAGGAGATGCGTCGCGATCCGCGCGTCTTCCTCATCGGGGAGGACGTCGCGGAGGCCGGCCATCCGTTCAAGACGCTGGTGGGGCTCGTGCAGGAATTCGGCACGCAGCGGATCGTCGACACGCCCATCTCGGAGCCCGGCTACGCCGGCATCGGCGTCGGTGCGGCCATGACCGGCATGCGGCCCATCGTCGACGTGATGTTCGGCGACTTCATCACCCTCACGATGGACCAGATGGTCAACCAGGCCGCCAAGGCGCACTACATGTCCGGCGGCAAGATCAAGGTGCCCATCGTCTTCCGGACGACGCTCGGGGCGACGCGGCGCTCGGCGGCCCAGCACTCGCAGTCGCTCCACGCCTGGGTGAGCCACGTGCCCGGCCTCAAGGTGGCGCTGCCGTCCGGGCCGTACGAGGCCAAGGGGTTGATGAAGACCGCCATCCGCGACGACAGCCCGGTGGTCATCTTCGAGGACAAGATGATGTACCGGGTCAAGGGGCCGGTGCCGGCCGACGACTACACCATCCCGTTCGGGGTCGCGGACGTGAAGCGCGCCGGCACCGACGTGACGATCGTGGCCACCAGCAGCATGGTGGCGGTCGCGCTCGGCGCCGCCAAGATGCTCGAAGAACTCGGTATCAGCGCCGAGGTGATCGACCCGCGGACGACGTGGCCGCTCGACAAGGAGACGCTGATCGAGTCGGCCAAGAAGACCTCGCGCGCCATCGTGGTGGACGAGGGCTATGAGCGCTACGGCACCACCGCCGAGATCGCGTCGGTGATCGCCGAGGGCGCTTTCTATCATCTCGACGCGCCGGTGAAGCGCATCGGCGCCATGGACGTGCCGGTGCCATTCTCGCCGGTGCTCGAAGATCTCACCGTGCCCTCGGAGAAGTCGGTGTTCGAGGCGGCGAAGGCTCTGTGCCGGAAGGCGTGACCATCATGAGCAACCCAGCGCGGATCGACGTCGATCTCTACAGCGACACCGTCAGCCAGCCCACCAGCGACATGCGCCGGTTCATGTGCGAGGCGCCGGTGGGCGACGAGCAGAAGTTCGAGGACCCGACCGTCAACCAGCTCTGCGAGATGGTGGCCGAGCTCCTGGGCAAGGAAGCCGCGGTGTTCATGCCCTCGGGCACCATGTGCAACGAGATCGCGCTCCGCGTGCACGCGCGGCACGGCGAAGAGGTGATCGCCCACCGCACGGCTCACCCGATCAACTCGGAGGCGGGCGGACCGGCCGCCCTCGCGGGCGTCAACGTCCGCGCGATCGACGGTCCGCGTGGGCAGTTCGACGCCGCCGCGGTGGAGGCGGCCATCCGCCCGCGCACACGGCATGCGCCCCGGACCCGGCTTCTCTGGGTGGAGCAGACCAGCAATCACGGGGGCGGCTCGATCTGGCCGATGGCCCGCATCGAGGCGGTGATCGCGGTGGCGCGCCGTCACGGCCTGGCCACCCATATGGACGGCGCGCGCCTCATGAACGCGGTCGTCGCCAGCGGGATCTCGGCGCGCGACTACTCCGCACCCTTCGATTCGGTGTGGATCGACTTCACCAAGGGGCTCGGCGCTCCGGTCGGCGCTGCACTCGCGGGCTCTCGCGAGTTCATCGACGAGGCGTGGCGGTGCAAGCAGCAGATGGGCGGCGCCATGCGCCAGGCCGGCATCATCGCCGCGGGCGGCGTGTACGCGCTCCGCCACAACGTCAAGCGCCTGGCCGAAGATCACGCCAACGCCCGACGGCTCGCCGACGGGCTGGCCGGCCTGCCCGGCGTGCGGCTCGATCCGTCCACGATCGAGACCAACATCGTGTTCTTCGAGCTGACCGGCGAGCTGACCGCGCCGGTGGCGGTCGAGCGGCTGCTCGCGCGTGGCGTGCGCATGGGCGCGTCGGGCCCGCGCTTGATTCGCGCGGTCACGCATCTGGACATCGACGCCGCGGGAATCGAGAGGGCGTTGGTCGCCGCGCGCGAAGTCTTCAAGGGCTGAAGCCCGGATGCCGACCAACATCATCATGCCTGCGCTCGAGCTGGCGCAGGAGACCGGCAAGATCATCCACTGGCTCAAGCGTCCGGGCGACCCCGTTCAGAAGGGCGAACCAATCGTCGAGATCGAGACCGACAAGGTGACCGTCGAGCTGGAGGCGCCGGCTTCCGGCGTGCTGCGCGACGTGAGCGCCCGTGAGGGTGACGTGGTGCCGGTGGGACGAACGATCGCGGTCGTCTTCGCTGCCGGCGAGGCCGGCGCCGCCAGCGTGGCGGGGCCGGTGATGCCGGCGGCGAATGCCGCGACGACCGGTGCTGTGCCGGCAGCGCCGGTGGCGGCCGGGGTGAAGGCGTCACCACTCGCGCGCAAGCTCGCTGAGCAGCACGGCGTCGATCTCACGCGCGTGCGGACAGCGAGTGGCCGCATCGAGAAGGCTGACGTGCTCGCGTTCGTCGAGAGCCAGAAGGGCGCGGCGCGAGATGGCGCCGGCGCGCGGCTCGCGGCGGCGTCGCCCAAGGCGCGCCGGCTCGCGGCCGAGCGCGGGGTGGACA
>JBKPCO010000167.1:0-22583 GCA_046727415.1 Candidatus Methylomirabilota bacterium
CGAAGGGCACACCGCCCTTCGCCGAATACGCGCTCCAGCTCGTTCCCATCCTCGTGGTGTGGGCAGTCGCGTTCCGGGCGTTCGACCTCTACCGGCCCAACCGGCTCGGGTCGCACGTCTCGGAATGGCTCGACGTCGCCAAGGCCTCGACCCTCGGCGTGCTGGTCCTGGTCGCGATCATGACCTTCGCCTTCCGCGAATACTCCTACTCCCGGCTGGTGATCGTCCTCTTCTGGGCCGAGTCGATCGTCGCGGTCAGCTTCTCGCGGGCCGTGTTCCGCGAGCTGCTCCGGTTCGCGCGCCGGCACGGGTTCAATCAGCGCTACGCGATCGTCGTCGGCGGCGGCGAGCCCGCCGCCGAGGTGCTGCGCGTGCTGCGGCGCCGCCCCGACGTCGGCATCCGTGTGCTCGGCATGCTGAGCGACAAGCGTGAGGTGTCCGACAACGTGCGCTGGCTCGGCGGCATCGAGGACGTGCGCGCCGTGCTCGACCGCCAGCAGGTGGACATCGTCTTCATTGCGCTCCCGCACGCCGACTACTCCCGGATCACTGCCGTACTGCACGGCATCGGCGACGACCCGGTCGCGATCCATCTCGTGCCCGACGTCTTCGGCCTCGCGTCCCTGCGCGGCGGTGTGGAGGAGTTCGAGACCGTGCCCTTCATCCATCTCAGGGAGTCGCCGCTCTACGGATGGAACCGGGTTCTCAAGCGCGCGTTCGACCTCGTCGGGGGCGCCGCGGCGCTGATCCTCGCCGCGCCGATGATGCTCGCGATCGTCGTCGCGCTCAAGCTCATGTCGCCCGGCCCCGTGCTGTACCGTCAGGAACGGATGGGCGTCGACGGCCGGCGCTTTCGCATGCTGAAGTTCCGGACGATGCGGGTCGATGCCGAGGCGCAGACTGGCCCGGTGTGGGCGACGCCGGGCGATCCGCGCCGCACATGGCTGGGCGGGTTCCTCCGCCGCTGGAGCCTCGACGAGCTACCCCAGCTCCTCAACGTGCTGCGCGGCGAGATGAGCCTGGTCGGCCCCAGACCGGAGCGGCCGAGCTTCGTCGAGGAATTCCGGCGCCGCGTGCCGGGGTACATGCTCCGCCACAAGGTGAAGGCGGGCATCACCGGATGGGCCCAGATCAACGGCTGGCGTGGGAACACCTCGATCGAGCGGCGAATCGAGTGCGATCTCTACTACATCGAGCGCTGGAGCCTCGCCTTCGACCTGCTGATACTCATCCAGACGCTCTGGTACGGCATTCGCAACCGCAACGCGTACTGATCCGCCGGCGCGGAGCGTGAGGCCAGGGATGCGACGGTGGGTAGCCCGTCTGGTCGCCGTGCTCTTCGGTGTCGCCGTGGCCCTGACGGTTGCCGAGGTCGCGATCCGGTTCGTCGCGCCTCAGCCCCTCCAGCACATCCAGCTCGACGACCAGCTCTACTTCGTCAATCGCCCGCTCGCCCGATTTACCTACGCGCGTGAGCACGAGTACTCCATCGACGTCGCCTACAACGCGTGGGGATTTCGGGGACCCATCCCCAATCCCAACGCGCCGCCGGATGTCACTCGGATCCTGATCATCGGCGACAGTCAAACGGAAGGGCTTCAGGTGCGCTACGAGGAAACCTACGGCGCGGTGCTCCAGCGTGATCTGGAGCGCCTGCTACCCGGCCGACGCTTCGAGGTCGTGAACCTGGCGGTCTCGGCGTACGGAACCCACCAAGAGGTGCTCACGCTGCGGCGCTACGGCGCCCGCGTGCGACCGTGCTGGGTCGTGCTCGGGTTCTACCCGGGGAACGATCTCTCGGACAACGTCCGGCTGCCGCTCGTGACGGACGGTGCGAACGGCGTCAGGTTGGTCGAGCACCGATTCTCGACCGGCCACCGCCTCTGGCTCGGCGCCAAAGTCTGGCTGGCAAGCCGTAGCCATCTCTACACCTTCGTGGTCTGGCGGATCAAAGCTCTGGCTTCGCGACGCCTGATGAGCCAGGTCGGCGTGATCGAGCCCGTGCCGCCCCCCTTCGAGGGAGAATCGAGACCCCTCAGGATCACGGAGCAATTGATTCTCACCGCTCGAAGGGACGCGCACACCCTGGGAGCACAGCTCATGGTGCTGGTTATTCCCGAGCGAACCCAGGTACTGCGCGCCGAGGCCGCGCCGCGCTCTTCCCTCGACGTCCTCGAGCAACATTTCGTCTCGTGGTTCGGTCGCGAGACGGTTCTGCACATCGAGGCTCTGGCGGCGCTTCGCAATATTCAGCAGCGGGGAGAGCGCCCATTTTTCCCGACCGATGGACATCTGAATGCTCTCGGGCACCGGGTGGTGGCGGAGCTGCTTGCGGACAGACTGGCTCACGCGATTCAGCAGGCGAAGGCAGGATCCGATTGTGCGGGTACGGGAGAGGAGACGGCCGCGGGCCGGCGGCTTCGCTGAAGTCCGAGACGTCTCAGCTGTGGGAGTGCCGGGCGCGGTTGTAGCGGCCGAGAACCTGAGCGAGCGTCTCGGCGTCGATCAGCCCCTGCGACTTCATGGCGTGGAAGACATCGGCCCAGCTCTTTCCGCTCCGGCGCTCCTGTGCGATCTGATCCAGCGTCAACGGCGTCCCGTTCTGGGCCGAGCTCTTCTGAGCCTCGAAGAGCGCCACGGCGACCCGCTTGTTCCCGGGCGACAGGGCTTCGTAGGCGTTGGACGCCGGCGCCAAGGCCATGGCCGGCGCGGGCGCCGGCGCGCTCGGAGGCTCGGCGAACGCGCCAGTTGTTCCCAGGAGTAGCACGGCACCAAAGCTCACCAGGATTGCTCGTCTCATTGTTCGATGTCCTCGGTATTTCCGGTTGCACGGGCAGTGCCAGAGGGCGTGCACAATGCGCTTGTCACCATTTTTCGGGGACTTGGGATCGACGGGCTGCGCGCGCGGGTGGACAGAGTCTGGACAGGGTGGCCAATCCTTTCCAGGGCGCCTGACCGATTTCCGGCCACCGCGGATGACGGCGCTTCGCCGAATGGATATGATCTGGGCCACACAGCACAGCACACGTCGCGAGCCTGGGGGAACCTCATGGGTGACGTCGCTCCTGGCGCGGGCCTGGCCCGCCGAGACTTCTTGCGCATCGGCGGGATGCTCGCCGCCGGGCTAAGCACGATGCCGCTGCTCGGAGCGTGCGCCTCCATCGGCCGGTCCCTGACCGATTTCAACGTCGAGGAAGCGACCATCGTCGACATCCAGGTGGCGATGACGGCCGGGAAGCTCAACGCCGAGTCGCTGGTGCAGATCTATCTGCGGCGCATCCAGGAGCTCGACCGGACCGGGCCGATGCTGCGCGCGGTCCAGGAGATCAATCCGGACGCGATCGCCATCGCCCGCACGCTCGACGCCGAGCGGAGCGGCCGCGGCCCGCGAAGCCTCCTGCACGGGATCCCCGTGCTCCTCAAGGACAACGTCGCTACCGCGGACAAGATGGAGACGACCGCCGGGGCCCTCGCGCTGGTCGGCGCCCGGCCGCGACAAGACGCCACCATCGTGCAGCGGCTCAGGCAGGCCGGCGCCGTCATCCTCGGCAAGGCGTCGATGAGCGAGTGGGCGTACTTCAAATCGACGCCGAGCTCGAGCGGCTGGAGCGCGCGGAGCGGGCAGGCGCGGAATCCGTACGTGCTGAACCGGACGCCCTGCGGCTCCAGCTCCGGCTCGGCGATCGCCGTCGCCGCGAACCTCGTGACCGTGTCGATCGGCACCGAGACGGACGGATCGATCGTCTGCCCCTCGGGCGTGAACGGCGTGGTGGGGATCAAGCCGACCGTCGGGCTCACGAGCCGCGCCGGCGTCATTCCGATCTCGGCCACGCAGGACACGGTGGGAGCCTTCGGCCGCACCGTGGCCGACGCGGCCGCGGTCCTCAACGCCATCGTCGGCGTCGATCCACGCGATCCCGCCACGCAGGCGAGCGCCGGGCTGACGCGAACGGACTACATCCAGTACCTGGAGGGGACGGGACTGTCCGGCGTGCGCATCGGCATTCCGCGCGAGGGTTATTTCGGCTACAGCCCCAAGGCCGACGCCCTCGCCAATCAGGCCATCGGCGTCCTGCGCGAGAAGGGCGCGGTCATCGTCGATCCCGTCAAGATCCCGAACTTCGACCGCGCCGCCCTCACCGCCGCCGAGATCACCGTGCTGCTCTACGAGTTCAAGGCGGGCGTGAACACGTATCTGGCCGGGCTGGCGCCCGGCGCGCAGGTGCGGACGCTCGACGACATCATCGAGTTCAACAAGCGCCACGCGGGCGACAACCTGCCGTACTTCGGGCAAGAGCTGCTCGTCCGGGCACAGGCCAAGGGTGGTCTCGACGACCCCGAATATCTGGAGGCGCTCGAGAAGTGCCGCCGGCTCGGCGGCAAGGAAGGCTTCGACGTCGCCATGAGCGAGAACCGCCTCGACGCGATGGTGGCCCCGACGACGACGCCGGCCTGGCCGATCGATCTCGTCAACGGCGATCAATTCCGCGGCAGTAGCGCGACGAGCGCGGCGCTCGCCGGTTATCCGCTCATCAGCGTCCCGGCGGGCCAGACGATGGGCCTTCCGGTCGGCATCACGTTCATGGGACGCGCCTGGAGCGAGCCAACGCTCATCAAGCTCGCCTACACGTTCGAGCAGGCCACGAAGGCGCGGCGCCCGCCGCAGTATCTCGGGACGATCCCCGTATGAGAGCCGTGCTCTGCCGCGCGTGGGGAGAGGTCGACGATCTCCGCGTCGAGGAGGTCCCGACGCCCGCGCCCGGCCCGGGCGAGGTCCTGATCGCCGTGAAGGCGACGGCGGTGAACTACGCCGACGCCCTGATGACCGCCGGACGCTATCAGACGAAGCCGGACCTGCCGTTCAGCCCGGGACTCGAGACGGCGGGCGTGGTGGCCGCGTGCGGGGCCGGCGTCACGCGGCTCAAGCCCGGCGATCGGGTCATGGCCATCCTCGCCTACGGCGGTCTCGCCGAGATGGCGGTCGCGCCCGAGGCGGAGACGTTCGCGATCCCCACCGGGATGAGCTTCGAGGAAGCGGGCGCGTTTCCGGTCGCCTACATCTCGAGCCACGTGGCGATCCATTGGCAGGGCCGCCTGGAGGCCGGCGAGACGTTGCTGGTCCTGGGGGCCGCCGGCGGTGTGGGGCTCACCGCAGTCGAGATCGGCAAGGCGATGGGCGCACGCGTCATCGCGGCGGCGAGCACCGCGGAGAAGCTCGCGGTGGCTCGCGAGCGCGGCGCCGACGAGGTCGTCAACTACGCGACCGAGAAGCTCACCGAACGGGTCATGAAGCTCACGAACGACAAGGGCGCCGACGTGTGCTTCGACCCGGTCGGTGGCGATCTCTTCGATGCGGCGCTCTCGTCGCTCGGCTGGGGCGGGCGCATCCTGATCGTGGGTTTCGTGGGCGGAGTCCAGCAGATCCCGGCGAACCGGCTTCTCGTCAAGAACCGCTCCGCGCTGGGGAGCTCGCTGCGCTACTTCCGCTGGCAGGCGCCCGACAAGCTCCGCCGGTCGGTCGACGAGCTGCTCGCGTGGTACGCCGGCGGCAAGCTCAAGCCGTGCATCAGCCACCGGCTCCCGCTCGAGAAGAGCGTCGAGGCCATTCGCCTGCTGACCGATCGCAAGGCGTACGGCAAGGTCGTCGTTCTTCCCGATCTGCGAGACTGACGTGGAGATCCGGGTCCACCAGCACGCGCGGCACGTCGTGGTCATGACCATCGACAACCAGCCGCGCCGCAACGCGATGTCGCGGCAAATGATGGCCGATCTGGCGCGGCTCTGGGACGAGCTCGAGCGCGGGCCCTGCCGGGCGATCGTCCTCACCGGCGCCGGCGACCGCGCCTTCTGCGCGGGCGCCGACCTGAGCGGCGACCTCTCGGCGTCGCCGGAGAAGGCGGCGATCGTCGGCCACGCGCTGCTGAAGCACCACGTCTTCTCCAAACCGATCATCGCCGCCGTCAACGGCGACTGTGCCGGCGGCGGCGTGGAGCTGCTCCTGTCCACCGACATCCGCGCGGCGGCTCCGCACGCGCGCTTCGGGCTGCCCGAGGTGACGTGGTCGGTCTATCCATTCGGCGGTGCCACGATCAAGCTCGTTCAGCAGATCGGGTTCGTCTACGCGATGGATCTGCTGCTGACCGGCCGCCTGATCGACGCTGCGGAGGCCGCGCGTCTCGGCCTCATCAATCGCGTCGTGCCCGCCGAAGGCCTCATGGCCTGGGCGCTGGAGACCGCCGAGCTGATCGCGTCGAACAGCCCGGCGGCGGTGCAGGCGGTGAAGCGGCAGATCAGCTCGACGATCGCCGCGCACGCGCTCTCGCGCGAGCCGATGGAGCAGGAGCTGGGCGACCTCGTGCGGGCCAGCGCCGAGTTCCGGGAGGGCGTCGCCGCCTTCCGCGAGAAGCGCCGCCCCCGGTACGATTAGGCGGCCCGCGCGCGCAGCCCGCGGGCGCCGAAGGCCAGCACCGCGACCGCCACCCACGCGAGCACGCCCTCGAAGACGAACGCGCCCGGAAGGCTCGCCGCGGCGATCGCGCCGCACACGAGCGGGCTGGCCGCGGTGCCCACCTGCAGCCCGAGACCCAGCCAGCCGAACGCGGCGCCGCGATGCTCCGCCGGCACGATGGCAGCGCCCAGCGAGTACGTCAGCGTGATCGCCGCGCCGAGACAGAGCCCGGCGAGTGTGCGCAGCACGAGCAGCGTCATCCAGCCGTGACTCAGGGCCATGGCCGCGCACAGCGGCCCGCCCACCAGCAATCCGATCAGGAGGATCCGGGCGGCCGGGATCTCGCGCGCCAGGCGCGCTGCGATGTTGGCGGAGGCGGTTGCCGCGATGGCCCCGATGGAGACGATCGTGCCCGCGGTGGCCGCGACCTTTTCGAGACCCGGCATGTGTGCGACCTGGAGGGGAATCAGGAGCGACAGGCCGCGGTCGAGGAACTGGGCGATGAAGAGCAGCGCCACCACCGCCGGGAAGTGAGGATAGAGCAGGATGCGCCGCAGCGGCACGCGCGTGGCCGTCGCCCGCTGGGTGCCCGGCGCCGGCGCCGCGACTTCCTGGAACAGTACGATCAATCCGAGCAGGGCCACGGCGCACAGTCCCGCCGTCGCGAAAAAGGCGTAGCGCATCCCGAAGTGGGAGGCGACGTAGCCGCCGATGGCCGGGCCGACGGCCACGCTCAGGAGCTGCGCAGACTGCACCATGCCGATTGCCGCCGGCACCTTGTCGCGCGGCGCCGACACGGTCGCCAGCGCCATCACCATGGGCGTGAAGCCGGCGAAGAACCCCATGAGCAGACGGAGCAGAAAGAGCTGCAGGACCGACGTGACGAGCCCCATCGCCGCCACGATGATCACGAACCCGATGAGCGAGCGGATGAGCATCATCTTGCGGCCGAAACGATCGGCCAGTCGTCCGAAGACCGGCGACAGGATCCCCGACACGCCCGGCGTGACGGCCGCCTGCAGGCCCGACCACAGCGCGATCTTGGCCGGATCGGTCACGCCGAGCTCGCGGATGTAGAGCGGCAGGAACGGCGAGAAGAACTGGAAGCCGACGAACGAGATGAAGACGGTCAGCGTGAGAGCCCAGACGTTGCGCTGCCAGCTTTCCGCGGAGAGACGCCGCATGCCTCGCTTCGCATCATAGGCCACGCGGTTGCAACCGGCACCGAACTCTGCTAGCCTCGCCCCGTTTCTGCGCCCGGGGTGCCCACGAGGGCCCAGGGAAGGCGGTGCGAATCCGCCGCGACCCCGTCACTGTAACCGGGGACGAAACCCGCAACAGCCACTGGCGAGAGCCGGGAAGGCGCGGGGAGTAGGACGATCCGGAAGTCAGGAGACCTGCCCCCGGCGCGTACCACGAAACCGGTCTTCGCGGGAGGACCCGGGATGCGCGCCCCGTCGTCGAGCTCGCCCCGTGTACTGGTCGTCGCGGGAGTGGCGAGCGGAGTCGGCAAGACCACCGTCACCCTCGGTCTGCTCGAAGCGTTCCAGCGCCGGGGCCTGACCGTCCAGGCCTTCAAGGTCGGCCCCGACTTCATCGATCCGGGCTTTCACGAGATCGCGACCGGCCGACCGTCGTACAACCTCGACGGCTGGATGTGCGGTCGCGAGCACGCGCGCGCCACCGTCGCGCGGCGCGCTCACGACGCCGACCTGGCGATCGTCGAGGGCGTCATGGGCTGCTTCGACGGGCTCGATGGGACCAGCGACGACGGCTCCACCGCGCAGGTGGCGAAGTGGCTCGGCGCGCCGGTGGTGCTCGTGATCGACGCGGAGACGGCAGCGCGCAGCGTCGCGGCCGTGGTGCTCGGCTTCGAGCACTTCGACGCCGAGCTCGAGATCGGCGGCGTCATCGCCAATCGCGTGGCCGGCGACACACACGCGCGGTTCGTTCAGAGCGCCATCGCCTCGCGCTGTCGCGCGGTGCCCCTCGGCGCGATTCCGCTTGACGCGGCGCTAACCGTGCCCGAGCGACATCTCGGCCTGGTCACCGCCGGCGAGGGGCCCTTGACCGCTGACACACGCCGCCGTCTCGCCGACATCGTCGAGCGCTCCGTCGACCTCGATGCCCTCTGGAACCTGGCTTCCCCGCTTCGCGTGGCGCCGCCCGACGACGGCCCACGGCCGGGGCCTCCGCGCGCGCGCATCGGTGTCGCGCGCGATCCGGCGTTCTGCTTCTACTACCGCGACAACTTCGCGTTCCTCGAGGCGGCCGGCGCCGAGCTGGTGTTCTGGAGTCCGCTCGCCGATCGCGAGATGCCGCGAGTCGATGGGCTCTACTTCGGCGGCGGTTACCCTGAGCTGCACGCGCAGACACTGGCCGCGAACGGGCCCGTGCGGGAAGCCGTCCACGCTTTCGCGGCCGCTGGCGGTCCGATCTACGCCGAGTGCGGCGGCCTCATGTACCTGGCGGACGCGCTCGAGGATCTCGACGGCGTAACGCATGCCATGGTCGGCCTTCTGCCGACCACCGTACGCATGCGGCCGCGCCGGCTCTCGCTCGCGTACACCGAGGTGACGTTCACCGGGCCCACGCCGCTCGGAGGCGCCGGCATGGTGGCGCGAGGTCACGAGTTCCACTATTCGCGAATCGATCCGCTGCCCGACGCGATCGCGCGCGCCTACCGCCTGCGTCCACGCCACGGCGAGGAGCGCGCGGAGGGATATGTCGTGAAGGGCGTGCTCATGAGCTACGTGCATCTTCATTTCGCCTCGAATCCCGAGCTCGCCGACCGTTTCGTGGCCGCGTGCGCCGAAAGGAGCGCCAGCCGTGAACCAGCACGGCCGATGAGATGACGACCGACTGACGCGTGCAGTGCACGCGCCTGGACACGAGGGAAGCCGGTGCCAAGCCGGCGCTGCCCCGCAACTGTAGCCGGGGACGAAACCCGCGAAGACCACTGGCCGAGCGCGGCCGGGAAGGGCGGGGAGTAGAACGATCCGGAAGCCAGGAGACCTGGTCCAGGCCGAGATGGCGGGCCGACGGAGCGCATCGACGCTCCGCCAGACCCGCGCGAGAGCGAGGACGAGATGACGCGGGTCATCGGAGTTCTGACACTGATGCTGGTACTCGGGAGTGCGGTCGGCGTGGCGGCTCAAGAGCAGCCGACGACCCCGACGACACCAACGCCGCCCACACCCACGACAACAACGCCGCCGGCCCCAACGACAACGGCTCCGCTGGATCCGGTGGTGGTGACCGCGACCAAGACCGAGACGCCGGTCGGCCAGACCGGCGCGTCCGTCAGCGTGATCACGCGCGAGCAGATCGAGCAGCGGCAGGTGACGGACGTGTTGCAGATCTTGAGAGACCAGCCCGGCCTCTCGTTGAGCCAGACCGGCAGCCGCGGCGGCACCACCTCCGTCTTCATCCGCGGCGGCAACAACAACATGAATCTCGTTCTCTTCGACGGGATGAAGGTGAACCTGGGCGGCGGTGGCTTCGACTTCGGGAACATCACGACCGTCGGCGTCGGCCGCGTGGAGATCGTCCGGGGACCGCAAAGCGCCCTCTACGGCGCCGACGCGATGACGGGAGTCATCCAGTTCTTCACGCCGCGCGGCGAGGGGCCCTTTTCGGCGTGGGTCTCCGCCGAGGGCGGCAACTACGCGACGCACGAAGAGCGTGCGGGCGTTTCGTGGGGGAACAAGTACGCCGGAGTCTTCTTCGAATACGGCCACGTGTCGACGCAGGGCATTCTTCCCGTCAACAACGACGCCGACAACGACACGTTTGCCCTGCGCCTCGACCTGAGCCCGATTCCGGAGCTCGACTTCACGTTCACGGGGCGCTACGTCGCGAGCCATCTGGAGGTGCCGACGGAGGGCGCGGGCGATCGCTTCGACACGCTCGACCCTCATCAGTTCGAGAACGTCGATCGCCTGATCCTGACCCTCGGCGGGCGATATCGTCAGACGTCGTGGCTCGAGCATCGGGTGAAGCTCGGCGCCAGCTTCATCAGCGACCGCTTCGTGGACCCGATGGACCTGGGCGTCCCGACCGACGCGTTCTCGCCGCCGGAGGGGACGAAGACCACGAGCAAGGAGACCCGGTACTTCGCCGACTACAACATCGCGCTGACGCCGCCGAAGTTCTGGCAGATCACCCCGGTGTTCGTCCTCGGCGGGAGCTACGAATACCAGGACTTCAGGCAGCGTCTCCATCCGGTGGGCGTTCCGAACCGTACGGACGAATGGCGGGATACCAAGTCGTTCTACCTGCAGGGGCAGCTCGGCTGGATGGATCGCGTCTTCCTCAACGCTGGTGGACGCTACGACGACGCCACCTCTTACGGCACGAAGCTCACCCCACGGGTGGCGGGCGCCGCGGTGGCTCCCGTGACGAACACACGGGTGCGCGGTGCCTGGGGTACCGGAATCAAGGAGCCGAGCTTCTTCGAGGAGTTCGGCGGCTTCGGGATCCCCGGCAACCCCGACATCAAGGCCGAGCGGTCGGAAAGCTGGGAGGCCGGCGTCGACCAGCCGTTCTGGGGCGACAAGGTCCAGCTTAGCGCCACCTACTTCGAGAACCGGTTCAAGGACATGCTCGCCTTCGTCAGCGTCACCCAGGGCTCGACGAACATCCAGGCGGCGAAGTCGAGCGGCGTCGAGGCGGTGCTGGTCGTGCGGCCGTTCCCGGGTTGGTCAGCGACGGCCAACTACACCTACCTGCGCACGGAGGTGACGAACGACGGCGGGATCACCGGGCAGGTCAATTTCCTCAATGGCCAGCCGCTCCTGCGCCGGCCCAAACACTCGGGCAGCGTGTCGATCGGGTACGCCGGCGACCGCGTGCGGGCGGCGGGGACGCTGTACGTGAAGGGTGAGTCCGAGGACGTCGACTTCAGCGGCGGTTTTCCGGGCGTGCGCAAGACGCTGCCCGGCTACGACAAGCTCGATCTGTCATGCGCTATCGTTCTGTTCAAGGACGTGATCGGCCTCAAGGAGATCACGTGGAAGACCCGTCTGCAGAACGTGATCAACGAGAAGTACGAGGAGGTCTTCGGGTTCTCGTCGGCCCGCATCTCGGCCCTCACCGGCTTCGAGGTGCGCTACTAGCGCGGGCCGCGGAGCGCGCCGGCGCCGTCTAGCCGGCGCGCTTCGCCGCCAGCATCGACGCCAGCCTGACCTTCTGCACCTTGCCGGTGTCCGTGACCGGCAGCTCGTCTCGCCGCATGAGGCAGAATTCCTGGGGCACCTTGTAGGCGGCGAGCGCGGCCTTGCAGAAGGCGCGCAGCGCCTCCGGCTCGATGTCGTGACCCTCGCGCAGGACGATCACAGCGGCCAGAATCTCCTCGCGGCGCGGGTCGGGCAGGCCGACCGCATACGCTTGCTCGACGGCGGGATGCCCGAGCAAGACCTCCTCAACCTCGAGCGGCGCCACGTTGATCCCGCCGCTCTTGACCATTTCCTTGATACGGCCGCGGAACCGCAGCCGGCTGTCGTCCCCGACGAGGCCGAGGTCGCCGGTGACGAGAAAGCCGTCGGCGTCGAACGCGGCCGCGTTGACGGCGGCGTCCTTGTAGTAGCCGGGAGTCAGATGGCCTCGGACGAGAATCTCGCCGGTCTCGCCCGGCGGCAGCGGTCGGCGCGTCTCACGGTCGACGATGCGGATCTCCATCCCGGGCAGCGGCAGGCCGACGGTCGTCAGGCGCTGTTCCGATGGGTCGTGAGCGTCGGTCACGGCGCAGTTGCCGTAGGTCTCGGTGAGGCCGTAGACGTTGCAGATTTCCCGCGCGCCGAGATCCATCACCATTTGCATCGCGGGTGGCGGTCCGATCGCGGCGCCCGTGCGCAGCGACGACAGATCGCGCCGCGGACGGTCGGGGTGCTCGGTGAGCGCTATCGCGATGTTGGGGGTGCCGTAGTAGACGGTACAACGCTCGCGCTCGATCAACGCCAGTGCGCCCGCGGCGTCGAAGGACTCCTGCAGCACGATGGTCCCGCCGTGGGTCATGACGGCGAGAAGCGCGTTGGCGCCGCCGAAGCTCCAGAAAAGCGAGATCGCCATCCACATGCGGTCGGCGCCGGTCAGGTGTTGCCGCTCGCCGATGTTCCACATGTTCTCGACGAGACCACCGTGCGCGAGCTGAACGCCCTTGGGTGTCGACGTGGTCCCTGACGTGTAGAGAATGTACGCGACGTCGTCGGGCCCGACGGCGCGCTGGGCGGTGTCGATCTCGTTATCGCCGACCCCGGAGCCGAGACGCACGAGGTCGTCGAGCGTGACGGCGGCGGCCGGCGAGCCGGCCGGCGCGGGCGGTCGCCCGAGCACCGCCACCCGCCGGAGGTTCGGGAGCCGCGGCGATCCCGCGCCGCCGAGCTCGGCCAGCATGCCCGCGTAGTCCTGGTTGCCGAAGCGCTCGACGGTGATCAGCGTCGAGGCGTCGGAGTGGTCGAGGGTGTACGCGAGCTCGCGGGCCCGCGACCACGTGCTGATGGGCACGAGCGTGGCGCCCAGCAGGGTCGCCGCGAAATTGACCAGGAGCCACTCCGGACGGTTGGGCATCAGCAGCGCGATCTTGTCGCCGCGCCTCACGCCAAAGGCGTAGAGCCCCTTCGCGATCTCTCGGGCGCGGGCGCGCGTCTCGCCGTAGCTCAGGCGCTCCGCGGCGCCGACGATAAACTCACGGCCAGGCTCGCGCGCTGTGATCTCGTCCAGCAAGTCCGGCAGGGTACGGCTTCGAGGCTTGATCGGTTCCACGGTCAGGAGGAACGCAGGCGGCGCTCGATGTCCTCGATCCGAGTGTTGAGCACGGCCACGTTCTCTCGGAGCGTCGCGAGGTCGCGCTCGAGGATCTCCCGCCGCACGCGCTCGTCGGCCAGCAGAGCCTCGATGCGCCGGAGCGTCTGGGTGATGGCCTGGTATTTCTGCTCCAGCCGCTCGAGCCGCCGGTAGACCTCGTCGAAGTGGCCGAGAATCTCGCCGCGCAGCTCGTCGAAGCGGCGGTCTATCGCCTCGAATCGGCGATCGATCGTCTCGAAGCGCTCACCGAGGAACGCGATGAGCTGCTGGTACTCAGATGCCGACATGGGTCAACGTCTACCCTACCGGGCCGGATGCTTCAAGTCTGTCGAATCGTGGACAGGCCGATTGTGACACCTCGGTCTCGGAGTCGGCCGCCGATCCGTCGTTGCCGATCGAGACGGGTTAGCGCAACCAGCCGGGCGTCACGCGCCGGCGCCCAGGTAGGCGCGCTGAACGCGCGCGTGGCCACGAGCGCATCGCGAGCGCCCGCTAGCACCACGCGCCGGTCTTGAGCACGTAGCCGCGGTTGCACAGCTCGAGCGACTCCACGACCCGCTGCTCGACCAGCAGGATGGTCAGCCGGCGCTCGCTCCGGATGCGGTCGATCGTGTCGAAGATCTGGTCGACTATGCGAGGCCCTAGCCCTTGCGACGGCTCGTCGAGCAGGAGCAGGTCGGGCCGGGACTGCCCAGCGTGGCGCTCGTCGGGGCGGTGGTCTAAGATCCAGCTACGAAAGGAGTCAGCCATGGCGACCAAGAAGAAGGGCGCGGGACTCATGATGGTCTGGGCCGACGTACCGGCGGACAAGGAGAAGGAGTTCAATCGCTGGTACAACGAGGAGCACCTGGCCGAGCGCCTGCGGATCCCCGGCTTCCTGAGCGGCGCGCGCTACGAGGCGGTCAAGGGTGGCCCGAAGCACCTCGCCGTCTACGAGCTCGAGAACGTCGCCGTCCTCGAATCCGACGCCTACATGAAGGTGCGAAACAATCCCACGGAGTGGACGAAGCGCTGCTCGCCGGACGTCATCGGCACCACCTTCATCCGCAACGTCTACACGCTCATTCATCCCAGGACACTGACGTCCGCGGTGGCCGAGAGCGACATGGCCCCGGCGCTCCAGCTCGGCCGGATGGACGTTCCCGCGGAGATCGATACGGACTTCAACACCTGGTACAACACGATCTACATTCCGAACTACGAGAAGGTGCCCGGCGTCATTCGCGGCCGGCGCTTCCGCGCGGTGACCGGTACGCCGACCTATCTCACGTTCTACGAGTTCCAGAACCCCAAGGTCTCCGAGAGCGCGGCGTGGGCGGCGCAGCGGGACATCGCGCCGGAGACGCAGCGCATCCGGCCGCACATGCGGCACGCGCAGGGCTCACCGGGGGTGTACGTCAAGACCTTCCAGCTGTAGCCGCAGAAGGAGCCGAGGGGCGTCGCGCCAGGAGGCGACACTTTGACGGCTCGGGGGGAGGGCTATGCGCCTGAAGGACAAGGTCGTCGTTGTCACGGGCGGCGCGCGGGGCATCGGTCGCGAGTACTGCGTCGGCGTCGCCGCAGAGGGTGCCCGGGTCGTGGTGGCGGACATCGCCGATCCGAAGCCCGTCGTCACGGAGGTCGAGGCCCGGGGCGCGCAGGCGCTGGGGGTGGAATGCGACGTGTCGCGTGAGAGCGATACGCTGCGCCTGGCCACCGAGACGCTCGCGCGCTTCGGCGGGATCGATGTCCTGGTGAACAACGCCGCCATCTACGGCACGATCGTGCGGCGTCCGTTCATGGAGATTCCGGTCGAGGAATGGGACCGGGTCATGGCCGTCAACCTGCGTGGGCTATTCCTCTGCGCGCGCGCCGTCTTTCCGGCCATGAAGACGCGCGGCAAGGGCAAGATCATCAACATCTCGTCCAGCACGTTCTTCAAGGGCGTGCCGAACTACATCCACTACACGACCTCGAAGGGCGGCGTCATCGGGTTCACCCGCTCGCTGGCCCGCGAGCTCGGCGAGTTCGGCATTCGCGTGAACGCCATCGCGCCGGGCTTCACCCTGAGCGGCGAAAACGAGAAGAACATGCCAGACGAGGGGAAGGAGGCGAACATCCGGCTGCGCATGCTCAGGCGCGCCGAGGTTCCGGAAGACGTCGTCGGCACGCTCGTTTTTCTCGCCTCGGACGACAGCGATTTCATCACCGGCCAGACGATCCTGGTGGACGGAGGCGGCAGCGTGCACTAGCTGCACGGGAATCAGCTAGACGAAAATCGTCACCCCGTCGCCAATTCGGACCTTCCCGACGGGAAGACCGGGTCGTAACCCCGTGAAATCGTGTGGCGGCATGCGGCTTGCTCCATTCGGGGATGTCATGAAGACCATAGCGACGACCGGCCTGATGCTATGTCTGGCGCTGGCACCTTCAATCGCGCGGGCGGAACTGTCGGCGGACGATCGCGCGTTCGCGACGGCGCTCGAGGCTCAGCTCAGGAGCCTCGACGCGCAGAAGCAGGCCTGCGTCCGCGGCGTAACGCTCTCGTGCGAAAGGACGATCGAGAACACGCGATCCACGATCCAGGCGATTCTGGCGGACCCGGATCGCCTGCACTACGAGAGCGAGCGCTTGCGGATCGAGCTGAGACAGGAGCTGCTCTCGCTCCTCATGGATGTCCGGGCCGCCTCGGCCGTCCTGAACGCGCAGTCGAGCTACGAGGAATTCACGGTTCGGATGGGCCCCATCGGTAACCGACTCGCGTTGATCCGATACCGCTACCACATCGCTTTGAGCCGGGGCGACAACAGGGCCCTCGGAGTTCCCGTCTCGGAGGCGTGCACCGCGCTCTACGCGGCGGCGGCCGACTGGAAGCAGCTGCGCCGCTCCGCCCGCGAGATCGCCAGTGCGCAGGCGGCGGTGAGCCAGGCGCCGCCATGGCAGGCCGACTACTTCCAGCGCCAGCTTCGCGAGGCTCAGCTCAAGCAGGCTCAGGCGCAGCGGCGGCTTGCCGACAACACCACCGCGGTGGTCACGCTGGTTCACAACGCGACCCGGGCGGCTCGCTACGGAGAGTCGACGAACGGACAGGCGGCCGTGAGGAAGTAGCGGAGCCGCGAGCGGCGCTCCGCGTCGCCGCTCAGCGGGCGGGAACGGGATCGGTCGAGACCCGGACGCGGACGAAGTAGTCCTTGAAGCGCTCCACGTCGTCGTCGGAGACCATGTCGGATACGAGGAAGCAGGCGAGCTCGCCCTGCCGCCACACCCAGGCCGAGAAGCCGCTGTCGTGCATCAGCGCCGGCCTCCAGCGATTCGTGCCCCGCTCGATCTGGATCCGGCGCCGGTCGGGCACCGGGAAGCCCGCGATCGGCAGCACGACGTAGCTCACGAGGTGGCCGTCGGCGTCCCGATAGTGCAGGGCGATGCCGCGATGCCCTTCCAGGTAGACGGGCTCGGCGCCGGAGAATTGCAGACGATCGTCGCCGGCGAAGACCTGCTTGAGGCCGATCCCCGACTCCTGCGTGAGCCACGGGAGCGCGGTCGGAATGACCTCGGGGCGCCGCGCGCCCCACATGAGGGCCCGGGTGTGCTCGGCGACCACGGAGCGCACGAGCCGCTCGGCGGGATCGGCCGGAACCATCTGCGGTCCCACCAGCAGAAACACGAGCCCCAGTGCCAACGCGGTGGCGGCAGCCGCCAGCACCGGAGCGAGCCACGGCCGCCGCGGCGCTGGCGCGCCGCTCTGGGTAATGGCGGCGCGCAGCCCGGTCGGAGCCGAATAGCGCGTCAGCTCGGCGCGCAGGCGCGTGCCCAGCACTTCGTCGGAGTCGGGGGAATGCTCGCCGCTCATTTCTTCGTGTAGTCCTGCAAGAGTCCGCGCAGGCGCTCCTTCGCCCGGAAGATGCGAGACTTGACCGTGCCCACCGGACAGCTCAGCACGCGCGCGACGTCCTCGAGGGCCATTCCCTCGACCTCCGCGAGCAGGAGCACGGTTCGAAATTCCTCGGGCAGGCGCATCAGCGCGCGCTCGAGATCGGTATGCGCCTCGACGGCGCCGCTCGACTCCTCGGGCGCGTCGTGAAACATCGGAACGTCCCAAGTCGGAACACCGTCCTCCGCGAGCGCCGCTTCCCGCTCGCGAAGCCGATAGAAGGTCAAGAACGTGTTCCTCAAAATTTGAAACAGCCAGGCGCGCAGGTGGGTTCCCGGTTGGAACCGATGCGAAAACCGGAAAGCTCGGAGGTACGTTTCCTGAACGAGATCATCGGCTTCCGGAGGGTTCCGGGTCAGGTACATGGCGAAGTTGTAGAGGGCGTCCAGGTGCTCGAGCGCGAGACGATGGAACTCGTCGGACGCCACGGCCTCGCTCAGTCCTCGAACCAGCGCGCCGGATAGTCGCCGGCGCGGACGTCGTGCTCGTCCACGAGCTCCGCGAGCAGCTCACGGACCGACCGGTAGAGGGCGGGGTGCTCCAGCTCGGGCGCCAGGTCCGCCAGCGGCCGGAGGACGAACTCGCGCTCGGCGAGGAGCAGGTGCGGGATCTGGAGATCGTCGCCCGCGCTCACGACCTGGTCGCCATAGAACAAGATGTCGATGTCGAGGGTCCGCGGAGCGAAGCGCTGGGCTTCGGGTGTTCCCGGCGGCCGGATCCGGCCCAGGGCGGTCTCGATGGTCTGGATCGCGGCCAGTAGCCCGCGCGGCGGCAGTGTCGTCTCGATCGCGACGACACAGTTGAGGTACCAGCGCTGCTCACCAGTCGTCTGGCCAGGCTCGCTCTCCCACGGCTCGCCCTCATAGAGCGGGGAGGCGTCGACGAACCGGACGGCCTCGAGCCCGCCGAGCCGGCGCACCGCCGCCCGCAGCACGCCCAGCCGGTCGCCGACGTTCGAACCGAGCGAGAGGTAAACGCGGGTCACGCCCGGTTCCGGATGAGCTCGACAGCGGGCGTCCCCACCAGGCCCTCGAGCGGGGGCGTGAGCTTGCGGACGCGCACGCGGATCTCCCGGGCCGGAAATTCTCGCAACAGCGCCTCGACGATCAGCCCGGCGAGACGCTCGATGAGGTTGACCCGGTTCTTGGTCCCGATCTCGACGATGCGCCGCGCGATCACGCCGTAGTCGAGCGTCGACGTGACCTGGTCGGAGAGGACCGCCGGCTGCAGGTCGACGGCCATCTCGACGTCGACCGAGAACCAGGCGCCGACGACCTGCTCGGCGCGCGTGAGCCCGTGCTGGCCGTAGAAGCGGACGTCCTCCAGGAGGAGCTTGTCGGCCATCAGTGCCTCACGCCGTCACGCGAGGCCGAGGACATCCGCCATCGAGTAGAGACCCGGCGGGCGCCCGGCGATGAACCGCGCCGCGCGAAGCGCGCCCCGCGCGTAGGTGTCGCGGTTGTGGGCCTTGTGCACCAGCTCCAGGCGTTCGCCCAGCGTGCCGAATGATACCGTGTGCTCGCCGACGACGTCCCCGGAGCGGAGCGACAAGATCCCGATCTCGCGCTTCGGCCGTTCGCCCGGCAGCCCCTGCCGGCCGTAGACGCTCACCTGGTCCAGGTCGCGGCCGAGCGCGGCGGCCACGACCTCCGCCATGCGCAGCGCCGTGCCGCTCGGCGCGTCCTTCTTGAAGCGATGATGGGTCTCGGTGATCTCGACGTCGTACTCGTCCCCGAGCGCCTTGGCCATGGTGGCTAGGAGCTTGAACGCGACGTTCGTGGCGACCGACATGTTGGGCGATATCAAGATCGCGGCGTGCCGGGCCAGCTCACCGATCTCGGCGCGCTGCGCCGCGCTGAAGCCGGTGGTGCCGATCACCGCGCGGGCGCCGCTCTTCGCGACGAGCCGCAGGTGATCGAGCGAGGCCTCGGGGATCGAGAACTCGATGAGCACGCGATCAGGTGTGATGGCGGCCGCGGCGTCGGCGCCGACCGTGACGCCGGCCCTTCGCACCCCAGCCAGCTCGCCCGCGTCGGCGCCGAGCGAGGGATGACCGTGGGCCTCGAGCGCGGCAACCAGACGCAGCCCGGGCGTGTCGGCCAGACACGCCACGATGCGGTTTCCCATGCGGCCGGCGGCGCCGGCGACGACGACCTGTGCCGTCGGGGTCGCCGCGTTCCCCGTGCTCGGGGATGTGTCCCCGTCGGCGACGCTCATACTCCGACTATTTGACGAGAGCGTACGACTTGAGGATCGCGCGCAGCTTCTCGCGGTTGGCGTCGCTCATGCGGCACATCGGCAGCCGGAACTCGGGCTCGATCATGCCGGCCATCGCCATGGCCTCTTTGATCGGGATGGGATTGGTCTCGAGGAACGCGGCCCGCGCCAGCGGGAACAGGCGGTAGTGAAGGTCGCGGGCCCGCTTCCAGTCGCCGTCGAGCGCCGCGTGCACCAGGTCGGCCGTCTCGCGCGGCAAGATGTTCGCGATGACCGACACGACGCCGCTGCCGCCGATGGCCAGGAGCGGCAGGGTGATGTTGTCGTCGCCCGACAGGACGGAGAAGTCGGGACCGCACGCCGCGATCACCTGACTCATCTGGTCGAGCGACCCGGACGCCTCCTTCACTCCGACGATGTTCCGGACGTCGCGAGCCAGCCGGGCCATCGTGTCGGTCTCGACATTCACCGCCGTCCGGCTCTGGATGTTGTAGACGAGGACGGGGATGGCAACCGACTCGGCGACCCCGCGGAAGTGTCGGTAGAGACCCTCCTGGGTCGGCTTGTTGTAGTACGGATTGACGACGAGCGCGCCGGCCGCGCCCGCCCGCTCGGCGTGCTTCGTGAGTTCGATCGCCTCGGCGGTCGAGTTGGAGCCGGTGCCGGCGACGACCCGGATCCGGCCGCGCGCCGCCTCGATGACGATCTCCACGACCCCGCGGTGCTCGTCGTGATTGAGGCTGGGGGACTCACCGGTGGTTCCGCACGGGATCAGGCCGTCGGTCCCGTTCGCGACGTGGAGCTCGACCAGCTCGCGGAGCTTCGCCTCATCGACCTTGCCATTCCGGAACGGGGTGACCAGCGCGACGAATGAACCCTGGAACGTCTGGCTCATAGAGGCGTCTCCCCCGCCACCAGGTCTTCGTACGTCTCCCGGCGGCGCACGATCGTATAGCGGTTACCGTCCACGAGCACCTCGGCGGCCCGCGGTCTCGTGTTGTAGTTGGAGGCCATGGCGAAGCCGTACGCTCCCGCGCTCATCAGCGCGACGAGCTCGTCCTGCTCGACGCGCGGCAGCTCCCGGTCCTTGGCCAGGAAGTCGCCCGACTCGCAGATCGGGCCCACGACGTCGACGGTCTCGGGCGCGCGCGTGCGTCCGGCCTCGTCGACCGCGCGGATGTCGTGGAAGGAGCCGTAGAACGACGGCCGGACGAGATCGTTCATGGCGGCGTCGATCACGACGAACTTCTTGGCGCCCGTGTCCTTCCGGTAGAGGACCCGCGTGAGCAGGACGCCGGCGTTGCCGACGATCGAGCGCCCGGGCTCCAGCAGGACCGTCGCGCCGGACTCGCGGAGCGCCGGCAGCAGCACCGAGGCGTACTCCTCGTGCGTCGGCGGTGTCTCGTCGCGGTAGCGGATGCCGAGTCCGCCGCCGACGTCGATCATGCGGATCTCGATCGAGCGCTCCCGGAGCGCCTTGACGAGCGCGACGACGCGGTGCACCGCGTCGCCGACCGGGGTGGCCTTGGTGAGCTGCGAGCCGATGTGCATGTCGGCCCCGATCACGTCGAGACCCGGCATCCTCGCCGCTTCCTCGTAGGCCACGAGCGCCTCGTCGTAGGGCACGCCGAATTTCGACGTCTTCAGCCCGGTGGCGATGTAGGGATGGGTCTGCGGATCCACGTCCGGGTTCACCCGGATCGCGACCGGCGCCCGCACGCCCATCTCGCGCGCCACCTCGTCGAGCACCTTCAGCTCGCTTCGCGACTCGACGTTGAACATCAATATGTCGGCCTTGAGCGCCTCGCGCATCTCGTCGCGGCTCTTGCCGACCCCCGAGAAGATGATCTTCTTGGGCGGGACCCCGGCGCGCAGCGCGCGGAAGAGCTCGCCCCCGGAGACGATGTCGGCCCCAGCGCCGGCCTTCGCCAGCACCGAGAGGACGCCGAGATTCGAGTTGGCCTTGACCGAGTAGCAGACGACGTGAGGGACGGCCTTGAAGGCACGGTGGTAGCCGGCGAGCCCTTCGAGCAGCGCCGCCTTCGAGTAGACGTAAAGCGGTGTGCCGGCCACGGCGGCCAGCGAGCGCAGCGAAACCTGCTCGCAGCAGAGCTCGGAATCACGATACCGGAAGTGGTCCATGTAACGGTTGTTCGTAACACCCGGGCCAGGTGAAGTCAAGGCACGGTGACCGTGACTTCGTTCGACCGCTCGCTCTCGTTCGGCCGGGCGCCCGCATCCTGCGCGGTCACGACGTACCGGTAGGTGCCGGCCGGGACATTTCGATCGATGAACGTCGCGGTGGACGCGCGCGTCGAGCCCACGCGCTCGAAGGCGCCTCCCGCGGTCGCCCGATAGACGATGTACGTGTCGACGTCGCGCTCGGGGCTCGGGCTCCACGACAGACGCACGGTCGCGGCGGACGGGATCGCGACCAGGTTCGCGGGGGGCGAGGGCGGCGTCACGTCCCGAGGCGTCACGGCGACGCGCGGCGACGGCGCGCTGTAGACCACGGTATTCGACGCCACCTGGACGGCGCGCACCGCGTAGTAATAGGTGTGGTCGTTGTCGAGCCCGCGATCGGTCATCACCAGCTCACCGATGGGGACGGGCGTGATGGGCTTCAGCTCGGCGTCGGCCGACGGCGCACGCAGGACCTCGTAGGTGAACAGGACGGTCGGCGTGCTCCCGTCGATGAGCCGGGGTGGCGGCAGCCACGTCAGGCGCGCCTCGCGATCGCCGGCCTCGGCGACGAGGTCGGCGGGCGGCTCGCCGGCCGGGACGTACCTCACAGACGCGCGCGGCGACGGCGGGCCGATGCGCCCCTGGGAATCGCCCACGACGACCACGTAGGTGTAGCGGCGGCGCAACTCGAGCGCCTGCCGGTCGGTGAACACGAGGTGGCTGCCGCGGGCGACGGCGGGGGTCGGATCGTCGCCGCGCAGCGACGCGATTTCCGTGTAGCCGGCGATCACGCCTCTCGCGAGGATGGCGGTCTTCGGCTCGCCGGCGCCGCTGTCCTCAAGCCGGAAGATACGGGTTGTCACCGAGAGGTCGCGAATGGGCGTCCTGTCCTCGCGGCGATGGGGCGGCGTCCACGACAGCTCGATGGCCGTGTCGCGCACGGTGGCGTCGAGGTCGGCAACGCGCTGCGGCGCCCGCAACTCCGGCGCGACCGGCGGGCCCTTCCGGCCGCAGGCGGCC
>JBKPCO010000168.1:0-10920 GCA_046727415.1 Candidatus Methylomirabilota bacterium
CTGCCGGCCATCGCCCTCATCATTCCGATCTACATCGTGTATCGGACGCTTGGCATCACCAACAACTACCTCGGCCTGGTGGTCGTCTACACTGTGCTCTACATCCCGTTCGCAGTCTGGCTGCTGGTCGGCTTCCTCCGCGATTTCCCGGTGGAGATCGAGGAGGCGGCCATGATCGACGGCTGCTCGCGGCTCCGGGCGCTCGCCCAGGTGATCGTGCCGATCATCGCCCCGGGGATGGCGGTCGTGGCCCTGTTCGCCTTCATCGCCACCTGGAATGAATTTCTCTTCGCGATCGTGCTGACCGGAATCGAGACCAAGACGATGATGGTGCTGGTGACGTCGTTCACGTCGGGCGGCACCGACATGTTCTTCGGCGAAGCCTCCGCCTCGGTCGTGCTCGGCGTGCTTCCCGCCTTCGCGGTCGCCTTCATGCTCCAGCGCTATCTGGTCAAGGGCCTGGCGCTCGGCGGCACGAAGGGCTAACGCGCAACGACAACAAGGGAGATTTCCATGAAGCGATTCTGGTCCGCGACCTCGGTCGCGTTCCTGCTCGGTGGTCTCGTCATGCTCGGCTGGCTCGCGCTGCCGGGCCCGGCGCGCAGTGCCCGGACCTACGAGGGCACGACGCTGCGCGCGGTCGTCAACGCGGAGTTCGTGAAGTACTCGCTGAGCCTGGTGGAGGCGGACCTCTACGACAAGCTCGGCATCAAGCTCGAAATCGAGGTCATCCCGGGCGACGCGTTCGTGGCCAAGACGCTGCTCGAGTTCAACAGCGGCCAGAGCCCGTGGGATCTCGTGATGTTCGGGCCGTCGAACATGCCCGACTACGGCCGGCACTTCGAGCCGCTCGAGCCCTGGATCCAGAAGCTGAAGCTCGACTTTGGCATGGACGACATAGTCCCCGTGTTCGCCAAGGTGATGCTGCGCCACCAGGGCAAACTGGTCAGCATGCCGTACGACGGCGACATCCACATCATGTACTGGAACAAGCCGGCCTTCGATCGGCCCGAGAACAAGCAGAAGTTCAAGGCCAAGTACAAGTACGACCTGCAGCCGCCGAAGACGTGGAAGCAGTGGGACGACGCCGCCGAGTTCTTCCACGGCTGGGGCTGGGACGGTACGCAGGCCAAGCTCTTCGGCGCCGGCGCTTCCTACAAGCCGTCGGGCAGCGGGTTCTCCTATCACTGGTGGCGGCCGCGGTTCTTCTCGTACGGCGGTCAGTACTTCGACGCCTACATGAAGCCGCTCATCAACGGTCCCGCCGGCCTGCGGGCGCTCGAGGAGATGGTCAAGACGATGCCGTACTACCCGCCGGGCGTGCTCCTCTTCGAGGCGGAGGAGCCGAAGACGATGCTGGTCAAGGGCGAGGTGCCGCTGCTCTACTCGTGGACCTCGACCGGCAAGCGCGTCGGCAACCCCGCCGAGTCGGTCATCGTCGGCAAGGCCGGCTTCGGCCTGGTGCCCGGCGCGGAGATCGACGGCAAGATCATCAACCGGCCGGATATCACCCCGGGGCGCGCGTTCGCGGTCTCGAAGTACTCGAAGAAGATCGAGGCCACCATGAAGGCCCTCGAGTTCATCTCGCTGCCCGAGCAGAGCCTGAAGATCGTCATGGACGCCAAGACGATCATGGACCCCTGGCGGGTGAGTCACCTGAAGTCGGAGAAGTTCCGCAAGCTCTTCCCGGACGCCGACAAGTATCTCGACGCGATCCAGGCGAGCTTCCCGTATCTGGTGCCCGACCCGGTCATTCCGGCCGCCGACGAGTACCAGCGTAAGCTCTCGTTCGAGATCACCGAGGCCCTGGCCAAGCGGAAGTCGCCGAAGGACGCGCTCGATTCCGCGGCCAAGGAGTGGGACAAGATCACCGAGCGGCGCGGGCTCGAGAAGCAGAAGGCGGCCTGGGGTGAGAAGCTTGCCGAGATGAAGTCGCTCGGCATCGAGTACCACGCGGACTGGGCGGCCAAGGCCAAGTAGCCGCCGCGAACGATGGGGGCGCCGGCGATGACCGAGGCAGAATGCGTATTCTGCACGGTCGTCGCGGCGCTCGAGCATTCCGAGGCGTGTCCGGCGCGCGCCGCCGGGCACGTGCTCTGCAAAGTCCGCGATCTCCCCGCCTCGATCGCGATCCTGGCACCCGACCAGTACTACCGGGGCTACACGATGGTGGTCTCGAAGGCCCACGCCACCGAGCTCTACGACCTGCCTCACCACGAGAGCACGCAGTACTTCAACGACATGCTTGCGGTCGCGCGGGCGATCGCCGCCGCCTTTCACCCGCGCAAGATGAACTACGAGGTGCTCGGCAACTCGGTCGCCCACCTGCACTGGCATCTCTTTCCGCGCTACGACTGGGATCCGAATCCGAAGGGGCCGATCTGGGAGACGAGCCACACGCCGCGCGTGGCGAGCCCCGAGGAGTCCGCCGACACGGTCGCGGCGATCCGTCGTCATCTTGCCTGAGCCGTACGGCCCCGAAGGCCGGGAGCAACCATCATGATCGTGCCTCTCACGCTGGCTGATTTCCTGGAGCGCGCCGAGCATGTCTATGGCGATCGCGAGGCGATCGTCGACGAGCCGAATCCGCCGGGCGGCGGGCTCGGCCGGGTCACCTACCGGCAGTTCGCGGCGATGTCGCGCAGCCTGGCGGCGGCGCTCGACGACCTGGGCGTCGCCGACGGCGAGCGCGTGGCGATCATCTCGCCCAACGCCGCGCGCTTCCTCGTGGCCCTCTTCGGCGTGAGCGTCTACGGGCGCGTCATCGTCCCGGTGAACTTCCGGCTGAACGCCGAGGAAGTCCGCTACATCGTCGAGCACTCGGGCTCCACGGTCGCCCTGATCGACCCCGAGCTCGATGAGCCACTGAAGAGCATCACGGTGAAGCACCGCCTGGTGCTTGGCGCGGCGACCGACGCGCGCCTGTTCGGCCGTCCCGGTGCCAAGCCGCGCGGCTCGGTCACCGACGAGAACGCGACGGTCTCCATCAACTACACGTCGGGCACCACCGCACGGCCCAAGGGCGTGCAGCTCACGCACCGCGGCTGCTGGCTCAACGCCGTCACGTTCGGCTGGCACCTCGGCCTCTCGGACCGCGACGTCTACCTGCATACGCTGCCGACCTTCCACTGCAACGGCTGGGGCATGCCCTACGCCGTGACTGCCATTGGCGCGCGCCAGGTCATCATCCGCAAGATCGACGGCGAGGAGATCTTGAAGCGCGTCGAGGACGAGGGCGTGACGCTGTTCAACTGCGCGCCGGCGGTCATCGCCGCCGTGCTGGACGCGGCCGTGGCGCGGCGCGCGCGCGGAGAGTCGGTGCCGGGCGCCGGACGCGTGCGGGTGGTCGTGGCCGGCGCGCCGCCGCCGTCGAAGACGGTCGAGCGCGTCGAGGGCGAGCTGGGCTGGGAGTTCATCCAGATCTACGGCCTCACCGAGACCTCGCCCCTGCTCACGATCAATCGCGCGCCCGAGGAGTGGGACGGACTGGACCGCTCGGAGCGAGCCCGGCGCCTCTCGCGTGCGGGCGTGCCGGCGGTCGGCGTGCGGATGGCCGTCGACGACAACGGCGAGATCCTCACGCGCACCAACAACGTCTTCGAAGGCTACTGGAACCAGCCGGAGGAGACCGCCAAGGCCATCGTCGACGGCTGGTTCCACACCGGCGACGGCGGCCACGCCGAGGACGCCTACACCGTGATCGCCGACCGGAAGAAGGACGTGATCATCACCGGCGGTGAGAACGTCTCGTCCATCGAGGTGGAGGACTGCCTCTACCAGCACCCGGCGGTGGCCGAGGCCGCCGTGATCGGTGTGCCCGACGAGAAGTGGGGTGAGACGATCAAGGCACTGGTGGTGCTGCGCCCCGGGAGCCAGGCGAGCGCCGCCGACCTGGTCGCCCACTGCCGAAGCCGCATGGCGCACTACAAGTGCCCGACGTCGATCGAGCTCCGCGAGGCGCTCGCCCGGACGGCCACCGGCAAGCTCCAGAAGTTCAAGCTGCGTGAGCCCTACTGGGCCGGGCGCGAGCGGAAGGTCAACTGAGACTGTCCTTCTTCGCGCAGGTCATAAAGGGATTCGCGCTCGCACTCGTCCTTTTGGCGGTCCCGCCCCCGGTCGGGGCGCAGCTGCCTGGCAAGGTTTTTCAGATAGGCATCTTGAGCAATGTTCCGCCCACCTCCCCGGAAGGGGCGCCGGTGTGGGGCGCGTTCATCCAGGGCCTCCGCGACCTCGGATATGAGGAGGGCCGGAACATCACGATCGTGCATCGATCGTCAGAGGGGCAGTATCAACGGCTGCCGGATCTCGCAGCAGAGCTGGTTCGTCTCAAGGTCGATGTGATCGTCACGCCCGCGTCGCAGAACGTCCGGGCGGCCAAGCAGGCCACGCAGACGATTCCCATCGTCATGACCGGCGCCGGTGATCCAGTCGCAGCCGGGCTGGTAGCCAGCCTCGCGCGTCCCGGTGGAAACGTAACCGGGCTGTCGATGGTGGCACCCGACATCGTCGGCAAGCAGCTTGCGCTGCTCAGGGAGGCCGCGCCTCGGGTCTCACGGGTCGCGGTCCTCGCGAACCCGGCCAATGAGATGTACGCCCTGTGGCGGAACGAGACGAGCGCGGCGGCGCGCGCTCTCGGGCTCCAGGTTCAAATTTTCGAGGCCCGAACACCTGACGATTTTTCTAAAATTTCGGCCGCAATGAGCCGGGAGCGCGCCGAGGCTCTGCTCGTTCAAATCGATGGGATGTTCCTTCTGTACCCGACGAGGGTCGTCGATCTTGCGGCGAAGCACCGCGTGCCGGCGATGTATGGAACGCGCGAGTTCGTGGATGCCGGCGGTCTCATGTTCTACGGACCTTCCATGAAGGATGGATTTCGGCGCGCTGCGACCTACGTGGACAAGATTCTGAAGGGCGCCAAGCCCAGCGAGCTCCCGGTGGAGCAGCCCACGAAATTCGAGCTCGTCATCAACAGCAAGACAGCGAAGACGCTCGGTCTCGCGATCCCCCAATCGCTGGCGAGCCGCGTGGACGAGATCGTTCAGTGATCGCCCGCGGTTGGCCTACTGGGCGGGGCGCGAGCGGAAGGTCAATTAGCGCAATCCGGAGTGGGTGACCGACTTCGCGTCAACCCTCCTGACCGGGCGCTGTGAGGGCGAGGCCGATCACGAAGAGCAGGCTCCCCGCGATCGCCGGCGCCAGATGGAACCAGTCCGTGTATCCGACGGCCGGATGCACTCCGATGGCGGCGCCGAATCCCGCGGTACCGGCTCCGGCCAGCGCCTGCCACAGGCTCCGGGAGGGATTCGCGAACAGCGCGCACGCGGCGACGACGAGGCCGGCCGAGAGGAGGCCGCCCCCAAACCCGGCGCGGTCATGCGCGATCAGCGGCACGAGCCTGGGATTGGCCGCGTCGAGCTCCGCGATACTCACCCGCATGAACTCGAGATCCTGCGGCACGAAGACTCCGGTCATACCGACCGTGAGGATCGTGGCCCCCGCGAGCACCATTCCTAGACCGGTCGCCAGGAGGGCGAGCCGCCCGAGTCTCTGACGGCCCTGGAGACCACGAATAGCGGCGCGGGCGCGCGCGGCGCTCCGTAGCAGAACGCGTGAGCGCAGAAGACCCGCCAGGAAGATGGGCACAAGGGCGACGGAGCCCATACCGTGCCACGTGTCGAGGTACCCGTGGCCGAGATACGACAGGAAGCTGAGGAAGCCGATTCCGCCGCTGATGACGACGGTCCACCACGCCCACGTGGCTCCCTCGGCGAGCGGCACGGCGGTGAGCCAGAAATAGAGAATCGCGATGGCGACGAGGACGCCGCCGAAGGCCACGCGGTCGTGAAACATGAAGGCGACGACCCGGCATTCGGCGATGGCGCACAGCTGGTCCGGCGTCATCCCGAGAAACGCGATGTCGTGTGGCAGGAATTCTCGCCGAATCGAAAGGAAGAGCGCAAAGCAGCCCGAGAAGAACAAGGCAAAAGCGGTGAGCTGGAGCAGGGGCCGACCGTCGGCCACGACGGCTTCGAGGAGGCTCGGGTTCTGCGTCGACACCGTTCTGGGCTCAGCCGACCTGCTTGGCGCGGTGCTGCGTCCGCCATCGGGCGCAGAGATCCCTGGCGGCGTCCGGCCAGTCCGGGAACGTGAACGCAAACCCGCTGCCGAGGAGACGGCTGGGAACCACGCGGCGGCTCTTCAGGAGCAGCTCCGTTTCGGTCTTCATGAAGACGGCGCCCACTTCCAGCATGAATCGGCTCGCCGGCAATCCGACGCGGATTCCCCACGCACGCCGCAGCGCAGCCATGAAATCGCGGTTCGGAAGCGGATTGGGCGATGCGAGATTCACGGATCCGGTCATCTCGTGCCGGTCCAGCAGCCAGTAGACTGCGCGAACGAAGTCCTCGTCGTGGATCCAGGAAACGTACTGCTTGCCGTCGCCCGCCGTGCCGCCGAGACCCTTGCGCACGAGCCCCAGGATCGTGTCGAAGATGCCACCGCGGTCGGGGCTCAGGATGACCGCCGACCGCAGCTTGACCTTTCGCGTGCCGGGAACCACCGCCTCGTCGAGCGCTCGCTCCCACGAGGTGGCGACGTCGATGCTGAAGCGCCAGGTGTCGGGCGCATCGGCCTCGGTGCCACCGAGAATTCCCGTTTCGTCGTCGTTCGGGGCGTCGTCCCGGTGCGCGTAGATCGTCGCGGTGCTCGCCTGCAGCCAGGCCGACGGTGGCCGCTTCGCCCGCGCGATCGCCTGGCCGACGATGCGCGTGGAGCCGACCCGTGAATGCATGATCTCCTGGCGATTCTTCGCGTTGTAGCGACAGTTGACCGATCGCCCGGCCATGTTGATGACCGCGTCGGCGCCGTCGACCCAGCGCGTCCAGTCGCCGAGCCCCTCGGGATCCCACTGTTCGACACGCCAGGGCGCCCGGACCGGGGCGCGCGCGAGGGCGGTGACCTCGTGACCGTCGCGATGAAACGCCCGCGCCAGGAGCGTCCCGACCTGTCCGGTGCCTCCGGGGATGACGATCTTCACCGGCTCACGCGAACTTCGCGCGCTCTTCACGGCGGTAGGCCCGGACGGCGAGCGTCAGGAAGAGCGCGGTATAGCCCGCCAGCCAGACCAGGCTCACGCCGAGCGATTCGCGGCCGGCGCCGAGCGCGCTCCAGGCGAGCTGCGCATAGTGGTAGCTCGGCAGGAACGGCGCCAGCGTTCGCACGAAGCCGGGAAGCTGGTCGAGCGGCACGAAGAGTCCGGAGGCGAAGGACAGCGGGAGATAGATCAGGTTGGCGACCGCCGGCGCCGCGTGAGGTCCCGACCAGTAGCCGATCGCGAAGCCCAGCGCGATGAACGGCAGTGAGCCGGCGAGCAGCCGCGCGATGATCGTCGTCCAGACCGCCGGGGTCTCGTGAATTCCCCCCACGACGATCCCGAAGCCGATCAGAAGCACGAGCGCCACGAGCGCGAACACCAGCGCCGTCATGACCTTCGCGAGCATGAACACCAGTGGCGGCAACGGGCTCGCCCGCATCAGCCGGTCGACCTTCATGCCGCGCTCGTTGGCGACGCCGATTCCGAAGCCGTAGACCATCACGTTGCCCACGGCGTACGCACCGAACGAGCCCAGGAGATAGGCGCCGACATTCACGCCGTCGCCCCGCACGATGTGGGCCACCGGCAGTCCGAAGAAGGTGAAGAAGACGATCGGCAGGGCCAGGTTGGTGACGCTGAAGGCCGGCACGCGCCAGCGCATGAGCAGCTCGCTCCGCGTCTGGGCGAGGAGCATCTGGAGACACGGCGCCGCCTCCGGTGTCACGCGCGGCTCGTCAGGCTGAGGAACGCTTCCTCGAGGTCGGCGCCCGTGACCTCGAGATCCCGGATCGTCACGCCGCGCTCGAACAGCGCCTTGAGGACCTGCTCGGGCTCGCTGCTGAGCAGGCCCACCCGATGGTCCCGTACCTCGAGGCTCTGCACCGGCAGCCCCTGGAAGTCCGCGTCGCCCACGGGGGCAGCCACGCTGAAGCTGATCCGCTTGCTCGGGATCCGTGCCTTGATCTCGCGCGGTGTCGCGTCGGCGATGACGACGCCCCGATCGATCACGACGATGCGGCTCGCGAGCTGATCGGCCTCCTCGAGGTAGTGGGTGGTGAGCACGATCGTCTTGCCCGCGGCGGAGAGCGCGCGGATGCTCGCGAGCACCGCGCGGCGGCCTTCCACGTCCATGCCGACGGTCGGCTCGTCCAGGAACAGCGCGTCGGGATCGCCGCAGACAGCGAGCGCGAAGTAGAGGCGCTGGCGCTCGCCGCCGGACAGCGTGGCGATCCGCGCGTTCGCCTTCGCGTCCAGCCCGGCCAGCGCGATCGCCCGCTCGGCCGGCAGCGACACCGGATAGTAGGCGCGGAAGAGATCCACGATCTCGCGGACCGTCAGCACGCCGGTCGTTCCGGACTCCTGGAGCATCACCCCGCAGCGGCTCCGGGCGCGCCGGTCCGCCGGGTCGAGGCCGAAGAGGCGCGCTTCGCCGCCAGTTGGCCGGCGTAGCCCGAGCATTAGGCTGATCGAGGTCGTCTTGCCAGCCCCGTTCGGGCCGAGGAGGGCCACCAGCTCACCCGGGCCGATCGCGAGATCCACGCCCTTCAGCGCCTCGACGGGGCCGAAGCGCTTGCGGGCCGCGCGGAGCTCGACCACGGGTGTCACGGCACCCCAGAGTATCGCCGATGCGATCCAGTTTCGCGGAAGGCCCGGTTCCTGTATCTTTGCTGGATCGATCAGAGTTCATATTCACGACCAAAAGGAGCCCGGGCCATGGCAGACCTCAACATCTGGATGAACGGCAAGCTCGTCCCGCCGGCGCAGGCCGTCCTGCCCGTCAACAGCGCCGCGGTGTTCTACGCGACCAACGTGTTCGAGGGTCTGCGGGCCTACTGGAACGCGGCGGACGACGAGGTCTACTCCTTCCGGCTCCTCGAGCACTTCGCGCGCTTCCGGGAGTCGATGAAGATGATGCGCTTCACGATTCCTTACAGCGACGTGGACCTCTACGAGGCCGTTCGCACGGTGATATCCGGAAACGAGATCAAGGAAGACGTGCACATGCACATGTGCGCATACGTGACCGGCACCGGGCTCGACGCGACGACGCCGACCGGGATCTATATCAACCCGCGCCGCCGGCCGCGCGTGGCTGAGGGCTCCGGGCTCAAGTGCTGCGTCAGCTCCTGGCAGCGCACCGCGGACAACGCGATCCCCATCCGCCTGAAGTGCGGCGCCAACTACCAGAACGGCCGGATGGCGACCTTGCAGGCGCGGGCCGACGGCTACGATCAGCCGATCCTGCTCAACCGGGAAGGGCACGTCGCCGAGGGCACGGGCGCCACGTTCTTCATGGTCAGGAAGGGCCGCCTGGTGACGCCGCCGGTCACCGCCGATATTCTCGAGTCGATCACGCGCACGACGCTGATGGACGCGATCTGCCCCGAGCTCCTCGGCATGGGCGTCGTGGAGCGCGAGATCGATCGCACCGAGCTCTACGTCGCCGACGAAGCGTTCTTCTGCGGCAGCGGCTACGAGATCACGCCGATCGTGTCGATCGACAAGTTCTCGCTCGGCGACGGCAAGGTCGGCCCCATCACGCAGCGCCTGACCCGGGCCTACATGGACATCGTCCGCGGCGTCGACGCGCGGTTCCCGGAGTGGCGCACGCCGACCTATCGCCCGGTCAGGGTCTAGCGCGGTACGCGCGGCAGGCCGGCGGGGGTGGAATCCCGCCGGCCGCAGCGCAGCCATGAATCGATGAAGTTCCCCGGCTTCAGGCTGCCGGACGAGCTCCTGGCGCTGCGCGAGCAGATCCGTCGAGTCGTGCGCGACGAGATCATTCCCGTCGAGCAGCGCATCGACCCCGACGCGCCGGACCTGCCCGAGGAAGACCGCCAGCGCATTGCGGCCAAGACGAAAGCCGCGGGCCTCTGGGCGCTGGGCGCCCCCGAGCAGTACGGCGGCGGCGGCCTCGACACCTTTTCGATGTGCGTGGCCCTCGAGGAGATGTCGCAGCACCGGATGGGTCTCTACAACCCGGGCTGCGGCGTCTTCGGCCGCTATCCGCCGCCGGCGATCTGGGCCGGCAACAAGGCGCAGATCGAGAAGTACGCCGTCCCGACCATTCGCGACGGCCTGAAGACGTTCTTCGGCATCACCGAGCCCTCCGGCGGCTCTGATCCCGCCGGCGCCATCCAGACCCGGGCCGAGAAGCGCGGCGATCGCTGGGTGCTGAACGGCCGCAAGGTCTTCACCTCGCGCGCCCACGAGGCGCCGTGGGGGCTCATCTGGGCGCGCACTGACAAGGCCAAGGGCCGCGGCGGTATCTCGTGCTTCATCGTCGAGAAGGGCACGCCGGGGTTCACCGCGAAGCCCATCAAGGTCATCCGGACCTCCGAGATCCCGAACGACGTCACGCTGGAGGACTGCGACATCCCCGCCGAGAACCTCGTGGGCGCCGAGGGGCAGGGGCTCGACCTCGCCTTCGATCTCCTGGTGAAGAACCGCTTCCCGTACTCGGCTTGCAATCTGGGCGTCGCCGTCGCCGCGCACCGCATGGCGATCGCGCACGCCAAGCAGCGCTCCACGTTCGGCGCCCCGCTCAGCCAGCGCCAGGCGATCCAGTGGATGCTGGCGGACGCCGAAGTCGAGATCCGGGCGTGCCGCTATCTCATCTGGGACGGGGCCTGGAAGGCCGATCGGGGCGAGGACGCGCGGGTCGAGGCCTCGATGGCCAAGCTCTACTCGAGCGAGATGCTAGGGCGTGTCATCGACGCCGCCGTGCAGATCCACGGCGCCTACGGCGTGTCGAAGGAATTCCCGCTCGAGCGCTGGTACCGCGAGGCGCGCGTGCGCCGCATCGGCGAGGGGCCGTCGGAGGTCCA
>JBKPCO010000169.1:0-7995 GCA_046727415.1 Candidatus Methylomirabilota bacterium
GGCTCCACCTCTCCTTCAGCCCGCGGCACAGCGACGCGATGCCGCCAGGGCGACGCCGCCGCAGCGGAAAGCGAGCGCGACCCGCGCGGCATGTCGAGAACCTTGCCGCCCACACCGACCGCTTCCTTTTTCTCGAAGCCAGTCGCGATCACTGTCATCCGGACCTCGTCGGAGAGCTGCGGGTCGATGACGGCGCCGAAGATGATGTGCGCCTCTTCGTGCGCCGCCTCCTGGACGATCCGGGCAGCCTCCTCGACCTCGTGGATCGACAGGTCGGCGCCGCCGGTGAAGTTGATGAGAATGCCGCGCGCGCCCTCGATCGACGTCTCGTCGAGCAGCGGGCTCGCCACCGCCTTCTGCGCGGCATCGAGCGCGCGGTTCTCACCCTTGCCGGTGCCGGTGCCCATCATGGCCAGTCCCATGCCCGACATGATCGTGCGGACGTCGGCGAAGTCGAGATTGACGAGGCCCGGCACGAGAATCAGGTCGGAGATGCCCTGCACGGCCTGCTGCAGCACGGAGTCGGCCACGCGAAACGCGGCGATCAGCGGCGTGCCACGGTCTACCACGGACAGCAGCCGCTGGTTCGGAATCGTGATGAGCGTGTCCACGACCCCGCGCAGCGCTTCCAGCCCCGCCTCGGCCTGGAGCATCCGCTTGCGGCCCTCGAACGTGAAGGGCTTGGTGACGACGGCGACCGTCAGAATCCCCAGGTCCTTCGCCAAGGAGGCGACCACCGGCGCGGCGCCGGTGCCGGTGCCGCCGCCGAGTCCCGCCGTGATGAACACCATGTCGGCGCCGGCCAGAAGCCGTGTGATCTGATCGGGATCTTCCTGCGCGGCGCCCCGCCCCACGTCGGGATTCGAGCCCGCGCCTAGCCCCTGCGTCAGCTTGGCGCCGAGCTGGATCTTGAGCGGCGCGGGCGAGGCGTGGAGGGCCTGGACATCGGTGTTGGCGACGATGAACTCGACGCCGGTGAACTGCGCCGCCATCATGCGGCTGACCGCGTTGCCGCCGCCCCCGCCGAGGCCGATCACTTTGATCTTGGCCGCCTGCACCGGTGTCTCGAGCTCGAAGAGCGGGCGACGCCCACGATCTTTCTCCATCACGTCCTCCTCTGAGGGTTCGCCGGAAGTGGCGCGCCTCCGGCCGCGTGGACGGGCCGCATCCGACGAGAACAGCGCCGGCTGGCGCCCGTCCCGGCCCGACCTAGAAGATGTCACTGAGGAATCCAGTCACGAGCCGCGTCAGGCGGCCCATCGGGGTGGCATTCGGCGCGGCTCCGGACTCGCCGGTGGACCGTGCGTGGCTGCCGTAGAGCGCGAGGCCGACGGCGGTGGAATAGATCGGGCTCTGGATCACGTCGGCCAGTCCGCCGACCCCGATCGGATCACCGCGCCGCACGGGTTGATCGAAAATGCCTTCGGCGAGCTCGGGCACGCCCTGCATGATCGAGGTGCCGCCGGTCACCACGACGCCGGCCGTCGCCGCGTCCTGGAAGCCGGCCCGTGCCAGCTCGCGCGCTACCAGCGTGAAGATCTCCTCGACGCGGGGCTGGATGATCTCGGAGAGGAGCTGGCGCGAGAGCTGGCGCGGCTTGCGCCCGCCCACCGCGGGCACGTCCACCGTCTCCTCGGCCGGGACCAGCGCGGTCAGCGCGCACCCGTAGCGCTTCTTGATATCTTCGGCGTCTGCGGTCGGCGTGCGCAGCCCGATCGCGATGTCGTTGGAGATGTGATCGCCGCCGAGCGGCAGCACCACCGTGTGCCAGACGGCGCCGTTGCGCAGCAGGGCGACGTCAGTCGTCCCGCCGCCGATATCGATCACCACCACGCCCAGCTCCTTCTCGTCGTCGTAGAGCACCGCCTCGGCGGAGGCGAGCGGCTCGAGGACGACGTCCTGGACAGTGAGGCCCGCGCGATTCACCGAGCGGACGACGTTCTGGATCGAGGTGACGGCGCCGGTGACGATGTGCACCTCGACCTCGAGGCGCACACCCGACATGCCGATGGGCTCGCGGACGCCGTCGCCGTCGTCGACGACGAAACTCTGCGGCAGGACGTGGATGATCTCGCGGTCCTGGGGCAGGTTGATGGCGCGCGCCGCCTCGACGACGCGGTCGACGTCGTCGGCGCTGACCTCGTGGTGCTTACCGGTGATCGGCACCGCGCCGCGGCTGTTGACGCCGCGAATGTGGCCGCCGGCGATCCCCGCGTACACCCCCGAGACCTCGACGCCCGCCATCTGCTCGGCCTCGCCGATCGCGGTCTTGATGGCCTCGACCGTCGAGTCGATGTTGACGACGATGCCGCGCCGGATCCCGCGGGAGGGCGCGGTGCCGACGCCGAGCACATTGAGCGGGCCGCGGCCCGCAGGCTCGGCGATGAGCGCGCAGATCTTCGTGGTGCCGACGTCCAGCCCGACCACGAGGTCCGGCGTCTTGGAGCGTCTCATCGCGTTGTCGCCTTCTGGAACACCACCTGATCGCGGAACCGCAAGTCGACCGCGCGGACGTCCTGGGTTGCGACCTGGGCGAGGATGCCCTCGAGGCGCTGCAGGCGCTCCTCCCAGTCCTCGTTCCCCAGGCGAACCTCGATGCCGTCGATCGTGTAGAGAACGGGGCCCTCCCGCCGGCTCATGTCGATCTCCGAGATCTCGGCGGTCAACCCGCCGCCGGTCCGGACGAGGGCCCGGATCACCGCGATCGCCGCCCGGGCCTTCGGTCCGGGAGACGTCCGCATCGACGCGAGCTCGTCGGCGGTGAGGCCACTGATGACGGGAAGCGGCGACGACACTGCCGAGGCCGAGGTCCCGAGCAGCCGTCCCTCCTCGTCCATCCAGTGCAGGCGCCCCCCGTGGACGAGCGTGAACGGACGCCGCTCCTCGACGCTGATCACGACCCGGTTCGGCAGCTCGCGCACGACGTCGGCCCGCCGGATCTCCGGCAACGCCTCGATGCGGTCGATCACGTCCGCGGTATCGAGCCGGAAGATGTTCGTCCCACGCGGTATGGCGGCCGCCGCCATGACCTGCTCGGGTGACATGCGGGACGCGCCGCGGACCTCCACGCGCGCCACTGCGAACCGCTGCGTGGTCAGGAGCCAGCGACCGCCGGCGCCGACAACGATGACTCCCAGCCCGAACGCCGCGACCAGCCGGGCGATGCGGCGCAGCCGGAGGCGCCGGCCCGCGCGCCGGCGACGCGGCCGTCCCACGCGCTGCCCGTCGACGAGTGCCGAGCGCTCGCCCACATCGGCGAGCACGGCGGCCCGGTTCCTCGGCGAGGTGAGACCGCTCGGCATCTACTCGCCGATAGTCCGGATCTCGTGCTCGAGCACGACGGAGAAATGGCCCTGCACGCGCTCTCGCGTCAAATCCATGAGGGCCAGGATGTCGGCAGCCGTGCCGCCGCCGCGGTTGACGATGAAGTTCGCGTGCTTCGACGAGATCTCCGCGCCGTTGATCCGCTTGCCCTTGAGCCCGCAGCGCTCGATCATCTTCGCGGCGACTTCGCCCGGCGGGTTCTTCCACACGCATCCGGCGGAGGCGAGCGCCAGCGGCTGGGTCGATTTCTTCACCTTGAGCCGCTGCTTCATCTCTTTCTGGATCTCCGCCATCGGCTTGCGGTGCAGGCGCAGACGGCAGCCGATCAGCACCGCGCCGGCGGGCGCGTTGAAGTTGCGGTACGTGAACGTGCCCGAGGCCGGCTTGAACTCGCCGAGGGTGCCGTCCGGATGCAGGTAGTAGACGGCGCTGACGAAGTCGCCGATCCAGCCGTCGGCGGTGCCGGCGTTCATCGCCAGGGCGCCGCCGATCGTGGCCGGGATTCCCACGAGGCATTCGATGCCGCCGAGGTTGAGGGCGGCGGCCTCGCGGATGAGCGCCGAGAGGCTCACGCCCGCGCCGGCGATCGCCTCCTCACCGTGGAACTCGGCGCGCCCGAGACACCCCTCGAGCCGCAGCACCACGCCGCGCACGCCGCGGTCCTTGACCAGCAGATTGTTACCCCCGCCGATTACCGACACCGGCAGCTGCTCGCGCTCGGCGAACATGAGCGCGTGGCGGATGTCGTCGACATCCTGCGGCACGACGAAGATGTCGGCCGGTCCGCCGATGCGGAGCGAGGTGTGGAAGCTCAGGGGCTCCTTGAACCGCACTTCCCCCCGGATCTCTCCTAGCATGTCGACCTCCCAGTCAGCGAGTCCGCGTTGAGGCGCTTCAGCAGCTCCGGACCGAGCTGGCTCACATCGCCGGCGCCGAGCGTGATCACGAGATCGCCCCGCCGGACGATTTCGGAAAGGTGCTCGACGACCCGTGTCCGGTCGTTGCCGAGGTATGTGACATCGCGATGGCCATGCGCGCGAATGCCGTCGGCGAGGTCCTCGGCCGTGACGCCGGGAATCGCCGCTTCGCCCGCTGCGTAGATGTCCATCACGATCAACACGTCGGCCAGATTGAACGCCGTCAGGAATTCGTCCCGAAGGTGCAGCGTGCGGGTGTAGCGGTGCGGCTGGAATACCGTGACGACCCGGCTCTCGAAGCCTGCCTTGGCGGCGGCCAGCGTCGCCCGTATCTCGGCCGGATGGTGGCCGTAGTCGTCGACCACCGTCACGCCGCCGGCGCTCCCGAGAACCTGGAACCGGCGCTGGACGCCCGAGAACCCGGCCAGAGCCTTCTGGATGGCGGCGAACGGAATTTCGAGGTCGAGCCCCACGCCCACCGCCGCCAGCGCGTTGAGCACGTTGTGGCGACCGGGAATCCGGAGCGTCAGCTCGCCCAGCAGGCTCAGACGGTGGAAGACCTCGAAGCGGCTCGTCATGCCCGTCAGGCGCACGCGCCGCGCCACGAGATCGGCGCCCGACTCGAGCCCGTACGTGACGATGCGCTTTTCGATACGCGGGATCAGCCGCTGGATGTTCGGCTCGTCCAGGCAGAGCACGGCCGACCCGTAGAAGGGCACCCGGTTCACGAACGCAACGAACGCGTCGCGGATGGCGTCGAGGTTTCCGTAGTGATCGAGGTGCTCGGCGTCGATCGTCGTCACCACCGCGATGGTCGGCGCCAGCTTCAGGAACGAGCCGTCCGACTCGTCGGCCTCGGCGACGAGGAACTCGCCCTGGCCGAGCCGGGCGTTCGCGCCGAGGCTCGTCACCCGTCCGCCTACGACGATCGTCGGATCGTGGTGACCCTCGGCGAGGACGGCGCCAACCATCGAGGTGGTCGTCGTCTTGCCGTGGGTGCCGGCGACCGCGATGCCGTACTTGAGGCGCATCAGCTCCGCCAACATCTCGGCGCGAGGAATCGTGGGGATCTGCTGCTGGCGAGCCGCCTGGACCTCGACGTTCTCCCGCGAGACCGCCGACGAGTAGACGACCACGTGGGCATCCTCGATGTTCGTCGCGGCGTGGCCGATGAAGATCTTCGCGCCGAGCTCCGCGAGCCGCTCGACGGCGTCGTTGCGCTTCTGGTCGGAGCCGGTCACGCGATAGCCGAGATTCAGCAGTATCTCGGCGATCCCGGACATGCCGCTGCCGCCGATCCCGACAAAGTGGATCTGCTGGTAGCGCTTAAACATGGGCGTGCTGGGAGATGTTCAGGAGCACTCCCGTCGAGAGCATCGTGACCAGCAAGGCGGAGCCGCCGAACGACAGGAAGGGCAAGGGCAGCCCCTTCGTCGGCAAGAGCCCCGTCACCACGCCGAGGTTCACCACGACCTGCGTCGCGATCAGCACGGTGATCCCGAGCGCCAGGTAACCACCGAAAGGATCGGGCGCCCTGAGCCCGATCCGGAACCCGCGCCAGATCAGCACGACGAAGAGCGCGACGACGGCGAGGGCGCCCACGAAGCCCAGCTCCTCGCCGAGAATCGCGAAGATGAAGTCCGTGTGCGATTCCGGGAGGTAGAAGAGCTTCTGGCGCGAGGCGCCGATGCCCTGGCCGAAGACACCGCCGTTGCCGAGCGCCAGCCACGACTGGATGATCTGGAAGCCGCTCCCGCGCGGATCCGACCACGGGTCGAGGAATGCGACGATGCGGCGGAGCCGATAGGGCGCCGCCCACACCGCCACCACGAGGGGCGGCAGCGCCGCGGCCAGGACGAAGCCCAGGTGGCGCGCGCGGCCGCCGGCGAGGAACAAGAGCGTGAACGTCAGTGTGATGAGCGTCAGGCAGTTGCCGAGGTCCGGCTGGGCGAGCACCAGCGCGGCCAGAACGCCGGCCACGGCGAGCGGCGGCAGCAGCCCGCGCCGCAGATCGGCGATCTCCTCACCCTTCTTCGCCAGGAAAGCGGCGAGATAGAGCACGAGCGCAAGCTTCGCCAGCTCGGCGGGCTGGAACGACACGGGCCCTAGCCGGATCCAGCGGCGCGTGCCGTTGATGGCCTGGCCGAGCGGCGAGACCAGCACCAGCACCAGGAGCACACCTGCCAGAATGAGCAGCGGGAACACGAGCCCTTCCAGCCGGCGGTAGTCGAGCCGGATTGCCATCCACATGCAGCCGGCGCCCAGCAGCGCCCAGAAGACCTGCTTCTTGAGGAAGAAGTACGGATCGTGAAAGCGGTCGGTCGCCACGATCGCGCTCGCGGAGTAGACCATCACCACTCCCGCCGAGAGGAGCACGATTGCGATACCGAACAGCCACACGTCGGGCGCGAGTTTTCTGGGCAGTTTAGTCAGACTGGGGGGGAGCGAGCGCCGCTCCTCCCCCAGACCCCCCCACCGATTCGATGCATGCGTGCATGGGCTTCACAGCCGCGCTGTTTTCGTCACTAGTCGAGGCGCTCCACGAGTTTTTTGAAGACCTCGCCCCTGTGCTCGAAGTTGTCGAACATGTCGAAGGAGGCGCACGCGGGCGAAAGCAACACGACGTCGCCCGGCGCGGCGAGCGCGCGCGCCCGATCGACGGCCTCCTGGAGCGACCGGCACTGCGTCGCCGGAATCGTAGCGGCTGTGAGCGCGGCACCGATCTTCGGCGCGTCCTCGCCGATGAGGAGCGCGTGGGCCACCCGTCCGCGCGCGGCGTCGGCCAGCGGCTCCCACGCCTGCCCCTTGCCTTTGCCGCCCGCGATGAGCACGATCCGCTCCGAAAAGCTCTCCAGGGCTCGCAGGGTCGACGCGACGTTGGTGCCCTTCGAGTCGTTGTAGTACTGCACACCCTTGAGCTCGCGGATCCACTCGATGCGGTGCGCGACGCCTCGGAAGCGCCCGATCGCCGCGCGGATGGCCGCCGGCGCGAGGCCGGTCCAGAGCGCGCACGCCGTGGCCGCCAGGACATTCTCGACGTTGTGCTGGCCGCGCAGGAAGATCTCCGACAGGGGGCAGATCTCCTCGACGTGGCCGTTGAGCCGCGCGACGATCCAGCCGCCGCGCACGAAAACGCCATGGGCCAGCTCGCGCCGCCGGCTGAACCACACCACCGGCGCATGGGCCCGCGGGCCGAGAGCGCGGGTGGCCTCGTCGTCGGCGTTCAGGACGGCGCAGTCGGACGGTCCCTGGTTCGCGAAGATCCGGGCCTTCGCCTCGACGTAGGCGGCGAAGGTGGCGTGCCGGTCGAGATGATCGGGCGTGATGTTGAGCACCACGGCGACACGCGGCTGGAAGGACTCGGCGGTCTCGAGCTGGAAGCTCGACACCTCGCAGACGACGAGCCCGTCGGCCGGGAACGACAGCGCGTTCGCGCAGAGCGGCGTCCCGATGTTGCCGGCGACCAGCACCGGCCTCGGCTGCTGGGCCAGCACAGCGCCAATCAGGGCGGTGGTGGTCGTCTTGCCGTTGGTCCCCGTGATCGCGGTCGTGTCCGCCTCCATCGCGCGCCAGCCGAGCTCGAGCTCACCGATGATCGGTATCCGGCGCGCGCGCGCCGGCGCCAGCTGCGCGCCGTCGAGCGGCACGCCCGGGCTCACCACGACCAGGTCGGTCCCGGCGAAGGCCGAGGCCGCGTCGACGCCGCCGCCGAGCAGGCGCACGCCCAGGTCGGCGAGGCCGGTCGCCTCCCGGC
>JBKPCO010000170.1:0-47030 GCA_046727415.1 Candidatus Methylomirabilota bacterium
ACTAACGGGTCACAATTCGTCGGCGAACGCTGGCGATGGCATCACCGCTGCCGTGAGTCGTCCGTCGGGAGAGTGAGATAGCAATTGCGACGCCACCAGGCGAGCAGAAAGACTGGAGTAGCTAAGTGCTGATTCTCGTGATCCTACGGCTATCGCCAACCTGACCGGTTGCCCTTCCGAAAATGGGCAACTACAGGGCGATATGCCCAGCGTTGCCGATGGCGTCGTGGGCGCCAAGCGCCGGTGCGAGCGTCAACGAACTCGAATAGGTCGTGTCTACACGGCGCGCCGAGCGAGCGGGCTGGTTTAGTCGGCCAGAGGATCTTCCGCACTCCACGGTACGTTGTCAGCCAACCTCGGCGAACCACTTCCAACCAATCTCGGTGTACGATACGGCGCTACAGTGACCGCTAAGGGTAAGGAGCTTTCATGCCCTCGTCCCTGGACCGCTCGCTTCTCCTCAAGGAGCTAATCCAGATCGGGATCGGTTTGACCAGCGAGCGCGAGCTCGCTTCACTCCCCGCCCGTATTCTGACCGAGGCCCGACGGTTGACTCATGCCGAGGCCGGCACGCTGTACCTTCGTGACGGTGATCGACTCCGATTCACCGTCGTCCAGAATGACCTTTTGGAGCGGCGCCTTGGGGAGCGAGAAATGCGGGAGCTCTTCCAATCCGATCTCCCCCTTAGCGGGCGAAGCCTCGCTGCGTTTGTCGCGCGTTCCGGGAACATCTTGCGACTTTCTGACGCCTACGATATTCCGACAGACCGACCTTACGTGTTTAATCCCGCAGTCGATGCGCAGACCGGGTATCGCACTCGATCGGTCCTCGTGGTCCCGCTCGTGGAGCCCACGGGCAACCTCATCGGCGTCTTTCAGTTGATTAACGCGCGCGACGCTCACCAACAAATCGTATCCTTTGACCCCGACTACGAGGAGTTGATTCGCGCACTTGCCTCCCTCGCCACCGTCGCCGTCCGGAATGCGCAGCTCGAACTCGCGAGTGAACGCGCCGGCGTGCGGTTGTTGGCCAGTCTCGCGACCATGATGGCCGATGAGATCAACAATCCTCTCATGGTGATCCGGGGATACATCCAGCTGCTGGTCAGGGAGATATCTGATCCGATGTGGCGTGAACGGACCGATGCTGTACTCGGAGCAGTGGAAGCAATCCGTAACAGTGTCGAGCGCCTGAACCGCATCGCGGAGCTTAAACTGGCCGATCAGTCGCGCGCTGAGGAACGATGGAGGCGTTAGGCGGTCGGCGTGATCTACTTGCAGATCTCGAGCTCGCGCCCGATCTCCGCTTTGCGGTACTCCTCCAGGGGGACGCGGTACCACGTGCCCTCGGACGACCGCACCCAGTACTCGCGAACGGTCCTCGACTGGCGGACGTCCTCCTCGATTCGCCCCGTCTCGGTCGTCCGCATCGCGCCTGGCGTGGTTTCAAATCGTGCCTGCTCCTTCTTGTCCGCCACGGTCACTGTCAGCGGCTGGCAGGTCAAGGTTGTGCAGCCCGCCAGCACGAAGAAGGCGAACGTCCCGCGTGCGGTGATCAGGAGGATGAGACGCATCTACCCTCTCCGTAAGCTTTCAGCACTCCAGGGTCCTCCCGCGGCGCGAAGTCCATTCGAGCCCCCCTGAGCGCGGTCCCGGCCGCCCCGCCGAAGAGTTTCCGTGAGCCCCGCCCGGGTGTAGCATCGCACCAAAGTATGGGGCGAGGCATGGTGCATCGACACCGCTCTCTCTTCGCCGTGATGGGTGTTTCCCTTACCGCCCTGGCAGGTTGCGCCACTGCGCGGACGGAGGCCGTCCGGACCGAAGCGCGCTGTTATCCCCACATTTACTTCGACAATCGCTATGCGATCCACGGGGCGCATGCCGGCGCGGCCTCGGCGGCGACCACCGAGGGTGACTGCTACCGCTTCATGTACTACGCGGACGGACGGGTGGCACGCATCGAGTATCGGCGCGGTGGGTCGCTGACTCCCGATCCCGCGTTCGGCGTGGCGTCGGTCCGCGTCGAGTACTCGGGCAGTACCGAAAAACGAATTTTCCTCGGGCCCGACGGGGGGCCCGCGCCGAACGCCGCCAATATTTACGCGGTCCAGCTCAAGCACGACTGGGCGGGCAATCCGATCGAGTGGAAGAACCTCGGCGCCCGTGGCGAGTTGATCGAGGACAAGACCTCCGGGCTGGCCATTATCCGCTGGCAATACGACGGCGACGGGCGGACCCTCGAGCAGAGTCACCTCGGCGCGAACGAACAGATGAAGGCTGACGGACGGCGCGGCGTGGCCATCGTGCGCTGGCGGTACGATCGGCAGGGGAACACCGTCGAGGAGAGCTACTTCGGGCCCGACGGCCGTCCCAGTCCCGACCGGCTTCGCGGCGTCGCCTCCGTCAGATGGGGGTACGGCACGCACGGTAAGACCGTCGAGGAGAGTTACTTCGGGCCTGAGGGCCAGCGCACCGAGGACAAGAATCGGGGTGTGGCGATCGTGCGCTGGCAGTACGACGCCGACTGGAACACGGTCGAGGAGCGTTATCTCGGGGCCGATCAGCGGTCGAAGGCCGACCGGCGCCTGGGCGTCGCGACCATCCGCTGGCAGTACGACCGTTTTGGGCGAGAGACCGGAGTGACGATGTATGACCCGAACGGCGTACCCGTCCGCGGCCCCCAGAACTAGCCGGCGGCGGCCGCAGGCCTCACTTCTCCAGCTGCGTAGTGAATGTCGTCCCGTTCGGGTTGGTTACGAAGTCGATGATATAGCGAACCGGCGTCCCACACCGGTCGAGGGTCCACCGCTCGGTCCAATGCCCGGCGACGGGCCGGCCGCCCTCGACCCGGGCCTCTTGCAGCGGAAGCACCACTTCCGTGCTCGTGACCTGTCGTGTGCGACAGGGGCCCCCTTCGAGCGCCGACAGATCCTTCTGGGCGATGAGCAGGAATGTATCGCGCTGGAGCACCCGATCCGCGAGCGTATCGCCGGGGAGGACCGCTCTGTCGAGGCCATCCATGCGCAAGATGTTGACGCCGAGATGCCCGTCCGGCGCTCGCATATAGTTCACGAGGTAGGGCACCTCGCGTCCACAGCGATCGACCGTCCAGCGCTCGGTCCACTGTCCGGACGCTCCCTGACTGCCCTGGGCGAAGGGAATCGTGACCTCGGTACTGGCGATCTTGCGACTCCCGCAGCGCGGGTCGCCGCCGACATCCTTCGTCGAGTCGAACGCGAGCACCTGGTCGGTAACGGTTCTCTCCCGGGCAGGAAGGGAACTCCCTGACGGCGTTGAGGCCGGGGCACAGGCCGACAAGGACAGTGTCACGAGGAGGGCCAGCGCAGCCTGGTTCGGCCACACCGGTTAGAGCCTCCAGGCGCCCGACGAACTCCCCTCGTTGAATCCGGACTCGGGCTCCACGGCGACTGTGGTGGTGCCGCCGTCGGTGTACACCCACATGATCGTGCCCCTGGCCGCCGCGACGGCCGTCGGGGTCGAGATGGCGAAGTTCGACTGCCGGACCCGCGCCAGGGTCATGGCGGCCTGCGCGACCGTTGCGCGCGCCTTGCCTACCGCCAGGTGAAAGAGAAAGAACCGACTCTGGCTCTGTGGATCGAAATCGAGCTTGCTCACCAGGAGCCGGCTGTTCTCGGCGATCACCACGGTGCTCGTGTCGGGCAGCGCTAGCTCGGCCTGGGCGCCGGAGAAAGCTCGGATATCATCGCCCTCCACCAGTCGGTCCCCGACGACCGCCGGAACCCACTGGGTCTGCCCCTTGCGAAGGACCTCGACGCGTCCGACCACGCGCTTGAGCTCACCGCTCGCCGGGGCCGGTTTGGCCGCGGCGGCCGGTTGGGCCGATGCGGAATCCGAGGAAAACAGGACGAGCAAGAGGCCGAACACTACGGCGGCGGCCAGCAGGAGCTCTTCGTTCCGTCGTGAGGCGCGCATTGCCAGAAACTCCTATCCCTGGCGCCTAGCGGCGACGGCGAGGCCCCAGTTGCGCAGGTCTTCCTCGATTTGCGTCTGGCGGCGCTCGCCGTTTCGCCCCTCGTAGACCGTCGAACCACCATCGTGGCGAGGCTCGCCCTGGCGTCGGTCCAGAACGACCCGAAGCCGTGGGTCGCCCGCGAGCTCCTGGGTGAGGAACTCGTACAGCTCGGAGTTCGAGGGCGCCACGATGAAGAGGTGCCCGTGCTCCGTCACCTCGGTCGCGGCGCGGTCCGGCCCGACGCGAATCCCGAGCTCGTGGAGGAGCGTCGCCCCGGTGGCGCCGAGGGTCTCCGCTTCCGCGCGGCGGCCCGCTCCGGCAAGCGCGGCACGCAGGCCGAGGTGGGCCCAGCCGACGAGGGGGCGCATGCCCAGCTTCTCGGCGAGCCCGAGCGCCGTCTGGTAGTGCTCGAGTGCCTCGTCGAGCGCAGGCGCATCGCCACGGACGGCGATCTCACCCAGCAGGTGATGCGCATACGCCTCGTGGCCGCGCTCGCCGCTGGCCCGTGCGAGCTCGAGGGCTCCGCGCGCCATCTCGGCGGCCCGCGGGGGTTTGCCGGCGGCGAGGTAGCCTTCGGCGAGGTGCAGCATCCACAGGGAAAAGTAGGCTCGGATGCCGAGCTCCTGGCTCAGCGCGACGCTCTCCTCGAGCAGCCGGAGCCCCTCGCTCACGTGGCCCATGCGGACGAAGGCCAATCCGAGCAGCGAGGACGGGATCGGCTCCCACATTCTGAGCCCCTTGCGACGGGACAGCTCCAGGCTGCGCTCGAGCGGCAGCACCGCCTGCGCGAGGTGGCCTTCCTTGATCGCGACGAGGCCGGCGAAGGTCCACGCGATCGCCTGGACGTAGCCGTGCTGGCTCGCCTCGGCGGCGCGCAGAGCCCGGTCGAGGCACGCGTGGGCCGCGGGCAGATCGCCGCGCTCGACGAGGCTAAAGGCGAGCCAGGCGCACGAGGCGACGTACGGCGTGCCCGCGGGCGACGCCTCGAGCGCCGTCAGGTTCTCGTGCAGGACGCTCTCGGCGCGGGAATAGTCGCCCTGGACGTGATAGCTCTGGCCCAGGTACTGGCGCGCGAGCGTCTGAAGCGCAACGTCGCCCGTGGCCTCCCCCACCGCCAGGCAACGCGCCCCGTAGTCGAGCGCGGCATTCATCTCGCCCTTTAGGTAGTGATAGTTGACCAGGTAGGTGTACACGCGCGCGAGGCGTTGCTCGTCGCCGAGCTCGCGCGCGAGTCGCTCGGCCTCCCGGGAGACGGTGAGCACGTCGTCGAGGCGCCCGAGCTGGAGCAGCGGTGGACGCAGCTCCAGCCGCAGATCGATCGCGCGCGCAAGCGTCTCACGGGTCTGCGCGAGCCGGCCGACGGCCTGCAGCGCCGCCTCGAACGCGCGGACCGCTTCCGCGTTCGCCACACGCGCGAGCGCCCGCTGGCCGACCTGCTGGTTGTAGATCTCGGCCTTGGACCACGACTCGCCGCGCAGCGCGTGGTGGGCAAGCTGGTCGATCCAGCTCGTGAGCCGGTCGCTGTAGAGCGTCTCGATGGCCTCGACGATCCGCACATGGAGAGCGCGTCGCTGCTCCCGGAGCAGGCTCTCGTAGGCGACGTCGCGCGCGAGCGCAGTGCGGAACCGGTATTCGAGGTCGGGAAAGAGTCGTGTCTCCTCGAGGAACCCGGCGGCCTGCAGGTGAGCCAAGGCGCTCCGGAGCCCCTCGCCGGGGAGGCCCGCGACCGCCTCGAGGAGGGCGAACGGCACGTCGAGCCCGATGACGGCGGCGGACTGAAGCAGGCGCTTCTCGTCATACGGCAGCCGGTCGATCCGCGCGGCCAGGACGGCCTGGACGGTCGCCGGCACCTGGAGGTCCTCGAGCCGTCCCGCCAGGCGGTAGGCGCCGGGCTCACCGACGAGCACCCTGGTCTCGGTGAGCGTGCGGACGATCTCCTCAAGGAAATAAGGGTTGCCCCCGCTCCGCTGGATCAAGAGCGTTCGGAGCAACGCGAGCGACTGGGCGGGCCCGATCAGCGCGCGGAGGAGCTCCTCGGCCGCCTCGGGCGAGAGCAGCGGCACCGGGACCTCGTTGAAGCGTGGCCGGCTCCCCCAGGCGTGAGCGAATTCGGGCCGGTAGTCGACGAGGAGCAGGAAGCGGGCCGCCTCGACGCTTTCGAGCAGGGCGTCCAGGAACGCCCGCGTCTCGATGTCCAGCCACTGGAGGTTTTCGAGCACAAGCACGAGCGGCCTCTGGTCGGACTCCTTCACGACGAGGCGCGTCAAGGCGTCCAGGACACGGCGACGACGCTCGCGTGGGTCGAGCGCGTGCCACGGATGATCGACGGGGAGCGCGTCCAGCAACGACAGGACAGCAGGAGTCGCTGCGCCGAGCTCTCGGTCGAGCGCCAGCATCTTGTCCGACACCTTCGCCGCCACCTCGGGCGCCGCGTCGCGGTCGTCCAGCTCGAAGTACGTTCTGAGGAGCTCGATGACCGGCGCCCAGCCCGAGCTCTTCTCGTGCGAGAGCGAGCTCGCCTCCAGGACGCGCCAGTCCCGCGTGAGTTGCGAGGTGATGAACTCATAAACCAGGCGTGACTTGCCAACGCCCGCCTCGGCCGTGACCGCCGCGAGTTGGCCGCGCCCCTTGCCCGCCTCGCCGAGGATCCGCTCGAGCCGCGCGAGCTCTGCCTGCCGGCCGACGAACAGGGAGAGCCGCTGGGCGCCGGGGGCTCGGAGGATCGACCGCGTGGGCGCGGCGCCGACGAGCTCGTACACCTCGAGCGGCGTGTCGAGACCTTTGACCCGCTGCGCGCCGAGCGGCCGAACGCTGACCACGGCTTCCGCGAGTCGGAGCGTCCGCTGGCTGATCAGGATCGATCCCGGCGTCGCCATCTGTTCCATCCGTGCCGCCAGGTGTGTCGTCTCACCAACCGCGGTGTAGTCCATGTGGAGATCGCTCCCGATCGAGCGCACGACCACCTCGCCCGAGTTGATGCCCACGCGGATCCTGACAGCGACCCCTTCGGTGCGCTCGAGCTCCTGCGCGTAGCGGCTCACCGAGGCTTGCATGCGGAGCGCGGCATAACAGGCGCGTGCGGCGTGGTCCTCGTGGGCGACCGGCGCGCCGAAGAGCGCCATGATCCCGTCGCCCATGACCTGGTTCACCAGGCCTTCGTAGCGGTGGACCGCCTCCAGCATGCGCTCGAGGACCGCGTCGAGCAGCCGCCGCGCCTCCTCGGGATCGCGGCCGGCGAGGAGCTCCATCGAGCCTTTGAGGTCGGCGAAGAGCACCGTCACCTGCTTGCGCTCGCCCACCAGGGCAGCCCCGGAGGTCAGGATCTTCTCGGCCAGGTGCTGTGGGGTGTACTTCTGCGGCGAGGCCACGGCGGCTGCGCCGTCGAGCCGGTTCCCGCACCCGTTGCAGAAGCGCGCCCCTTCCGGATTTACCTGTCCGCATCCTGGGCATTTCACGGCAAAAATTTTACTCTGTCGCGCTCACCCGAACAAGATCGCGACAGGCGCGAACCCGGGTGGTCGCGGCGTCACAGGGTGGTCCTTCTGGCCGTGCCGGGGCAGTTTCGGCACGCTGAACGGCCGTCCGGCTCGGCGGCGAGGTCAGGCCTCGGGCCCGCCCGGCTCGATCCCGTGCTCGACGAGCTTCTTGCGGAGGGTATTGCGGTTGATGCCGAGGATCTGCGCCGCCCGCACCTGATTGCCGCCGGTCTCCCGGAGCACCGCGCGCAGGAGCGGCTTCTCGACCAGGCCGATCATGAGATCGTAGAGGTTGGCGCTGGCGTGCTCGCGGAGGCCGCGCACGCACTCCGTGAGCTTGCGCTCGACGATCTCCCCGAGCGGCGCGTCGACGGCGACCGAGGCCGCCGCCGAGACCGGGCCGATGGGCAGGTGCTCGGGCAGGATGACGCCGCTGGTGGCCATCACCATCGCGCGCTGGATCACGTTCTCCAGCTCGCGCACGTTGCCCGGCCAGTCGTAGCCGACCAGCCGATCGAGCGCGTCCGGCGCGACGCCGCGCTCGCCGAGCTCGGCCGCGTACTTCGCCAGGAAATGCTCCACCAGGAGCGGAATGTCGCGCCGGCGCTCGCGGAGCGAGGGCAGGCTGACCGTCACCACGTTCAGGCGGTAGTAGAGGTCCTCGCGGAAGCGCCCTTCCTTCATGAGCACCTCGAGGTCACGGTTGGTCGCCGCCAGCACGCGCACGTCGACGCGGATCGAGTCCTGGCCGCCGAGGCGCTCGATGGTCCGCTCCTGCAGCGCGCGCAGGAGCTTCGTCTGGAGCTCGACCGGCATGTCTCCGATCTCGTCGAGGTAGAGCGTGCCGCCGTGGGCCAGCTCGAGCTTGCCGAGCCGCCGTTCCTTCGCGTCCGTGAAGGCGCCGCGCTCGTGGCCGAACATCTCCGACTCGAGGAGCGTCGCGGGAATGGCCGCGCACGAGACGGCCACGAACGGCCGGCCGGCGCGGCGGCTGTAGTGATGAATAGCGCTCGCCACCAGCTCCTTGCCGGTCCCGGACTCGCCGCGCAGGAGCACGGTCACGTCGCTCCCGGCCACGCGGCCGATGGTCTTGTAGACGTCCTGCATACGCGGATGCCGGCCGATGATCGCGCCGAACTCCCAGACCTCCTGGAGCCCGCTTTTGAGACGCGTCACCTCCTGGGTCAGGCGCCGCGCCATCAGGGCGCGCTCGGCGAGCAGCAGCACCTCGTCGAGGTCGAAGGGCTTGGCCAGATAGTCGTAGGCGCCGCGCTGCATGGCCTGAATGGCGGTGTCCATGGTGCCGTGAGCGGTCATGACGATGACACACGCGTCGGCGTGCTTCTCGCGCAGCCGCGCGAGCGCGGTGAGGCCGTCGACGCCCGGCATCCGGACGTCGAGGAAGACCAGATCGAAGGGCTCCGACTCGAAGGCCCGCAGCGCGCTGTCGCCGTCCTTGACGGCCATCACGTCGTAGCCGGCCTGCCGCAGGCCCTTCTCCAGCACCCAGCGGAGGCTGTCCTCGTCGTCGGCGATCAGCAGGCGCGCCTTTATCGAGGCGATGGCCGTGTCACCGTGCGATGGGCAAGAAGCACGTCACGAGCGTGCCGCGGCCCTCGGCGCTCTCCACCTGGATCGCGCCGCGGTGCTCCTCGAGGATGCGGTGGCAGATCGCCAGCCCGAGCCCGAGGCCCTTGTCCTTGGTCGTGAAGAACGGATCGAAGATGCGCGCGCGCACGTCGGCGGGAATCCCGACACCCTCGTCGGCCACCTGCGCCTCGACCATGCTGCGCTGACCCGTGCCCAGATCCATCTTGCCGAAGAGCGGGTTCAGGCTGACCCGCGTCGTCAGCGTCAGACGCCCGCCGCGCCCCATCGCCTCGAGCGCGTTGCGGACGAGGTTGTGGAAGACCTGGAGCAGCCGATCCTCGTCGCCGAGGATCGGCGGAAGACTCGGATCGTAGCGCCGGATCAGCGTCACGCCGCGCTCGCGCGCGCCTTCCTCGTTTAGCATCGTGACCCGCTCGAGCAGCTGGTGGAGGTTGAGCGGCACCGGGCGGAGCTGAACCGGGCGCGCCAGGTCGAGCAGCATCTCGATGATCCGGTTTACACGGTCGACCTCGGTCAGGAGCACGTCCGTGTACTCGCCCAGAGACGAGTCTGGCCCGAGCTCGCGCTTGAGCAGCTGCACGGCGCCGCGAATGGCGCCCAGAGGGTTGCGGACCTCGTGGGCGAGCCCGACCGCCATGCGCCCCGCCGCCGCCAGCGTCTCGCCCCGGCGCACCTCCGCCTCGAGCTGGCGAATCCTCGAGAGATCGCGTAGCACGACCACGGCCGCCTCGACCGCGCCGTCCCGGCCATTCAGGGGCGCGGTGACGATCGAGACAGGGACCTGGCGCCCGTCGCCTCGCTCCACGACGCTCTCGGCCTCCGAGCGGCTTTCGCCGGTGGCGAGCGTTTCGCTGAGCCGCCGCACCACGGAGGCGTCCGACGAGAAGATCTCCTTGACGTAGCGCCCCTCGGCACGCCGCGCCGAGCGCTCGGTGAGCACTTCGGCCGCGGAGTTCCAGAAGATCACGCGAAGGTCTCGATCAACCGCGATCACCGCATCGGGAAGGCCCGAAAGCACCGCCTCGAAGTTCATCGTAGCGGGGTCCGTGAGGCCGGCTTTGACCGAGGGTGGCCTGATACGGATGCGGCGTGGCTCCGACACGCCCGATCAACCCTCATGCCCACTCCGTCCTTCGTGCCTGCTCTGTCCTTGCGGCCTTGCCTTGCCCGCAGCGCCCGTTCCGTCCGCAGCGTCCAGTTCATCCGGCTAGTGCCAAATCGGGGATCGCGTTGAGGGTCAGTGGGGCGCGGACACCGGCGGCCAGGCGCGCGGTGCCCGCCGCCGTGATCATCGCTGCATTATCGGTGCAGAGCGAGCGCGGCGGAATGTGCAGGCGCAATCCGTGCTCGAGGGCGGCCTCTTCGAGTCCCCGACGCAAGGGGCCGTTGGCCGCCACGCCGCCGGTGAGGACGACGCGCTTGACGCCGCGGTGGAGGGCAGCCTTGACGGTCTTGCGCACGAGCATCTTCACCACCACCGCCTGGAACGACGCCGCCACGTCTGCGATCTCGGCACGGCCGATGGGCGTGCGCCGCTTGACGTAGAGCGACACCGACGTTTTCAGGCCGCTGAACGAGAAGTCCGGCGCGCCGTCACTCATCTGCGCCAGTGGAAACGTGACCGCCTTGGGGTCGCCGTCCGCCGAGACCCGCTCGATGACCGGCCCACCCGGGAAGCCGAGCCCCAGGAGCTTGGCGACCTTGTCGAACGCCTCGCCGGCCGCGTCGTCGCGCGTCTGCCCGATCAGCCCATACTCGAGCGGCGCCCGCGCGTGATAGAGCGCGGTGTGGCCGCCCGAAACCACGAGCGCCAGGAACGGATGCTCCGGCGGGTCATCGGTCAGGAACGTGGCGTAGATGTGGCCTTCGAGGTGGTTCACGGGGACCAGCGGCAGCTTGTGGACGTAGGCGAGCGACTTGGCGACCGCGCAACCCACCAGCAGTGAGCCGACGAGCCCGGGCCCCTGCGTGACGGCGATCCCGTCCAGGTCCGGGAGCCTCACGCCCGAATCGGCGAGGGCCTTCTCCACGACCGGCACGATGACCTCGAGGTGACGGCGCGAGGCGAGCTCGGGAACGACGCCGCCGTACGGCGCATGAATGGCGTCCTGCGACGCGACCACGTTCGAGAGCACACGGCGACCGTCGGCGAGCACCGCCGCCGCCGTCTCGTCACACGAGCTCTCGATGCCGAGTACGATCAAGTCGCTGTCCCTTCGGTCCATCGTGCGGGCCCCACAAAAAGCAAGGGCGATGCAGCCGAGTCCCCGGGCCCCGGCCTCGCATCGCCCTTGATGCGCGCGTCGCGACTACTGCGGCCGGACCTGGGCCTGGGGATTTTGCCCCGGACGCTGCTGCTCGATGATGCGCATGGTCTTGATGACGTCGAGCGCCCGCTGCACCTGGATGTCCTTCTTCAGCTCCTCCATCGGATCCAGGGACGGCTGCCGCTCGCGCCCCGCCGCGGCGGTCTCTTTCTCTTTCGGCAGCTCCACGACGATGTCCGGTGTGATGCCCTTGCCGTGGATCGAGCGGCCCTTGGGCGTGAAGTACTTCGCAGTCGTGAGTCTGAGCCCCGAGCCGTCCGACAGCGGGATGATCGTCTGCACCGAGCCCTTGCCAAAGGTCTGGGTGCCGACGACGATCGCGCGGCCCCAGTCCTGGAGCGCGCCGGCGACGATCTCGGACGCGGACGCGCTCCCCTGGTTGACCAGCACGACCATCGGCAGCGTCGGGTAGGACTTCTTCGCGTGCGCCGAGAAGCGCATGTTCTGGTTACGGACGCGACCCTCGGTGTACACGACGAGCTTGCCGTCGTCGATGAATTCCTCGGTCACCTCCACCGCGGCGGTCAGGAGTCCTCCCGGGTTGTTGCGGAGGTCGAGGATGAGCGCCTTCATGCCCGTCTTCGCCGACTTATCAAGCGCGGCGGCCATGTCGCCGGGCGACTGCTCCTGGAACTGGCGGAGCTTGACGTAGGCCACGCCGCCGCCGAGGTCGGCCGACCGGACCGACTGCACGCGGATCTGCTCGCGCGTGATGTCGAAGTCCTTCGGCTCGGTCCAGCCTTCGCGCACGATGGTGATCGTCACCTTGGTGCCCGGCTTGCCGCGCATCCGCTTGACAGCGTCGGGCAGCTGCATGTCCTTGGTGACCAAGCCGTCGATCTTCACGATGCGGTCGCCGGTCTGCAGCCCCGCGCGATGCGCCGGCGTACCTTCGATGGGCGACACGACCGTCAGCACATCGTCCCGCAGCGTGATCTCGATCCCGAGACCGCCGAAGCTGCCGGTGGTCTCGACCTGCATCTCCTTGTAGGAGTCAGGATCGAGGAACGAGCTGTGCGGATCGAGACCGCGCAGAGTGCCCTTGATGGCGCTGTAGATCAGGTCTTTCGGCGCGACTTCGTCGACGTACTGGGTCTGGACAATGGTGAGGACCTCGGTGAACAGCTTGAGCTGCTCGTAGGTAGCGCTGCCGTCCGGGCTCTTGCTGGCCACGGAGCCGCCGAGGGACAGCGTGAGCACCACCAGGAGTGAGCCGATCACGAAGGCCTTCTTCATAGCATTCCCCTTGTCCGCACCCCTAGCCGCCCTGCCGGAGCCACTGTTCCGGGTCGAGGGGTCGGCCTTGATATCTCACCTCGAAATAGAGCCGCGGCCCCGCGAGGGAGCCCGTATCACCGACGGTGCCGATCCGCTGCCCCTGCCGCACGTCGTCGCCCTCTTTCGCCTCGATCTCGGCGATGTGGGCGTAGAGCGTATAGTACTCGTTCCCGTGGTCCACGATGATCAGGTTCCCGTATCCCTTGAACCATCCCGTGTAGACGACGTGACCCGCGTGGACCGCCAAGACGTCGCGACCCACCGCCGCCTCGATATCAATGCCATTCCGGAAAGTCCGGGTCCCGAATCTCGGGTGCACCTGCGCCCCGAACCCCGTCACAATCTTCCCCTCGGTCGGCCACGGCAGCCGTCCTCGGAGGCTCCCGAACCCGACGGTCGGCGGCTCGATTCCACTCTTCGGTGGCGGCACCTTCGCCAGCTTCCGCTGCTTGGTCTGAAGCTCGCGAATGAACGCCTCGAGACGCTGCGCGGCTTCTGTCAATTCGCCGACGACACGCTCGTGGTAGGCACGCTCGTCGCGCACCTTTGCGAGGAGCGTCCGACGCTTCGCGGCGTCCCGATCGACTTCCGCCTGCTCCCGCTTGGCCTCTTCGTGGAGGCTCGCCAGCTCCCGCTGCTGCGCCTCCTCACGGCTCTTGCGGTCCGCCAATCTCTCGGAGGTTCCACGATACTCTTGAATCAACCTTGCGTCTAGGGCCGCGAGGCTCGCGAGGTGGCGCACGGCCGCCGCGCGCGTCACCGGATCGTCGCCGCTCAGGATCACCGGAAGGGCCCCGCCCTGCGCATGCACGCGATACAACACACGCAATCGGCCCGCGAGCGCGTTCGTCTGGCCGGCGCGCTGGCGCTCGAGCTTCGCGATGTCGCTCCGGAAGCCCTGGACCTCGGCCTGCGTCCGCTTGATGCGCCCGTCCAGGCGCGCGACCTCGCCCTGCTTGGCGGTTAGCCGGCGCTCGACCTCTTCGAGCTCGGCCAGGAGAGACGTCTCACGCGCGCGCGCAGCCGCGACGCGCTCCTTTTCCTCCCGGAGCTGCTTCTGCGTTTGCTGGAGCTTTCGCTGCTCGGCCTGCAGCGAATCGTCGCGCTTGGGCTGGGCGGCCGCCGGAGCAGCCGTCAGCACGGCGAGCAGCACCGCGAGCGCTCGGTTCACGGCTCGCGTGCCGCGCGGGCGAGCCATCCGCCAAGACCGCCCAGGAGCGTCCCCGCGCTCAGCAGCGCCAGAACCCCGAGGGGCGTGAGGAATACGATCTTGGAGAGGCCGAGCGTCAGGTTGACGAGCGGCTCGAGCCGCGGCGCCACCAGTGAATGCGTGATGACGAGCGCGCCCAGCGCGAGCACCGCACCGGCCAGCCCCTGCATCATGCCCTGGAGCAGCACCGGCAGGCGGATCGTCAGCTCGGAGGCTCCAACGAGCCGCATGATCTCGGTCTCGTGCCGCCGCGCGTGCAGGATGAGGGTCGTCGCCGTTGTCACCGTCAAGATCGCAGCGACCGCGAGCACGGCTCCGACGCCGAGGCCGATCGTCGCCAGGAGCCGTTGCCAGTGTGCGAGGCGCTCGACCCAGTCGCCGCCGCCGGCGACCTCGTCCGTCTCGGGCAGCGCGGCTAATCTGGTCAGGAGGTCTCGCGCGCCCTCCGGAGTGATGGCGGTTATCGACGGCGTCACTTCCAGGGAGGCCGGCAGCGGATTCGACGGCAGCTGGTCGACCACGCCCGCGTCCTTGCCGAGCACCTGCTTCAGCGAGCGCAGCGCGTCTGCCTTACCGATGAACACAGCGCCCGCGACCCCGGGCATCGCGCGGACGCGGTCGAGCAGCACCGCGACGTCGCCGGCCGACGGCTCACGCTTGAGATAGACCACGATGCGCACCTGGTCGCGCCACTTCGCGACGGCGCGGCCAATGTTCGACGAGACGAGCCAGAAGCCGCCCAGCGCGCCCAGCGACAGCGTGATCAGCACCACGGCACTCACGGCGACCCGGCCGGCCCGCCGGAGATCGCGAAACGCCTCGCCGACCAGGAAGCCGAGCATGCGCGCTCAGCCCTCGTCCTTCACGACGCGGCCGCCCTCGAGCGTGAGGGTGCGCCGCCGAAGCGCTACGGCGAGCCGCGCCTGGTGGGTGGCCAGCACGATCGTCGTCCCGCCCGCGCCGATGTTCTTGAGCACCTCGACGATCTCGGCCGCCATCGACTCGTCGAGGTTGCCGGTGGGCTCGTCGGCCAGCAGGAGCGGCGGGCGCCTCACGATGGCCCGGGCCAGCGCCGCGCGCTGCGCCTCTCCCTGCGAGAGCTGGGCGGGATAGGCCTGGGCGCGCGACGACAGCCCGACGACGCGGAGCGCGTCGAAGGCTCTGGCGGTGATCTCGCGCCGGGGCGTGCCGAGGACGCGCAGGACGAACGCCACGTTCTCGTAGACGGTCCGGACGGGCAGGAGCTTGGCATCCTGGAAGACAACCCCGATCGAGCGTCGCACGGCGGCCACCTGCGAGCGGCCCATGCCGACCAGGCTCGCGCCCAGGACCTCGACGTCGCCCTCTGAGGGCAGATCGTCGCGATAGAGGAGCCGGAGCAGCGTCGTCTTGCCAGCGCCGCTGGGCCCGGTCAGGACGACGAACTCACCCTTGTTGATCCGGAACGAAACCTCACGCAGCGCGGGGACCTTCACGGGCCCGACCGAGTACACCTTCGAAACGCGGTGAAGCTCAATCATGGCGGGCGCTTCCGATTATAGCCACGGCTTTACGTTTTCGAGAGCTTGTCCTCCAGGAGGCGGTTGACGAGGGCCGGGTTCGCCTTGCCGCCGGTGGCCTTCATGACCTGCCCCACGAGGGCCCCTTTGGCCTCCTTTTTTCCGCGCTTGAAGTCGTCGATGGCCTTCGGATTGGCGGCCATCACCCTGACGATGATCTGACTCAGCGCCGCCTCGTCGGCGACCTGCGTAAGGCCCTCGCGCGCCACGATCGTCGCCGCGTCGTCGCCCGACGCGAGCATCTTCTGGAACACGTCCTTGGCGATCTTGCCGCTGATCGTCCCGTCCTCGATCAGCCGGAGCAGCCCGGCCAGGTGCCCTGGGGTGATCGGCGAGCGATGGATCGCGAGCTCGTCGTCGCCCGGCAGGGTCGCCAGCAATTCCGACATGATCCAGTTGGAAACCGCCTTCGGACGGTCGCCCCGATTCCCCGGTGACGCCCCCAACGCCTGCACGGAGGCCTCGTAGTAGTCGGCAAGGGCTCGCGACTGCGTGAGGACCTCCGCGTCGTAGGCGGGCACGCCGTACTGGGTGACGAAGCGCTGGCGCCGCGCGCGCGGCAGCTCGGGCAGCGCTGCCCTGATCTCGTCCACCCAGACGCGGTCGAGCCGCAGCGGCACCAGGTCGGGCTCCGGGAAGTAACGATAGTCGTGCGCGAACTCCTTCGAGCGCATCGACCGGGTGTAGCCGCGGTCGGCCTCCCACAGCCGGGTCTCCTGCACGATGCGCTCGCCTGTGTCGAGCGCCTGCGCCTGGCGTCGCACCTCGAACTCGAGGGCGCGCTGGACGTTCCGGAACGAGTTCAGGTTCTTGATCTCGACCTTGGTGCCGAGCGCGGTCTGCCCCCGGGGCCGCAGCGAGATGTTCGCGTCGCATCGGAGCGATCCTTCCTCCATGTTGCCGTCGCACACCTCGAGGAAGATCAGCACGGCGCGGAAGGCTTTGAGGTATGCGGCCGCCTCCTCGGGAGAGCGGAGCTCCGGGCGCGACACGGTCTCCATGAGCGGCACGCCCGAGCGGTTGAAATCCACCAGGCTCGCCTGGGCCGTCTCGAGCGTCCCTTCGTGGAGGAGCTTGCCGACATCCTCCTCGAGGTGGAGCCGCTGGATTCCGATCTTGCGCGCACCGCCGTCGACATCGATCTCGAGGAAGCCGTCCTCGGCGAGTGGCTCCTCGTACTGGCTGATCTGGTAGTTTTTCGGCATGTCCGGGTAGTAGTAGTGCTTGCGAGCGAACCGGCATGCCGGGTTCACGCGACACTCGAATGCGAGCGCGGTCCGGATGCCGAACTCGACCGCCCGCCGGTTGATCACCGGCAGCACGCCGGGCATGCCCTGACACACCGGGCAGGTCTGCGAGTTGGGCGGCGCGCCGAACTTCGTCGTGCAGCCGCAGAACATCTTCGACCTCGTCAGGAGCTGCGCGTGAACCTCGAGCCCGATCACCACCTCGTAGCGATCCGGCGCCGTCATACCATCTCCGGCTGCCGCGATCGCCACGTAGTTGCCTGCTCGTAGGCGTAGGCCGCCCGCAGCACGCGCGCTTCGTCCAGCGGGCGGCCGAGGATCTGCAGCCCGATCGGCAGCCCGGCGCCGCTGAAGCCGCAGGGCACGGAGACGCCCGGAATGCCGGACAGGTTGCCCGGAATCGTGAAGACGTCGTTGAGGTACATCGACAGCGGGTCTTCCTTCTCGCCGTGCTTGAACGCCACGTTTGGCGTGGTGGGGGCCACGATGAGGTCGACGCGCGCGAAGGCGGCGGCGAACTCGCGGCGCACGAGCGTCCGAACGCTCTGGGCCTTGCCGTAGTAGGCATCGTAGTACCCCGCCGAGAGCGCGTAGGTACCGAGCATGATGCGCCGCTTCACCTCGGCGCCGAAGCCCGCGGCGCGGGTCCGGCTCTCCATGTCGACGAGGTCGCGGCCGGCGACGCGCAAGCCGTACTTCACGCCGTCGTAGCGCGCCAGGTTCGACGACGCCTCGGCGGGCAGGATGATGTAGTAGGCGGCCAGCGCGTGCCGGGTCGTGGGCAAGGATACGCGCTCGATCCGGGCGCCGAGCCCGCGCAGCACCTCGATCGCCTCGCGGACCGCCCGCTCGATCTCAGGGTCCATCCCGTCGATGAAGTACTCGTCCGGCAGCCCGAGCGTGAGGCCCTCGACGCCCTTGGGCAGCTCCGCCATATAGTCGGGCACCGGGGCCGCGATGGATGTCGAGTCTCGCCGGTCGTGGCCGGCAATGGCGCCGAGCAGGAGGGCTGTGTCCTCGACGTCCTGGGCGAACGGGCCGATCTGGTCCAGCGAGGACGCCAGCGCGATCAGACCGTAGCGCGATACGCGGCCGTAGGTGGGCTTCATGCCCACCACGCCGCAGAAGGCGGCTGGCTGGCGGATCGAGCCGCCCGTGTCGGTGCCGAAGGCGCCGGCCGCGAGCCCGCCCGCGACCGCCGCCGCGGATCCTCCGGACGACCCTCCGGGGACGCGACTGAGATCCCACGGGTTCCGCGTCGGATAGAACGCCGAGTGCTCGGTGGACGAGCCCATCGCGAACTCGTCGAGATTGGTCTTGCCCAGGACGACGACGCCCGCCGCTCGCAGCCGCTCGACGACCGTGGCGTCGTACGGCGGCACGAATTTTTCCAGTATTTTCGATCCGCACGTCGTCCGCACGCCGCGCGTGCACAGGACGTCCTTGAGCGCCAGGGGCGCCCCGTCCAGCGGGCCGAGCGGCGTGCCCGCGCGCCAGCGACCCTCGGATTCGCGCGCGGCGGCCAGCGCGTCCTCCCGGACGACCGTCAGATACGCCCCCACCCGCTTGTCGACCGCGGCGATGCGCGCGAGATAGGATTCCGCCACGGCCGTCGGCGTCAGGGCTCCTCGCCGGTAGGCGTCGGTCAGCTCGTGGATGGGCCGGTGCATCATTCCTCGATGATCCGCGGCACGCGGACGAGCTCGCCGCTGCGGTCCGGCGCGTTGGCGAGCATCGCGTCCTGGGAGAAGCACGGCTCCTCGACGTCCTCGCGCATGACGTTGACCACGTCGACGGCGTGCGAGGTGGGCTCAACGCCGGTCGTGTCGACCAGGCGCAGCGTGTCGAGGTGGGCCAGGATCGAGTTCAGCTGCTCGCGCATGCGCTCGAGCTCCGCCTCGGTCAGGTGTAGCCGCGTCAGGCGCGCCACGTGCTCGACGTCCTTGCGATCGATCATCGGCTCACAGCTCCTCCAGATGAGCGTACTGCACCGAGAGGCGCTTGCGCCCCACGCTGGCGAAGCCGACCGTCACGACGTAGTCGCCGCCGTCGCGTTCGATGCCCACGACGAGCCCTTCGCCAAAGCGCGCATGGCGCACCCGCGCGCCCACGCGGAACGGCAGGTCCTCGGTGACGGTGTCGGCGGCGGCCGCGTAGGCGGCGGCATCGGTGGCCCAGCCGGCCGGCGGCTCGCGACGGACGTTCAGCGAGGTCAACTGATCCTCGCCCATCTCGCGCAGGAAGCGCGATGGCTCGCCGACGCCGTAGCCGTGAATCCGCCGGTGCAGCGCGTACGAGAGGTAGAGCCGCTCGCGGGCCCGCGTGAGCCCGACGTAGCAGAGGCGGCGCTCCTCCTCGATCTCCTCTTCGTCGTTCATCGAGCGCGCATGCGGGAAGACCCCTTCTTCCAGACCGGTGAGGAAAACCGCCGGGAACTCGAGGCCCTTGGCCGAGTGAAGGGTCATCAGCGTGACGCGCGAGCCCTCGTCGCGGAGCTCGTCGATGTCGGCCACCAACGCCACCCCGTCCAGGAATCCTTCGAGCGTCGGGCTCGGATCGACGCGCATGTAGTCTTCCGCCGCGTGGATCAGCTCCTCGAGGTTCTCCAGCCGCGTCTCCGCCTCGGGCGAGCGTTCCTCGCGCAGCGCCGCCCGATAGCCGGAGACGTCGAGCATCTGGTCGATGAAGGCCGGCGGCGTCATCTCCGCACGGCGCTCGGCCAGCCCGCGGATCAGCGCCGCGAATTCCTCGAGCGAGCGCCGCGGTTTTCCGGAGAGCGCGGCCGGCGCATCGCCCGCGACGGCCAGCAAGGCCCGGCCCGCGCGCGCCTCATCCAGACGCCCGAGCGTGGCCGGCCCGATGCCCCGGACCGGCGTCTGGATGGCGCGCCGGAAGGCGATGTCGTCGGACGGATTGACGGCCAGTCGCATGTACGCGAGCGCGTCCTTGATCTCCTTGCGCTCGTAGAAGCGCACGCCCCCGACGATCCCGTACGGTACGCGCGCGCGCCGCAGCGCGTCCTCGAGCACGCGGGACTGGGCGTTGGTCCGGTAGAAGACGGCGATGCCGTCCCACGCCACGCCGTCGCCCCGGAGGCTCAGGATGGTCTGGGCGACGAAGTTCGCCTCCTCGTGCTCGTCCCAGGCCCGGTAGAGCTTGGGCTTGTCGCCCTCGGCGTTCTCGGTCCAAAGGGTCTTTTCCTTGCGTCGCTGATTGTGATCGATCACCGAGGCGGCAAGCGCGAGGATGCGACGGGTCGAGCGATAGTTCTGCTCGAGCTTCACGACGCGGGTGCCCGGATAGTCCTGCTCGAAATCGAGGATGTTCCGGATGTCGGCGCCGCGCCATTTGTAAACACTCTGGTCAGGATCTCCCACGACGCAGATGTTCCGGTGCTCGCCCGTCAACTGGCGGATGATCCGGTACTGCGCCCGGTTGGTGTCCTGGTATTCGTCCACGAGCACGTAGCGCCAGAGGCCGCGGTACCAGGCGAGCGCCTCGTGCACGTCCTCGTAGAGCTTCACGGTCTTCAGCAGCAGATCGTCGAAGTCCACCGCGCCAACGGCGCGCAGCCGCTCCTCGTAGCGAGCGAAGACCAGCGCGAGCTTTTCCTCCCACGGACCGCGCGAGCGCTGCTTCGCCTCCTCGACGCCGACCATGTGGTTCTTCCAGTAGCTGATGCGCTGAGTGACCGCGCCCGGCGTCGTGGTGCGGTCGGCCAGCTCGAGCTCCTTCATGCACTCCTTGACGAGGCTCTCGCGGTCGTCCTCGTCGTAGATGACGAAGTGCGGCGGCAGCCCGATGTGACGCCCGTGCTGACGTAGGATGCGGACGCACGCCGAGTGGAACGTCGCGATCATCGGCGCCTTGATCCCCACCGGCAGCAGGAGCGCCTCGACCCGGCGGGCCATCTCGCCGGCGGCCTTGTTGGTGAACGTGACGGCCAGGAGATTTCGCGGCGAGATACCCTGCACGCCGGTGAGCCAGGCGATCCGGTGCGCGATGACGCGCGTCTTGCCGCTCCCGGCGCCGGCGAGAACAAGGAGCGGCCCGTCGGCGGCCGTGACGGCTTCCCGCTGCGGCGGATTCAGGTCGTCGAGGAGGCGGTCGAGCGCCGAAAGCACCGCCCGATTGTACCGCAGCGCGACGCGGCGCTACTCGACCGTGACGCTCTTCGCGAGATTCCGGGGCTGGTCCACGTCGCAGCCGAGCCGCACCGCCACGTGGTACGCGAGCAGCTGCAGCGGGATCACCGTGATCAGCGGCGCCAGGAGGTCGGCGCACGGCGGCACCTCGATCACGTGGTGCGCCTTCGAGGCGATCGACCGGTCGCCGGCGTGCACGACGGCGACGATCTGCCCGTCGCGCGCGAGGACTTCCTCGATGTTGCCGAGCATGCGCTCGTACGAGTTGTCGCGTGGTGCGAGCGCCACGACCGGAAGCCGGTCGGCGATCAGCGCGATCGGTCCGTGCTTCATCTCGCCGCCCGCATAGCCCTCGGCATGGATGTAGGAGATCTCCTTCAGCTTGAGCGCGCCCTCGAGCGCGATCGGGAACTGGAGCCCGCGCCCGAGATAGAGGAAGTCGCGCGCGCCCGCGAGCTCGCGGGCGACGGCGGCGATCTGGCTGTCGAGCTCGAGCGTTTTCTCGACCAGGCGCGGAATCTCCACGAGGTCGTGGATGCGCTTCTTCACGTCCTCGGCGGTCATAGTGCCCCGCTGACGACCGAGCCAGAGGCCGAGGAGATAGGTGGCGACGATCATCGTCGAGAACGCCTTCGTCGAGGCGACGCCGATCTCTGGTCCCGCGTGCATGTAGAGGACACCCGTCGCCTCGCGCGCCAGCGCCGATCCCACGACGTTCGTGATGGCGAGGATCGGACAGCCCTTGAGCCGAGCCGCCTTGACGGCGCCGAGGGTGTCGGCGGTCTCGCCGGATTGCGATAACGCGATCACGAGCGTCTCGGGGCCGACCATTGCGTCGCGGTAGCGGAACTCGCTGCCGAGATCCACCTCGGCCGGGATGCCGGCGAGGCGCTCCATCATCGAGCGGCCCAGCATCGCGGCGTGAAACGCGGTGCCGCAGGCCACCAGGACCACTCGCTCGATGGCGCGTACGGTGTCGGGAGCGAGATTCACGTCGGGCAGGACCACATTGCCGGTCTCCGGCGCAATCCGGCCGCGGAACGTGTCGGTGATGGCCCGCGGCTGCTCGTGCATCTCCTTGAGCATGAAGTGCCGGTAGCCGCCCTTCTCGGCCATGATCGGGTCCCACAGGATACGGACCGCAGCGCGCCGGACCGGCTCGCCGTCGAGGGTCGACAGTTCGACCGAGTCGGCGGTGACCACTGCCACCTCGTCGTCCTCGAGCACGACCACGTCGCGCGTGTGAGCGAGGATCGCGGGGATGTCGGACGCCACGAACATCTCCCCCTGCCCGAGCCCGACCACGACGCTGCCGGCACCCTGCTTGGCGGCGATGAGCCGGTCGGGCGCCGCCGTCGAGACGACGCCGATCGCGTACGAGCCCGTCACTTCCTTCAGGGCCGCCTTCACCGCCCGATCGAGCCGGCCGGTGGCCCGGAGGTGATGCTCGATGAGGTGGGCGACCACCTCGGTGTCGGTCTGCGACTTGAACCGGTGCCCTTCGGCGAGGAGACGGTCTTTGATCTCGAGGTAGTTCTCGATGATCCCGTTGTGGACGACCACCAGCGTGCCGTCGCAGTCGGTGTGGGGGTGGGCGTTCTCCTCCGAGGGACGGCCATGGGTAGCCCAGCGCGTGTGGCCGATGCCGAGCGCGCCGGCCAGCGGCTTCTCGGTCAGCACACCCTCGAGCATCTTGATGCGCCCGGCGGCGCGCCGGACGTGAAGCGCGCCCTGGTTGAGCACCGCGACGCCCGCAGAGTCGTAGCCACGATACTCGAGCCGCTTCAGTCCCTCGACGATGATGCCGACCGCGCTCTTGTCACCGACGTAGCCGACGATCCCGCACATGGCGCTAGCCTCGTGACTCCTCGTGCTTCCTGGTCTTGCGCGCCGCCCATCCCTCCTTGACGATCTGGGGCGCGCGCCCCACCGCCAGGGCACCGGGCGGGACATCCTTCGTGATCGTCGAGCCCGCGCCGATGTAGGCGCCCTCGCCGACGGTGACCGGCGCTACCAGGCTCGTGTTGGTCCCGATGAAGGCGTGGTCGGCGATCTTCGTCTCGTGCTTGTGGACGCCATCGTAGTTACAGGTGATCGTCCCGGCCCCGACGTTCACGCCGTCACCCACCGTCGCGTCGCCGACGTAGGAGAGGTGCGGCACCTTGGAACCGCGCCCGATCTTCGACTTCTTCAGCTCGACGAAGTTACCGATCTTGGCCTTTCGCCCCACGTGGGCCAGGGGCCGCAGGTGGCAGAACGGGCCGAGGATGGCGGCGTCCTCGATGACCGACTCGCGCAGGACGCAGTATGGCAGGAGCGTCACGCGATCGCCGATCGTGCAGGCGCTCACGTGGCAGCCGGCGCCCACGACGCACTCGCTCCCGATCGCCGACTGCCCCTCGATGACCACGTTCGGGTAGATCGTCGTGTCCGCTCCGATCGTTACCGTGTCCTCGATGTAGGTGCTGGCCGGATCGAGGATGGTGACGCCGCCCTCCATGAGCCGGTCGAGGATGCGACGCCGCTGGATCGCGGTGACCGCCGCGAGCTGCTTGCGGTCGTTGACGCCGACGGCCTCGCTGGCGTCGGACATCACGATCGCGTCCACGCGGGCGCCGGCACGCGACAGCACGCCGATCACGTCTGTCAGGTAGTACTCGCCCTGATCGTTGTCGGAGCGGACCTTGCCGAGCGCCGACCACAGGCGACCGGCGGCGAAGCAGTATACCGACGTGTTGATCTCGGCGATCTTCTTCTCGGCGTCACTCGCATCGCGGTCTTCGACGATGCGCTTCACGCGCCCACCCTGGCGGAGCACGCGCCCGTAGCCCTGCGGCTCGGCCACGACCGCGGTCAGCACGGTCGCCGCCGCGCGGCTCTTCTGATGGTGGGTGACGAGCCGCTCAATCGTCTCGACGGACAGGAGCGGCATGTCGCCGGGCAGAACCAGGATGGTACCGTCGTCGCACTCGCGGCGCGCCTGCAGGACGGCATGACCGCTGCCGAGCCGCTCGGCCTGCACCACCGTGCGCACGTCGGATCCCGCCGCCGCCACGACGTCGTCCGCGTTCGGTCCGACGACCAGCACGATGCGATCGGCGAGGCTGCGCGCCGCGCGAAGCGGATAGGAGATGAGCGGGCGACCGCAGAGGGGATGGAGGACCTTGGGCTGCCGCGAGCGCATCCGCTTACCTTCTCCAGCGGCGAGAATGACGGCAGTCAGTCGGTCCATTGGATAACTCTCATTCTACATCCTCGCTCAATATTTCCATCTCAAGGACAGTTACGAAGATGTGCCAGAAGACGCTCGATCCGCGCCGGAACGGGCGCGGCGCACTCGACCGCTTTCCGGAAAATGGGGTGGACGAACTTCAGGCCCGCCGCGTGCAGGGCGTAGCCGTCGAACACAACCGGCGGCCGCAGGCGCGGCTTGCCATACACTTGGTCGCCCACGACGGGATGGCCGATCGAGGCGAGGTGGACGCGGATCTGGTGGGTGCGCCCGGTTTCCAGATGCAGCTCGAGGAGGGTGAAGTGGGCGAATCGCTCGAGCACGCGATAGCGGGTGACCGCCCGCTTCCCCCGGCCGGCTGGTTGGACCGCCATCTTCACCCTGTCCCGCGGGTGACGCCCGATCGGCGCGTTCACGACGCCTTCGGCCGCGCGAACGCGCCCGTGGACGACCGCGAGATAACGGCGCGTCACCGTCCGCGCGGCCAGCTGGGCCACGAGCTCGTCGTAGGCCGCCTGCGTCTTGGCGACCACGAGTAGACCCGACGTGTCCTTGTCGAGGCGATGCACGATTCCGGGACGGCGCGGTCCGCCGACCCCGGCGATGGTCGGCGTATGGGCAAGGACCGCCGCGGCGAGCGTGCCGTGCGCCCGACCGGCGCCGGGATGCACGACCATGCCGGCTGGCTTGTCGACGACCAGGATGTGCTCGTCCTCGTAGATTACGGCGAGCGCGGTCGGCTCAGGGACCAGCTCCTCCGTGGCTGGCGGCGGGATCTCGATCTCGACGGTCTCGCCACCGCGGAGGCGGTGGGCCGCCTTGAGCACGGCGCCGTCGACGCGGACGAGACCGCCGTGGATGAGCGTCTGCAGGCGCGCCCGTGAGAGAGCGGTGAGCCGCTCGGTGAGCCAGCGATCGAGCCTGGCTCCGGCCGACGCGGGCTCGACCGTGAGGACCGTCACGGATCAGACCGATCCGGGCGACTTGTCGGTGACGAGCCCGAGCGCCAGCAGCGCCACGCCGACCGTGATCGCCGAGTCGGCGACGTTGAAGGCGGGCCAGTGCCAGCCCCGGAAGTAGACATCGACGAAGTCCACGACCGAGCCGTAGCGCGTCCGGTCGATGAGGTTACCGACGGCTCCACCGAAGATCAGCCCGATCGCGGTCTGCTCGCGCCAGCCGCCCCGTGGCAGGACCCGGAGCGCCACGCGGAGGAGGACGATTAGGGCCAGCAGCGAGAGCAGCCCCACCACCCAGCGCCAGCCGGCGGGGATACCGGCGAGGAGGCCGAAGGCGAGCCCCGGGTTCCTGACGAGTGTGAGCGCGATGAGCCCCGGGACGACGTCGACCGGGATCCCCGGCGCCAGCCGGTCCAGCGCGATGAGCTTGACGATCTGATCGACGACGACGACGACGCCGGCAATGGCAACGACGCGCACAACGCGGGGACGCTCGGCGCCAACTATCCGGCCACCCATTGAATGGTCGCCCGCGCGGCGCGCGCGGGCGCGGTCGCTAGCCCCCGCTCCCGCGCCCGGTGACGACCGGGACACAGCGCTCGCAGAGGGTGGGATGCGAGGAGCTCTCTCCCACGTGCTCGCTGCGCATCCAGCACCGCTCACACTTCTCGCCGCGCGCCCGGTCGACGCCGATGACGAGCCCGGGAATGTCCTGGCCCTCGTAGGTGACGCTGGGGGGGGCCCCGGAGCGCTCGAGTGCGACCCGCGACACGATGAAGAGCGTGGGCAGGAGCTCGCGCTTGGCGCGCAGGAGCTCGGGCAGGTCCTCCGGGGCGTTCATGATCCGCACCGCCGCCTCGAGCCCGCTTCCGATCAGCTTGCCGTTGCGCGCCGTCTCGAGCGCCTTCGCGACCTCGCGGCGCACCTCGAGGAGCCGGTCCCATTCGCGCTTGAGCGTCTCGTCCAGCCACTCGCGCGTCGCCTCCGGAAATCGCTCGAGGTGCACGCTCTCGGCGCGGGCGCCAGGCAGGTACCGCCACGCCTCCTCGCACGTGAACGTAAGGATCGGCGCCATGAGGCGCGCCAACGTGGTGAAGACGTCGTAGCACGTCGTCTGCGCGGCGCGCCGGCGAGGATCGTCGGCCCGCGAGGTGTAGAGGCGGTCCTTGATGATGTCGAGGTAGAGCGCCGAGAGGTCCACGGCACAGAAGTTGTGGACCGCGTGGAAGACCGTGTGGAACTCATACTCATCGTAGGCGCGCCGGACGCGACCGATCAGGCGCGCCAGGCGGTCGAGGATCCAGCGATCGACCTCGTCGAGCCGCGCGTACGACTGGCGATCGCGCGCGGGATCGAAGTCGCCGAGATTGCCGAGCAGGAACCGGAACGTATTGCGCATGCGTCGGTAGGCGTCGGCGAGCCGATCCAGGATCTCCATGGAGACGCGGATGTCCTGGGTGTAATCCTCGGCCGCCACCCATAGCCGCAGCACCTCGGCGCCGAACTTCGGGAGCAGCTCGTCGAGCGTGATGACGTTGCCGAGGGACTTCGACATCTTTCGCCCCTCGCCGTCGACGAAGAATCCGTGGGTGACGACGGTCTTGTAGGGCGGGGCGTCGCGGGTCCCGACCGCTTCGAGCAGCGAGGACTGGAACCAGCCACGGTGCTGGTCGGAGCCCTCCAGGTACAGCTCGGCCGGCCACCGGAGCTCTGGACGCGCCTCCAGCACCGCCGCGTGGCTGCAACCCGAATCGAACCACACGTCGAGGATATCGCTCTCCTTGCGGAAGCTCTCGCCCCCGCACGCGGCGCAGCGGGTTCCGGGCGGCAGGAGCTCACGGGCCGAGCGCGCGTACCACTCGTCACCGCCCCGCCCCTGACGGAAGATCGAGGCGACGTGCTCGACCACGCGCTCCTCGAGCACGAGCGTCTCGCACGCCGTGCAGTAGAAAGCGACGATCGGCACGCCCCAGACGCGCTGGCGCGAGATGACCCACTCCAGGCGGTGCGCCACCATGTTGTAGATGCGGTCCTCGCCCCACGGCGGGATCCACTGGACGTCCCGCTTGATCGCCTCGAGCGCCCGGGCGCGAAAGCCGCGCTTGTTGAGATCGATGAACCACTGCTCGGTCGCGCGGAAGAGCGTCGGGTTCTTGCAGCGCCAGCAGTGGGGGTACGTGTGGTGGAGTGAGCGCTCGGCGATCAGCATGCCCACCCGTTTGAGGTGCTCGATGATCTTCGGATTCGCGTCCCACACGGTCATCCCGGCGAAGTGCTCGACGTCGGCCATGAAGCGCCCGGCGTCGTCGACCGGGTTGTAGATCTTGAGGCCGAGCGACTTGCCGAGATCGTAGTCCTCTTCGCCGTGACCGGGGGCGATGTGCACGAGGCCGGTGCCCTGGTCGACCCCGACGAAGTCGGCGGCGGCGATCTTTCCTTCGCGCGCAATCCACGGGTGACGGAATCCGTGACCGGCGAGACGCTCACCGTCCACCGAGGCCAGGACACGGTGCGCGGGGTCCTTGAAGAGCCCGAGGAAATCGGCGAGCAGCGTCTGCGCGACGATGTAGACCTCGCCCCCGATCTCGACCGCGACGTAACTCTGGGCCGGGTGGACGGCGATCGCGAGATTGGCGGGCAAGGTCCACGGCGTCGTCGTCCAGATCACCGCGAAGACCGGCCGACCACCGACCGCCGAGGACAGCTCGGCGGGTAGGGACGTCATCGGAAACTTCACCCAGATCGACGGCGTCCGCTGATCCTCGTACTCGACCTCGGCCTGCGCCAGGGCCGTCCGGCAGTGCATGCACCAGTGCACCGGCTTGAGGCCCTTGTAGACCAGGCCGCGCCCGACGAAGCGGCCGAACTCGCGCGCGATCACCGCCTCGTACGCCGGGTCCATCGTGACGTAGGGATTGTCCCAGTCACCGAACACACCGAGGCGCTTGAAGCTGTTGCGCTGGATGTCGATGAACCGGAGCGCATACTCTCGGCACTTCAGGCGCTTCTCGACCGGGTCCATGGCGTTACGTACGTCGATGCCGGGCTTGTCGAGCCCAAGCTCCTTGTCGACCTGATGCTCGATCGGAAGCCCGTGGCAATCCCAGCCCGGCACGTACACCGCGTTGAAGCCGGCCATGGAGCGGGACTTGACGACGATGTCCTTGAGAACCTTGTTCAGCATGGTCCCCAGGTGAATGTTGCCGTTAGCGTACGGCGGACCGTCGTGGAGAATCCACAGCGGGCGGCTCCCCGCGGCCTGGCGCAGGCGCTTGTAGATTCCGAACGACTCCCACCAGCCGAGCATCTCGGGCTCGGTCTTCGGCAGGTTCGCCTTCATCGGGAAGGCGGTTTTCGGCAAATTTAGCGTGGCCTTGTAGTCCATGACCCGGAGCGTCATCGTATCACAGCGTGCGCGGCGGGCTACTTCGGGGAGAGCGTGAGCACACCCTTGCCGGAGTCGATGTTGACGTTGAACTGGTCGAGAAAATCGCGACCGAGGAGTCCATCGCCCACGTCCGTGGTCGGCAAGCCGTAGGAGCCGACCAGCATGCGGCCGACGCGGGCGTCGCCGACCTCCAAGCTGTCGACCGCGACGAACTGGATCCGTTCGCTGCCCGTCGCGCCCACGATCTGGCCCGTCGCCGTTGGCCCCGCGATCCGGACCCCAGCCGCCTGGAGCGCGCGGGGACTGATGAGCGTCCGGTCGGCCCCGGTGTCGAGCATCAGCCGGGCGCCTCCGCTGCCGTTGATCTTGACGTCCACGAGGATCCGCTGACCGGGTGTGAAGTTGATGGCGGTGCCGCCCGACACGCCGGCCTTCACGTCGCCGGACCCGGTCGCGCTCGCGGGTTCATTCTTCAGCCCCACCGGCGTCGCGCGCGAGCGATAGCGGTCGGGAACGCTGTCGATCCCGCCGGCGAAGTGAGGCACGCCGTTGTCGTCGACCCATCGGTAGATCTCGGCGTCGACGCGACCCGGGAGCGCGGCGACGAGACCGAAGACCACGAGGCGCAGCGCGCTGCGGAGCATGAAGCGATCATACCGCACAGCGCGTCAGCCGATACACGACCATTTCCGCCGCGCCCGCGACTTCGTTGCGCTCGAGGCGTACGCGATGGACTGGCTCGAGCGTGTCCGCACTCGCGACGAGCCGCGGGAACCACGCCGGGAAGATGATCACGTACTGGGGACACGCCTCCTTCAGGTACTGGATCACTCCGCTCTCCCCCTGACGCCGATAGGGAATGATCTCGGGGGTCACGAGTCCCATCAGGTCGATGACCTCGCGCCGTGAGAAGAAGGCGATCGCGCCGATGTCGTTCACCGCGACGCGCGCCGTCTTCGGCACGTTCTCATCGACCCACCGCCCGACGTGCACCTGCATGGCGTTGATGTTCTGTACTGCCCACCCGTAGCGCGCGGCGGCCGGCACGAGCGTCGCCGCAGCGATCCCGAGCCAGGCCAGCACCACGACCAAGCGCGCCCGGCGGCCGGCGATCGGCTGCGCGTCGCGCCGACCGCCAAACGCAACCGCCACCGTGAGCACGGCGAGCGGAAGGAGCTGGATCGAATAGCGTCCCTCCTGGAATGCCGGGCCGCGGTAGGGCGCGAGGAGCGCCATGCCGAGCGGGTGGGCGAGGAGGCCGAGCGCGATCACGCCGAGCGCGCGCCCCGCCACTCGCCAGACCCGGATGAGCCCCGCCGCAAGCGCCAGCGCAAGGAGCCAATGGGTGGCCGTCAGCCAGCGAATCCACTCCGCGAAGAACATGCCTGGCCGCGCGATGAAGGTGAGCGACGCCGGCTCCCTGACGCCGCCGAGCCAGCCGACCAGCCCGCCTTCGATCTTCGCCGCGGCCGTGGCGGGATACAGCGTGCCCACGGTCGAGAGGCTGAACAGTACCGCCGGCGCAACGATGGCGGCGGTCGCCACCGTGAAAGTCGCGATCCGGCGAATCGTCACCGGACGCGCCACGGCGAAAAGTGGAACCAGCAGGAGCGATTCTGGCCTCGCTAGGACCGCCAGCGCCGCGCACACGGCCGTGGCAAGTACGCGATCGCGCCCGTGCGCGAGGAGCGCCGCGGCCACCAGCAAGGCGGCAAGCGAGACCTCCATGCCCGAGAGCGAGCCCCAGACGACCGGCCCCATCCACATGAGCGCCGCCGCCGCGAAGAGCGCCGCATCGGCGGGGGCCCCCCAGGCGAGCACGGCCCGTCGGGTCAGGAGGCCGGCGCCCACGGTGATGACGATCCCGAGCGCCTTCGCCGTCCACAGCGAGGCGGAGAATACGACGGCGCTGGCGCCGAGCAGCAGGGTCCACAGTGGCGCCGTCGAGCCCGCGACCGGGTGGCCCGGATTGAATGAAAAGCCCGCGCCCTCCGCGAGGTTTCGCGCGAACTGCAGATGGATCCACGAGTCGTCGAGCGGGAGGCCGGGCGTTCCGGCAATCAGCCGCTCGCGGGCGACGAAGAGCGCGAGCGGGAGTAGCGCCGCCGCGACTACGAGCGCATCATCGCGCCACCGGAAGGCTTGGCCCGCGGGGCACTCACCGCGATCGGGCACGCGCGGCGTTGACGGCACGGCGAGGAGGCTCCGCGCGGACGAAGGTGTAGTCGGCGTAGACGACGGGCCGCTTGTCCAGCGCCAGCACGTATAGATAGCGGCCGTAGGGAATCTCCATCTCGACGAGGCCCGGCGGGCGCACGGTCGTCGGGCTCCAGTGGTCGACGAACCACACGAGCCGCTCCACCCCCGCCGGCAGATGGATCACCGTCTCGGGGGTCGTCATCATGGTCGTGGAGAGGCGCGACGCTCGAAACCCCGGCGCCAGTCCACCGACCTGCAGCTCGTAGACGGCGTATTCCGGCAGGTAGAACATCGCGTGTCGGTACCAGGGATACGAGCGAGGATTACCCTGCTCCGTGATCACGACGGTCTCCGCGCCCGCATACAGCCCGCGGATCGAATCGACGAACCCGCGCGTCACGTCCTCGTGTTCGCGCAACGCCGCGGCGGTCCGGCTGAAGATCCAGTCGAACGCCTCATCGTGAGCCTGCCGGACCCAGGTGGGTCGCGGTGTGTCGAAGTCCCGCGGCTCTGGCCGCGCCGACACGAAGAACGAGCCGTTCACGAGCACCACGAGCACGACCACGGCCGCCGTGAGCGCGGCACGAGCGCGTGGATGCGGCAGCGACTCGCCGGCGTGGCCCAGCGCCGTGACGAGCACTCGCGAGAGGAAGATGACCAGCGCGGGCAGGAACGTCAGGACGTAGCCAGCCTGGCCGAAGTGAACCAGCGTGCAGACCGCCACCGATGGGATCGTCCACCCGAGCAGGAACCACTCGCGAGCCGTCCAGCCGTAGCGGCGCACGTACCAGACCGATAGACAGCCCGCCGCCGCCAGCGGACCGAGCGCCACGAGCACGGACTCCAGGAAATAGCGCGACATGCGCAGCGTGGTCTCCAGTGGCCCGCCCACGATCGAGGTTGGCTTGACGACCGACTCCGCCAGCTCGACCGAGGCAGCCAGGTACTGCTCGAGGCCACCGGTGAGCCAGATCATCGGCACGAACCAGGTCAGTACCGACACGCCCAGGATGGCGAGCCCGACGACCAGGACAAGAACCTTGCGGACGCCAACGATCACAGAGCCGCACCACAGGGGGAAGAGCAGGACGAGGAGCGACTGGCGCATCCCGCCCGCGATCCCGAGATACCACGCCGCCAGGTACGCGTCGCTCCGGCTTCCGTTGAGAGCACGATAGGCGAAGAACGCCACGGTGGACGCGAAGAGCGCTTCGCCGGTGTAGGTCAGTCCGACGGAGCCGTAGAACCAGAAGAGCGGGCTCACGGCCAGGAGCGTGGCGGCGGCGAGCGCGGTGGCCCGGTCGTAGACGGCGCGGGCCAGATAGTAGACCACGAAGGTCGTCAGCCCACTGAAGAGGACGGCGAGCGTCACATAGGTGGCGGTCGGGTCAGCGAGCCAGGCGTTGACGATCCGGCCGACGACAACGTAGAGGATATAGCCCGGCGGGTGCGGCTGGTGCTTGATGACGTCGTACTCGCGAAGGGCCAGCGCGAACTGTACCGCGTCCCAGTTGTAGAGCAGCCGGGCCCGGTACGGGAGCCGGGACGCGATCGTGAGGAGTGAGAGAGCGGTCGCGACGAGGAAATCGAGGCGCGAGCTTACGTCTTGTTCTCCTCTGACTTCTTCGCGGCGGCAGCGGTGTCCTCGGCCTTGACCTCGTTGACGCCTTTCTTGAACTCCTTGACGCTCGAGCCGAGCGAGCGGGCGAGCTCCGGCAGCCGGTTCGCCCCGAACAAAATCAGGACGATCACCAGAATGATCAGAAGTTCCTGATATCCAAGCCCAAACATGTGCAACTCCTTTCCAAGAACGACCCCAACCTTACTCCCGACCTACCCGGCACGCAAGATGCGCCTTTCGCCGACGCGCGCGGTGACGCGCCGCTGATCGAAGAACTCCAGGAGCGGAATCGCGTACTTCCGGGAAATGCCCAGCAGATCCTTGATGTCGGCCGGCCCGATCTCCTTGCGCTCGCGCAAGAGCGCGACGAGCTTCGTCTGGATCGTGTCGAGGGCGCGGGCGTGAAAGAAGAGCGACTCCTTCACCCGCACCAGCTTGCCAGCCTGCACGAGCACCTGGAACAGCTCGTGCTCCTCGTCGCCGCTGAGCCCGGCTCGCCCCAGTGCCTCCTGGGCGCTCGGCGGCGCCGCTTCTGCGCGGAGGAAATCGTCCTCCAGGCGGTCGATGATGCGCTGCTGATCCGGGGTGAGACGCACCTCGTGCGAGATCAGACGGACTTTGTCGCGCTCGGTCTTGACGGTCCCATCAGCGCCCAGCGCCGAGAGGAGAAACGCGAAGACCCGCTCATCGGCGCCGCCGGCCCGGCTCCGGAGCTCCTCGCGCGACATGCCGGGCTTGAGCGGGCTCGCGTGGTGGAACGCCGTCAGCGCCTCCACCACGAGTGTGCGAAGCCTCGCGAAGCTCTCGGGATGGATGAACCAGTCGCGGTCCACGGCGATCACCCGGCCCGCCCCCTGCAGCGCATCGAGAAGACCGCGGAGCTGCGCGGGCCCGAAGGGCACGCGCCCGGCGAGGGTCGAGAGCCGGACGCCCGCGGCGCCGACGTGACGGACGTGCTCCTCCAGCACCGCCTCAGGATTGCCCGTCTGCAGCAGCGTGAGATGGGCCACCAGGGCCGGCCCCTTGCGCTTGAAACGCGGCGGATCGACGTCGAGCAGCGTACCGCCGCCGATCGTCACGACCGGGGAGTAGGAGCGAACGACGAATCGGTCGCCAGGCCGCGCGACCAACGGCCCCTCGAGACGAAGCCGCGCGAAGCTCGTCTCGCCCGGGGCGAGCTCGGTCCGGTCCAGCAGGAGCGCACGGGCCATGATCTCGCTCGTCCCGACGTGGAACCGCACTCGCGCCCGCGAGCGGAGAGGGCGCGCCGCGTCCTTCAGGAGCTCGAGCGTTCCGTCGACGAGCAGCGACGGCACGAGCGTGCCGGGCTGGCCGACGACGTCACCACGGGCGATCGCGGCCCGCTCGACGCCCTGCAGGTTGACCGCAGTGCGTTGGCCCGCACGAGCCGAGGTGACCGGATGGCCGTGGGTCTGCAGCCCGCGAATCTTGGCCTCGGTCTTTCGCGGAAAAACCTCGACGCGGTCGTCCACTCCCAGCGCGCCTGCGGTGAGGGTGCCGGTAACGACGGTGCCGAAGCCCTTGACGGTAAAAACGCGATCGATCGGAAGCCGCGGAAGCTGGTCGGTCCCGCGCTGCGGCACCGCCTGCGCGAGGGCGTGCAGCGCGGCGCGGAGATCATCGAGCCCCTGGCCCGTCTTGGCGGAGACCGGGAGAATCGGCGCCCCCGCGAGAAACGTGTCGCGGACAGCGCCTGCCACATCCTCCCGCACCAGCTCGAGCCAGTCCGGCTCGACCAGATCGGCCTTGGTGAGCGCGATCAGCCCGGCCTTGATGTGCAACAGGGAGCAGATCGCGAGATGCTCGCGCGTCTGGGGCATCACACCCTCGTCGGCCGCGATGACCAGCATCGCCAGATCGATGCCGCCGACGCCGGCCAGCATGTTCTTCACGAACCGCTCGTGCCCCGGAACGTCGACGATCTCGATGGTGAGCCCGCCCGGCTCCTCGAGGAATGCAAATCCGAGATCGATCGTGATTCCTCGGGCCTTTTCCTCGGGCAGCCGGTCCGTGTCGATGCCGGTGAGGGCCTTCACGAGTGAGGTCTTGCCGTGGTCGATATGCCCGGCCGTCCCGACGACGACGTGTTTCGGAGTCGCGTCGCTCACAGGCGGCTCGCCGCGATGGTCAAGGCCCCGGCGAGCGCCTTCACCTGCCCGGGCAGCACCGTCCGGCAGTCGAGAAACAGGCGATCGTGGCTGATACGGCCCACGACCGGCGGATCGCCAACACGCAACGCCTCGTCGAGGCGCATCGCGGCTGCGGAACTCGTCCCAACAGCAACCGCCACCGTCGGCAGCTCGACGGTCGGCAGGGCGCCGCCACCGACCTGGGCGAGATCGTCGGCCAGGCGCGCGCCCAGATGTTCTCGCACGTCCGGGGCGAGCTGCCGCAGCACCCGGCGCGCGCGGCTTCGCACGGAGGCGAGCGGCTCCGTGAGCATCGCGAGAGTCGGGATGGTCTGGAGCGCCGTTCCTGCCTCGTAGGCGTGCAGGGTCGCCTCCAGGGCCGCAATCGTGAACTTGTCGATCCGGAGCGCCCGGTTCCATGGATTCTTCTTGAGCCGGGAGACGATGGCGCGCCGGCCGACCACGATGCCGGCCTGCGGCCCACCGAGCAGCTTGTCGCCGGAGAACGACACCAGGTCGACACCGGAGGTCACGGTCTCGGGCGCGGTCGGCTCGTACGGGAAGCCCCAGGGCCGAAGATCGATCAGCGACCCCGAGCCGAGGTCTTCCATGACCGGGATCCCGCGTTCACGCCCGAGCTCGACGAGGTCGCGCGATGACACCTCGGCGGTGAAGCCGACCACGCGATAGTTCGAGGTATGGACCTTGAGGAGGAGCGCCGTGTTGGAGGTGATTGCCTCTGCGTAGTCACGCAGGTGCGTCCGGTTGGTCGCGCCGACCTCGCGAAGCATCGCGCCGCTTCGCAGCATGATGTCGGGGATGCGAAACTCGCCGCCGATCTCGATCAGCTCGCCCCGCGAGACGATGACCTCTCGGCCGTGGGCGAGCGTCTCGAGCGCCAGGAGCACCGCGGCCGCGTTGTTATTGACCACCAGCGCGTCCTCGGCACCGGTCAGCCGCTGCAGAAGCGCCTCCACGTGGCTGTAACGGGAGCCCCGCTCCTTTCGGGCCAGATCGAGCTCGAGATTGGAGTAGGACGTGGCGACGGCCTCGAGACGCTCGAGGGCCAGCGGACTCATCAGCGCCCGGCCCAGATTGGTGTGCAAGACGACGCCCTGCGCGTTGATGACCGGACGCAGCGAGAAGGGACCGTCCAGCCGCGCACGCTCCACGACGCGCGCCGCCAGGGTCTCGGCTGCGGCCGGCGCAGTGTGCTCGCGCAGAACTCGCGCGCGCTCCTGGTCGAGGGCCTCGCGGACGAGCGCCGTGAGGCGCGGTCGCGCGAGACCGCTCAGCTCGGCCCGGTCCGCGAGGCGGCGGACGAGCTGATCGACCGAGGGCAGGCCGCGAAGCGCGGCGGCGTGGTCAGCGCTCACCGAGCGCGGCCTCGACCTTCTGCCGGACGCGGGCGATGACTTCTTGCGCCTCGTGGCGCCATGCTTGCGCGGTGAGCTTTCCGTCGCTCGTCGGGCGCCCTCGCCGCACCGCGTCCTCGACCAGCCCGGCCCACAACTCGTCGAGATCCGTCGACGACAGTCCCTGCCCGCGGAGCGCGTGTGTCCACTCGGCGGCGAGGTCGTCGATCAGGCGGTCTCGCTCCGCCGCGAGACGGCGCGCCTTCCGGATGAGGTCGGCCAGCCTGGACGGCATCGCTACTCCTTCGCCAGCTCGCGCACCGCGTCAAACAGGTTGGCCTCGAAGCGTCCCGTCGAGGCGCACTGGTAGACCGGTATCGGGTTCAGCTTGCCGCTCGAGCCCTTGCGCTGCATGTGGGTCCGCATCTTCGAGTTGACCAGAACCCGGGTCCAGGTGCCGTTCGGCTCCACGAAGAGGGTGAAGGCCACCAGCGCCTCACCTTCGACACGATCATCGCCGACGCGGCCGCAGTCGGCGTAGACCCCGATGGGCGCGATGAAATCGTCAGAGGCGATGACGCCCGAGTCGCGGGCGATCGCGCGCAGGGGCACGTTCTCCTTGGCCAGTGCGCGAACGAGCGCCGTCCAGGTTGCATCGTAGCGCGCCGCCACGTCGGCATGGTACGGGGGCGGCGCGAGCGGCGACACATACAGCCCGGAGCAGGCGCCGAGCAGCAGGGTCCCGGTCGCCAGGGCCGCGAGCACCGGGGCTCGGACCGGGGCCGGCCGGCTATTTGTGATGGTCGATGCCGATGTACGCATCGATGAACCGGCGGACGCGCGCCTCGTCGAGCTCCTCCATCGTGTCGATCCGTGTCCACGCCGTCAACGCGATCTTGGGCTTCATGCCCGGGTACGGCGCGAGAATGACGTGCTTGTCGTAGCGTTGCACGATCGCCTTCAGCTTCGCGACGACGTCCGGGCACTCGCAGTTGTACTGCACGACCACGCCGCCGTCCTCCAGGTTGTGCACCTGGAGCTCGCGGTCGATAGGCCTCGTGTGGACGCCCCATGGCGCGATATACGGCAGGTGCGGTCCCGACGTCGGCGGATCGGAGTTGTATGGCACGTGGGGTGAATCCGCGCTCGAGATGTGCAGGTTCCCCAGGTCGGGCATCTGAATCCCGGGGAGGTTCGCCTGGGCCCGATAGGCGAAGTAGCCAACGACGATCGCCACGAGGACGACAGCGGTGACGGCGATGGCCGTGCGCTGGCGTGTGGAGATTCGCCGACGCGCTTTCGGCTTCCTGTCACCCTTGGCCATTTGGCGGCTCCTGTGGCGGAAGCGTATGGGAGTCGAACCCATCGACCGTTTGTCTAGAACGGTCCACCGGATTTGAAGTCCGGGAGGCCCACCGGGTTCCTAGACGCTTCCGACGCTGCTTCGATACCCTCGAGAAACCACCCGAGTTTACCATCGACCCGCTGGCCCGGCTTCGGGCCCGGCCGAAGGGACCGCCGGCCGCCCGCGGTCGGTGGTGCCGGGTTTCGACCGACTCGAGGCCCTGCTACGATAGGCCGCGAGGTGGCTCTGTTGTGGCGAATGGGTCGCCGGCCGGGTCGCGCCGCCGCGGTTTCGTACTGGGCACTCGGCGGGTTGTCCCTGAGTGAGCTCGGTCGGCGTGCTTTTCGGCGCTCCCGGAAAGACGAGATTCTCGAGCGCGCCGCGGCGCTCTCGTACTATTTCGTCTTCGCGCTGATCCCCGCTCTGCTATTCCTCACCACACTGCTCGGCTTGTTGCCGACGCCCGACCTGATGCCGCAGCTCATGAGCTACGTCGACCGGGTACTGCCACAGGACGCCGCCTCGCTGCTCAAGAGAACGCTGGCCGAGGTCGTGACGGGGGCCAGCGGAGGGTTGCTCTCGATCGGTGTGCTGGCGGCAGTCCTCGGCGCCTCGAGCGGCATGCTGTCCATCATGAGGGCGCTCAATAACGCCTACGGGATCACCGACAACCGGACCTGGCTGCGCAAGCGGCTCATCGCATTCGGGCTGACGCTCGGCTTCTCGGTGTTCATCCTGACCGCGATGCTCATGCTCGTCTTCGGTGGGAGGATCGGCGAGACGATCGGTGACTGGTTCGGGCTCGATTCGCTGTCGACCCGGGCTTGGCACCTACTCCAGTGGCCCATCGTGGCTTTCCTGGGACTCACCGGCCTCACACTCGTCTACTACTTGGCCCCTGCCACGCAGCGGGGTTGGTACTGGATTACGCCGGGTTCGACCGTTGCGCTGGTGTCATGGCTCGTGATGTCCCTCGGCTTGCGCTTCTATGTGAGCCGCTTCGCCAACTACAATGCGACGTACGGTTCGATCGGCGGCGTGATCCTGCTGATGCTCTGGTTGTACTGGAGCGGCGTCGCCCTGCTGATGGGGGCCGAGATCGATTCGGCGATCGAAGGGGCCGCGGCCGAGCAAGGGCGGGAGCCAAGTCCGGACATGGCCCGGCTTGCTACGCTTCGCCGAGACGCCTAGAGCCGACGGCCCAACCGCGGCCACCATCCCGTGGCCCACGCTCCCTCCGGCCAGCGGCGGGAAGATCGTGACGACGTCCCGAAGAGAGAGCCGCGCTTCCGACGAGGCGTCGTGCCCGTTCACGAGCACGACCCGTGCGAGATCGGCCGGGATACCGAGCTGCCGCGTGACATCGGCAACGGTGCATCCATCGGGAACCTCGAGCTCTGCGGCGCCGTGTCGACCGTGAGGCGGGAGAAATGCTGCCAGGTTGGCGAAAAGTCTGACTTCGATCCTCACCTGAACCCGCCCTGAGCGGGCTCAGTGGATGGGCTCTGTGCGGTGACACGCAGCCGATCACCTGGACGGATGGCGTCTCCACTTTCCAGGTTGTTCCAGCGAACCACGTTGCCGACCGACACGCCGTACTGCTTGGCGATCGAGGCTACGGTGTCGCGCGGTCGGACGATGTGGACTTCGGTGCTGTCTGACGCGCGACGCCCAGTGTTGGCTGCCTGGACGGTCTTCTTGCGAGGCGGGGTGAGGGCCGCCACGACACTGTCGCGCGTGCCGGAGGGTACCCGGACGTCCCATGTCCTGCCGGGCGGGGTGACGCCGCGAATGAGCGTCGGGTTGAGGTCGCGAAGCTCCTGAAAGGAGATGCCAATGGTCGCGGCGACCTTCTTGAGATCCGTGCCCGGCGGCACGGTGACCAGGTCGAACTCAGGAGACGTCGTCGTTCCGTTGCACTCGAAGCCGTACTGGCCCGGGTCGCGGCCGATCACCACGGCTGCGTGGATGGCCGGAACGAAGTCCTTGGTTTCTCGTTTCAAGAGCTTGGTCCGGGCGAGCGTCCAGAAATCCGTCGAGCCGGTCTTTCGCACGGCGCGGTCCACCGTGACAGCGCCCGCGTTGTAGGCAGCCTGCGCGAGCTCCCATGAGCCATACCGGGTATGAAGGTCACGCAGATACGACGCGGCCGCTACCGTCGCCTTCTCGGGGTCGAGGCGCTCGTCGATCCATCGGTCGACGCGAAGCCCGTACAGGCGTGCCGTCGGGGCCATGAACTGCCAGAGGCCCTTGGCTCCGACGCGGGAAACCGCGCGCGGGTTGAATCCGCTCTCGATCATGGCCGTGTAGGCGAGTTCGTCCGGAAGCCCTCTGGATCGAAAGACGGGGAGGATCATCCCGAGGTACTGAGGCGATCGTTGGAACCAGAGGCCGACGACGTCTCGACGGCTGGTCGTGAATCGGTCGACGAAGAACTTCACGTGCTGCTGATCCACGGCCGGATCGTAAACGACCACAGCCGTGCGGCTCTGGAGCCGAGACGACTCGGCGAACGCGTGGGCCCAGGGGTCGAAGTCAGCAGGAACCCAGACCGAGGAATCGTCTGCTTCGGGACCGGGCTCGGCCTTGACTGCTGGCGCCTGAGGGAAACGGATGAGCTCATCCGACCGCGTCACCGCGGAGAATTCCAGCAAGTCGGGTTGAGGGAGATCCGGCCCGGCATCGGAGGACCACGAGGCAGGCGGCTGCAAAAAGCCGAGGAAACAGGCGGCGAAAGCCAAGAAAGCGGGTCGAATTGCCATAGTTAAGTCGAAACTTAAGACGTTTGTAGCATGCCCGCCGCAATTTGGTCAATGGTCCGAGAGTAGCCGGTGCCCGGGGAATACTGGAGTTCTCGGAATGACAGAAAACTTGGATTTCGGCGAGATCCCCTCCACACTTACGTGAAGAATAAATGCTGGTTTTCGGCCGTCCTAAGCGCGTAGTCGAGGCTCTCAAATCCCAAACTAGCCGTGGAGGAATGACAACCGTGAAGAGTTTTGTGGCGCCCATTATTGCCGTTGTTTTGGGGATCGGATCTGTTGGGACGGCTCTTGCCCAGGCACCCGCGACCGCTCCGGCTCAGGCCCCAGCGCCCGCTGCGACGCCAGCGCCGGCGCAGAAGCCGGCGGAGTCGAAGCAGAAGCCCATGGAAGCCAAGGCCAAGAAGGCCGTCGGCATGGTGAAGTCGGCCTCAGCCGACAGTGTTGTCGTGGCCGGCAAGGAGAAGGTCCAGGGCTCTAAGGAGATGAAGGACGCCGAGTGGACGTTTGCCGTCGACTCGAAGACCGCTATCCGGAAGTCCGGAAAGGCCGTCACCCCCGCTGACCTGAAGGCCGGCGACCAAGTCGAGGTTCGCTACACCGATCACGGCGGCAAGATGACCGCGGTCGCCATCCAGATCAAGCCGACGACCGCTGCCGCAAAGTCGACCGAGAAGAAGTGAGTTAGTAGGGACTGGGCTTCGACCCCGGACGCCGGTCCAAGACGGCGTCCGGGGCCCTCTCCTCGACGACTCCCGAGAACCAGGCCCCCCGCTCGATCAGCTCCACGTTCTCCGTGCGCCCACCCGAGACGGTAATCTCACGGAGCCAGACCGTGAGGCGCTGATATCCGGTCAGGTGCGTACCCGGCACGTAGACCCCACGCTCCTTCTTGGATGGTTTTTGCTCGACCACCTTCTTGTCCGTCGCGACCGAGCTGGTGACTAGGAGCACCCAGTCACCAGCCGGCAGGTTCTCGACTGAGAAGCGCCCATCGGGCGCGACGACGGTGCCCATGACCAGATCGACCGCGCCGGATTCCCAGAGCTCCTTCTCGTACGCCGCCTTGAGCGTCTGGATCGCGGGCGCGGCCCCTCGGTAGTCGTTCATGGAGTTTCGCGACGTGCGCTTCGCGGCCTCGAGCTTCTCGAGGAACTGCGCCGAGCGCGGGAGCAGCGTGACGGCGGCCCCCGCCAGCGGCTGGTCCGGTCCGTCGGGCTTCCGGCGCTCCTCGTATACACGCCCCGTCACGCTGCCGACCGCCCCCGCGGCAGCGGCGGCACGGTACTGAGCCGGGAGCACGTCGAGGGCCTGAGCAGCTTGGGCGCTCAGGGCAAGGAGACAGAGCGCGAGTGTGAGGCGGATCATGTGCCACTCGGCGCCACCGGCGCCAGTGGCTGCGTCCGCCACCGATTGTGAATCCACATCCACTGATCCGGAGCCACGCGGATCGCCGCCTCGATTGCCGAAGTGCAGCGCTGCGTGAGGTCGGCGACCGCCAGCTCGGCATCGGGCGCATCCTCGACGAAGAGCGGCGGATGGATGACGACGCGGTGGCGCTCGATACCCGTACGGTAGATGAACATGGGGACCACCGGCGTCCTGGTCCGCAGGGCCAGAACTGCCAGGCTCTTCGGCGTGGAGGCCAGCCGGCCGAAGAACGAGGCAAAAATGCCCTCGCGTCGTGAGGCGTTCTGATCGAGCAGCAGCGCGACGAGCCGTCCCCGCCGGAGGGCGCCCAGAACCGGCCGGAGGGCGCCGCGCTTATCGATCAGCTCGACCCCCGCCCGGGACCGCAAGCGCTCGGCCAGCGTGTCGAGCCCCGGCGCGTCGAGCGGACGGACGACGACGGTCGCCGGGAAGCCCATGAGCCGGTGCGAGAGGGCCAGGAATTCCCAGTTGCCCAGATGGGCGCTCAGGACGAGTGCGCGACCGTGAATCGCCATCGTCTTCTGCAGGTGATCGAGGCCCTCGAGGACGATGCCCTCGAGCGAGCGCTCCGGCGGCTCGGTCAGCAGCGAAGCAAACTCGACGAGCATCAGGCCAAGATGCTGGAACGAGCCGCGGCAGACCCTGCGGCGATCCGCGGGGGCCAGGTCGGGGAAGGCCGACTCGATGTTCGTCAGCGCCATGCGGCGGCGGCCGGCCAGCAGGATGTACGCGGCGTCGCCGAGCCGCCGACCAAGCCAGGCGCGAGAGCGCCGGGGCAGCCGCATGATCCCGGCCGCCAGCGCCAGAAGTACCCGGGAGCTCAGGCCGATCGCCGCCGGCGCTCCCGGAGGATCTCGATCACGATCGGAATGACGGACAGCACGATCACGACGGCCACCACGAGGTGAATGTAGCTCCCGAGGTTCGGGATCACCCGTCCGAGCCCGTAGCCTGCCCAGGTCATGCTGGTCACCCATCCGACGCCACCAGCTACATTGTAGAAAATGAACCGGCGATACTCCATCTGACCGACCCCCGCCACCACCGGCGCGAAAGTCCGGACGATCGGCACGAAGCGGGCGATGACAATGGTCTTCGGCCCGTGCCGGGCGTAGAACACCCGCGTTCGTTCGATGTGGCGGGGGTTGAACAGGAGCGACTGGGGCCGCGTGAAAAGCCGCGGCCCCAGACGAACACCGATGGCATAGCCGACGCTGTCGCCGGTGATCGCGGCGACGATGAGTACGATGTTGAGCCACCAGATGTTGAGCCCGCCCGCGGCCGCGACGATGCCGGCCGTGATCAGGAGCGAATCGCCCGGGAGGAAGAAACCGACGAGCAGGCCGGTTTCAGTGAAGACGATCACGAAGAGAACAACGTAGCCACCCCAGCGGATCAGATCGTCGAGCGAGTACGCCCCGCCGACGAGGCCCGAGAGAAACTCCACCAGGCGCTACTTGCCTCGCGCGACCGCGCTCACGCCGGCCGCGCCGACAGCCGGGTTGCCGCGAATCCGCATCCCGTAGAAGGAGCGCCAGACGAACACGACCGACAGCGCGAAGAAGAGGGCCGCCAGCGTCCGGGTCAGCGACGGTCCGCTCTCGGCCGCCAGGGTGACCGCGAGCTCGACGGCCAGGAGCCCGAACAGCGTCGTGAACTTGATGATCGGGTTCATCGCGACCGACGAGGTGTCCTTGAACGGGTCGCCCACCGTGTCGCCCACGACGGTGGCCGCGTGGAGCGGCGTGCCCTTCTCCTTCAGGTCGACCTCGACGATCTTCTTCGCGTTGTCCCAGGCGCCGCCGGCGTTGGCCATGAAGACGGCCTGGTAGAGCCCGAACAGGGCGATCGACATCAGGTAGCCGATGAAGAAGTACGGCTCCAGGAACGCGAACGCGAGGGTCGAGAAGAACACGGTCAGGAAAATGTTGAACATCCCCTTCTGGGCGTATTGCGTGCAGATCTCGACGACCCGCTTGCTATCGCTCACCGACGCCGTCGCCGCGCCCTCGAGCCGGATGTTGGCCTTGATGAACTCGACGGCCCGGTACGCGCCCGTCGTCACCGCCTGCATCGAGGCGCCGGTGAACCAGTAGATCACCGCGCCGCCCGTCACCAGGCCCAGCAGGAACGGCGGGTGCAGGAGCGAAAGCTTGTCGAGGTTCTGGGTGAGCCCGTGGGTCAGCACGACGATGATCGAGAAGATCATCGTGGTCGCGCCGACCACGGCCGTGCCGATCAGCACCGGCTTCGCGGTCGCCTTGAACGTGTTCCCGGCGCCGTCGTTCTGCTCGAGCAGGTGCTTGGCCGACTCGAAGTTCACGTCGATCCCGTGGTCGCGCTTGAGCGACTGCTTGATGTTCGGTACCTGCTCGATGACCGACAGCTCGAAGACCGACTGGGCGTTGTCGGTGACCGGGCCATAGGAGTCCACCGCGATCGTCACCGGTCCCATGCCGAGGAAGCCGAACGCCACCAGGCCGAACGCGAAGACCGCCGGCGCGGCCATGAGGACGCCGAGGCCGGCGGTGCTGACGATGTACGCGGCGCCCATCAGCCCGACGATGACCATGCCGAGCCAGTAGGCACTGAAGTTGCCGGCCACCAGGCCCGACAGGATGCCGAGGGATGGGCCACCCTCGCGCGCCGAGGTCACGACCTCGCGCACGTGCCCCGACTCGGTGGAGGTGAAGATCTTGACCAGCTCGGGAATGATCGCGCCCGCCAGCGTGCCGCAGGTGATGACGGTCGAAAGCTTCCACCAGAGCGAGCCGTCGCCGAGGTCGCGGATGAGCTCCCAGGACGCAAAGTACGTGAGCAGCACGGAGACGATCGACGTGAGCCACACCAGCGACGTGAGCGGCGCCTCGAAGTTCATCTGGGTCGCCGTACCGTACTTCGCGCGGGCGATGGTCTCGTTGAGGAGGTACGACACGCCGCTGGCGACGATCATCAGCACGCGCATCGTGAAGATCCACACCAGGAGCTGCACCTGCACGGCCGGCTCCTTCACCGCCAGCAGGATGAACGAGATGAGGGCGACGCCGGTGACGCCATACGTCTCGAACCCGTCGGCGCTCGGACCGACCGAGTCGCCCGCGTTGTCGCCGGTGCAGTCGGCGATGACGCCGGGGTTGCGCGCGTCGTCCTCCTTGATGTTGAAGACGATCTTCATGAGGTCGGAGCCGATGTCGGCGATCTTGGTGAAGATGCCGCCGGCGATCCGGAGCGCCGCGGCCCCGAGCGACTCGCCGATGGCGAAGCCGATGAAGCACGGGCCCGCGTAGTCGCCCGGAATGAAGAGCAGGATGCAGAGCATGAGGAACAGCTCGACGCTGATCAGGAGCATGCCCACGCTCATGCCGGCCTTCAGCGGAATGGCGTACACGGGGAACGGCTTGCCCGCGAGGCTAGCGAAAGCGGTGCGCGAGTTCGCGAAGGTGTTGATCCGCATCCCGAACCACGCGACGCCGTAGCTTCCACCGATGCCGATGAGGCTGAAGGCAAGGATGATCACCACTTTGGAGGCGTCGAACTTCAACAAGAAGCCGAAGTACAGCACCATGATGACGCCGATGAACGCCTCGAGGATCAGGAGGAACTTGCCCTGCGTGATCAGGTAGGTCTTGCACGTCTCGTAGATCAGCTCGGAGATGTCGCGCATCGAGGCGTGCACGGGCAGGCCCCGCATCTGCCTGTAGATGACGACCCCGAACAGGAGCCCGAGGGCGCAGACGACCAGCCCGGCCAGGAGCAGCGACCGGCCGTTCATGCCGCCGACGGCGACGCTGCCGAGATCGGGAACTATGAGCGACGCCTCACCGCCACCCTTGTGCTGGCCGGTGCCCGCTGTTTGCGCGAATGTCGCGGACGGGAGGGCGAGGGCGCTCACGGTCAGCGCGACCAGCACCATCGCGATGATTCCGAGGGCCGAGAGGGCAGGTGACGGGTGCATCCGGTTCATGCGGTGGGTTCCTCCGGTGGAGAGATCCTGGCAACTCTACGCGACGGCCTCGACGAGTGTCAACGTAAAACCATGCGCGCGTGGCCGCCAAGTGCCCGAGTTGACACGCTTTGCGGCCCCTCGTACGATCAGGCTGAGATGGACGGGAGTCCGTCGTCGGCGTCGGGGGAGCGCACCAAGATCACCGTGACCTGCCCGAACTGTGGAGCCGCCGCACAGTGGCGGCCGAACCCGCATCGCCCCTTCTGCTCGCTCACATGCCGCCTTGTCGATCTCGGCGTGTGGCTCGACGAGGGCTACCGCATCGCGGCCGACGAGCGCGGCGATGTTCCGTAAGACCTCCGGCTCGATACTCTGCCCGTCGTGCGGGCGATTGACGAACGCCGACGCGGCGGTCTGCCTGGTGTGCGGGCGCCGCAATCCGGGCATGTGGGGCTTCGCGGGCCCCCTGCGCGTGCTCTTCCGCTCGTGGAGCTTCACGAACGTCGTGACCGCCGTGTGCGTCGTGCTCTTTCTGGCGACCCTCGTGCTCGATCCGTCCTCAGCGCTCCGTCCCCGGGGCTACTTCGACGTCTTCTCGCCGAGCGATCGCGCGCTGCAGGCATTCGGCGCAGCGGGCGCGATTCCGTGGCGCTTCGGGTACTGGTGGACGATCTTCACCGCGATCTACCTGCACGGCGGCCTGCTGCACATCCTCTTCAACGTGCTCTGGATCCGCCAGCTCGGTCCGGCGGTCGAGGAGATCTACGGTCCGGCGCGCCTGGTGATCATCTTCACCGTGGCGGGCGCGGTGGGCTTCGTCGCGTCGAACATGTTCAACGTCTGGTTCACGGTCGGCGCCTCGGGTTCCATCTTCGGTCTGCTCGGCGCGATCATCGCGTACGCGCGAAAGCGCGGCGGCGCCTTCGGCCGGCTGGTCCTCCAGCAGTACGGTCAGTGGGCGTTGATCCTCTTCATCTCGGGATTTCTCCTGTCGGGTGTGAACAACTTCGCCCACGCCGGAGGCTTCATCGGAGGCTACGCCGCGGGTCTCGGGCTGTCGCTGGCCGAGCGGCGCGCCGAATCGACGCTCGACTGGCTGCTCGCGTCGGCGGCGATCGTCGTCACGGCCGTCGGATTCGCGCTGGCCCTGTTCACCGCGTTCGCGGGCTGATGCGCGCGGGGCCGCTGACGCACGAAAGGGGCCTGCGAAGGCCCCTTCGTGAATTTACCCCGGCAGCGACCTACTCTCCCACGCCGTTGCCAGCGCAGTACCATCGGCCCAGGAGGGCTTAACTTCCGTGTTCGGGATGGGAACGGGTGTGGCCCCTCCGGCAACGCCACCGGGAACTCTCACGGCGATCCGTACCGCCGCCGAATACGGAGACTCTCGAGCGCAGCCCGACGTTGTCCCACAGTCAAGGACATCAAGAATAACCGTGGTCAAGCCGCACGGGCGATTAGTACCGGTCAGCTGAACGCCTCACGGCGCTTACACCTCCGGCCTATCAACCTCGTAATCTACGAGGGCCCTTCAGAGGGCTTACGCCCTGGGAGGTCTCATCTTCAGGCGGGTTTCGCGCTTAGATGCCTTCAGCGCTTATCCCTGCCGGACATAGCTACCGAGCGATGCTCCTGGCGGAACAGCTCGCACACCAGAGGTCCGTCCACCCCGGTCCTCTCGTACTAGGGGCAGCTCCCGTCAAACCTCCTTCGCCCGCGACAGATAGGGACCGAACTGTCTCACGACGTTCTAAACCCAGCTCACGTACCGCTTTAATGGGCGAACAGCCCAACC
>JBKPCO010000171.1:0-10772 GCA_046727415.1 Candidatus Methylomirabilota bacterium
GCGCCATCATCACTAGCCACTTACTCATGGTCCAAGACTATCTCGACAGGCAAGGCTCCACTCGCGGCTACGGGGCATCGCAGGAACCCGACGACTATTGTGCCGGGCAGGCCGCACCGGAATTCGCCCAAGCCTGCATCAAGGCGCCGAACGAAGCTTGACTGCCGGGTGCGGGGTCGCGCCCTGGGCCCGGTTTCCAGGCCCAGCCGACCAGCGAATCGCGCGCCACGTGCTCGATGATCTGGTTCAGCGTCCTACCGCCGTTGCGCGAGGGGTCTTTCATCTGCATGCACATGTCGGCCAGCGACTTGTGCTGCCACGCCATCGAGCGCGGCGCCAGGTGCCATTCGGGATGCCCCGGAACTCCGGCGGGATCGAAATTCGCTTTCTGGTGACAGGTCGCGCATCGCATCGCGCTGACGCCGTGGCCGTCGTCGCCGCGCTGGACAGGTGGTTGATGCGGATAGCCCTCGCCCTGCGACGGACGGTCGCCGTCCGGATGGCAGTTCAGACACCGCGGATGGCGGAGGACCTTTCCGGCTTCGACGAAGAGAGCCGCGGAGCGCGCCGTGGGATTGGCGATGCGGGCGAACGTATCGGGAGCCCGAAGGGTGCGGTGTTCGTCCGCGCGCGATGTCGAGGAAACTAGAGCGACGGCGAGAAAGGCGACGAACGCCACGCGCGAGGTCATATGGTCCGCGTGCCCGCTGGCGACAGTCGTGCGAATGGCAACCGTCGCACTCGCTGCCCGCTGAGGTGAAAGAATGCGTTCGCGACAGCGGGCGCGATCGGCGGCACGCCCGGCTCGCCCACGCCCGTGGGGGCTTCTCCCGATTGCACGATGTGGACTTCGACCGCCGGCATGTCGACGATTCGCAACGGACGGTAGTCGTTGAAGTTCCGCTGCTGGACACGTCCCTGGACGAGCGTGACCTCGCTCCACAGCGCCGCAGCGAGACCGAAACCGATGCCGCCCTCCATTTGTGCGCGGACAACATCGGGATTGATCGCGGTCCCGCAATCGACGGCGCATACGACGCGCTCAACGCTCGGTAAGCCGTCCGGGCGGCGCGAGACTTCCACGGCCTGCGCGACGACGCTATTGAACGACTCGTGTACGGCGATGCCGCGCGCACGGCCGGCCGGGAGAGCTTGATTCCAGCTGGCCTTCTCGGCGGCGAGGTTCAGCACCGTGAGATGCCGCGGGTGCTTGGCCAGCAATGCGCGCCGCAACTCGAGTGGGTCGCGGCCGGAGGCTTGCGCCAGCTCGTCGATGAACGTCTCCGTTGAGTAGGCGGTATGCGTGCTGCCGACCGACCGCCACCAGAGCACCGGCACGCCTACCTTTGTCGTGTGGAGCTCCACCGTGAGGTTCGGCAAGTCGTACGGAAGATTTGTCGCACCCTCAACCGACGTGGGATCGATCCCGTCCTTCACCATCGCCGCCTCGAACGGCGTGCCACCCAGGATCGATTGCCCAACGATGCGGTGCTCCCAGGCCACGATCGTGCCGTTCGCATCGAGACCCGCGCGCAGGCGGTGAACGTAGAGCGGCCGGTACTTCCCGCCCCGGATGTCGTCCTCGCGCGTCCACATCACCTTGACCGGTTTTCCGTCGCCGATTGCTTTCGCGACGGCGGCCGCTTCACTGGCGATATCGCCGTCGGGTGTCGCGCGTCGCCCGAAACTGCCTCCGGCGAGCAGCGTATGGATGCGCACCTTGTCGGGCGCGACGCCGGCGACATGGGCCACGACCTGCTGATCGATCGTGGGCGCCTGCGAGCCTGCCCACAGCTCGGCGCCGCCGGAACCGATCCGCACGACCGCGTCGAGCGGCTCCATCGGAGCGTGCGCGAGATATGGGAACTCGTAGACGGCTTCAATGATCTTCGACGCGCCACGCAGGGCGCCGGCGGTGTCGCCGACCCGCTTCGCGGGCTTTCCCGGGCGAGCGGCAAGGAGGCGATACGCGGCGTAGAGCTCTTCGGTGCCCCGCCGTTCGGCACGGCTTTCGTCCCACGTCACGCGCAGCGCCTCGCGCCCCTTGCGCGCCGCCCAAAAACCCGTCGCAACGACGGCGACGCCGGTCGGCACCTGCACCACGCCGATCACGCCCTTCACGCGTCGGGCAGCGGTGGCATCGACCGATTTCACAGTGGCGCCGAAGCGTGGCGGTCGCGCGACGAGCGCGGTCAGCAGGCCCGGGGCGGTGAAGTCCGCCGTGAATTGCGCCGAGCCGTCGGTCTTCGGCTTGTTGTCCACTCGCGGGACGCGCTTGCCGACCAGCTTGAAGTCCTTTGGGTCCTTCAACGTCACCTGCGCGGGCGGCGTGAGCCCTGTGGCTTTCGAGGCCAGCTCCCCGAACGTCGCCCGGCGCCCTGATCCCGAATGCGAAACAACACCGCCGTCGACGGTAATCTCCGACGCCGGCACGCCCCACTCCCTTGCGGCTGCCTCGACCAGCAGCGCGCGCGCCGTCGCGCCGGCGCGGCGCATCTCGTCCCACGCTTCCGCCATCGAGGTGCTGCCCCCGGTCATCTGCACGCCACCGGCCAGCCGATTCCCGTACCGCGTGGCATCGGCAGGCGCGGGTTCCACACGGATCTGGGCCCAGTCGGCGTCCATCTCCTCGGCGAGGATCGTGGCGAGCCCGGTATAGCTGCCCTGGCCGAGCTCGGTGTGCTTGCTGATGATCGTGACGGTGTTGTCCGGCGCGATCCGGATGAACGCGTTCGGTGCCAGGGCCTCGGCGGCAGCCGCCGGACGACCATCCAGTCGGAACCCGACCACGAGCGCGCCGGAAAGGAGCGCCGTCGTCTGCAAGAAGGAGCGCCGCGTCACTATGGTCACGGCCCGAGCGTCTTGGCCGCTTCGTGGATGGCTGCGCGAATCCGGACGTACGTGGCGCAGCGGCAGACGTTACCCGACATGGCCGCGTCGATGTCGGCATCGGACGGACGACGTATCTCCGACAGCAGGGCGATCGCCGACATGATCTGGCCCGACTGGCAGTATCCGCACTGGGCGACGTCGAGCGCACGCCACGCGTCTTGCACCGCTCGCGCGACGGCTCCCGAGACTCCTTCGATGGTGACGACGTCACGACCTGGGAGCGCGGCCGCAGGTGTCACGCACGATCGTGCGGCGCGGCCGTCGATGTGGACGGTGCAGGCGCCGCACTGGGCGACACCGCATCCGTACTTCGTGCCGGTCAGGTGCAGCTCGTCACGAAGCACCCATAGCAGGGGAATGTCGTCGTCGGCGCTGACGGTCTGCTCCGTGCCGTTGATCCGGATCGTCGCCATGGCCTTGAGGCTATCAGGCATCGCAAGACGGCCGGCCGTGACGCCCATCGGGTAAACATGCTGACATATTAGTCTAATAGTGTCAATACATCTATAGAACGCTGCAGACGTCCGGTTGACGTATTGACAGGCAATGTCAATACTCGCTGACATGAAAAAGACTCGTGTGGATCTGGATCGGGAAAGAAGAAAACAGATCCTGGACGCCGCCCTGCAATGCTTCTTGCAGTTCGGATATGCGAAAACGTCGATGGACGATGTTGCGGAACGGGCAAATCTGTCGCGACCGCTGATCTATCTGAAGTTCAGCAGCAAGCAGGATCTCGTGCGGGGAATCTACATTGATTTCATGAAATCTGCGCTCGAGCAGGCCGAGAGCATCGTGCGATCGAAAATTCCGACGAAAGCCAAACTGGTGGAAGTCGTGGAAGCTATCAACGTCAGAGCCTGGGAGAAAGTGGTCGGCCAGCCCATGACAAAGGAGTTCTATCCGCTTTGCGAACGGCTGTTCCCGGAAGCGTCAGAAAGATTCGAGAAGCAACGGGTCAAAATCTATCAGCAGCTTCTCGGCGGCGACAAAGCGCTGGCGGAAACATTCGTCCTGGCGATCGACGGTTTTTGTGCCGACGCGCCAACCGTAAAGACGCTACGCGCAAGGATCGGCATCATGATCGATCGGTTTTGCCCCAACGGCTGAGATTCGCGGCTTCAACGGAGCGGCCGCAGGCCCTCGCGAGATTGTGAGTCTAGCCGCGGGATGAGAGGATCCGCACGATCGTGTCGACCGCCTGCTCCGCCTTCGCTTTCAGTTCGTCGTCGGTGTTGCCGGCGATCGGATGCGCGATCACGGTGAACGGGTAGTCCGGCAACCCCTCGATCGACGCAATTTCTTTCGCGCTCGGAATGAACCGGTCGGTGATCAGCGCCGCCGCCGGAACGCCGCGCCGCTCCGCGGCCAGTGCGTCGTGCAGACTGCACGACGAGCAGCTCCCTCAGTCTCCGATCCCGGACACGATCGCGTCGGCCACCGCCAGCTCGGCGAGCATCTCGGGAGGGACAGGCCGCGACGTGTCGGGCTTGCGGCGGCGGATGAACTCGCGCACGCCGTGCTTGCGCAACAGGTCTTCCAGGTGGTTGTAGAAGGGCGCGGTGCCTATCTTCGCGTTGTCGAGCAGACCGATCGTCGCACCGTCCAGTACGGCGGCCGGTGCGAGGGCGAGCGGCTCGAGCTCGGGATCGACTCGGGGGTCGAGAACTCGGATTCTCATGGCTTCTCCTCGATGCGCATGGTGACGGCCAGGGACTTCGCCCCCAACCACGGAGGAATGATCGCGCCGAACCCGCCGGCCGGTCCCCCGGCGGAGACGACGAGCAGATCGTCGGGCGTGCGAAGCGCCGTGTGAACGCGGTCCGGGTCTTTGCCGACCACGGCGGCTTTGCCGACCGACGCCCAGTCGCCGCGCTTCACCCACGCGCGCTCATGCACGTACTCGCGAATGTCCTTCTTCGACCAACCGGCCGCGGCGAAGACGTCGCGATTCTGCCGGCCGATGACCATGGCATAGTTGCCGGCCCAGATCGAATACGTGAGCATGTTGCCGCGGATCGCGCCAATGTACGTGTCGAGAATCTCGCGCGGATCCCGCGTCCACTCGTTCAATACCTGGTGAGGGCCCAGCGCTGCGAGCACCGTCACTGCCGACTCGCGGGCCGGGACGCCGCGTTCGACCGACAGCGGCGTCCACGGGCTGCCGTCTTCGTCCTCTGCGACGCAGTAGGTGAACTTTCCGGGATGACCGAGCGTGGAGCGATCGAGGCCCCCGGGCACGCCGTGCAGCACGTTCAGGATGATCAATCGCGTGGTCCGGCCGATGGTCGCGTTCGCCCGGCTCCCGTTTCCGAACGCGTTGTGCGTGGCGTTCATGCCGATCGTGTTTCGGATCGGACCGTTGACGACGATGAACGGCGCGCTGCCTCCGGTCGAGGCGGAGACGCCATGCAGCCCGTACGCCGTATCGCACAGCGCCCGGACGACAGCCAGTATCACCGGCATGTACTCGGGTCGGCAGCCGGCCATCACCGCAGCAATCGCGACTTTCTCGGCAGTGAGCCGCCGCCGGCGCACCGGCTCGATGCCGACGACGTCGCCCGGTGTCAGGCGCGCGGACTCGAGAAACGCTCCGACGAGCTTGTCGGTGGGCGGAACGATCGGCAGCCCGTCAGTCCATCCGTTGTCCTGAAAAAGCTCGTTGGCCGCGAAAGCGTCGTCGACGTCGTAGCCGGCGGAGGCGAAGTCCATGACTAGATAATCCCGCGAATCCGACGCTATCCTATCACTCGCCAACGTCGGTCTGCCTCGAGCCGGCGAATGTGTCAGCGCGGGATCTCAGCTCACGGTAACTTGTCGAAAAAAAGATAGAGAGCGGCAATCCGGCCGTCCCGGACAATGATGAAATCAGTCCCGGCGTAAGCTGGCGCCTCACCAGGGCGGCCCGATACCCATTGGATCCGCCCGCCATTTCCCACTTCCTCGGGCTCGGTAATGGGCTGATATCGAAAGTCAGGGTGAGTCGCCCTGATCGCCCCCGCTACCCGATCGATCTCGGCACGGCCACGATAGACTCCCTTGCTGGGGTCGTAGAAAGCGCAATCTTCGATGTAGATCTCGTCGATGGCTGCGCGCCGGCGCGCGGGGTCGTTTTCACCGAAGACGTCTTGAAGATTGCGGGTCAGCAAGGTCGATATGCTGTAGGACATGGCTTGTCTCCCAGTCGGTTACTTTCCATGGACGTGGGCGATCTGGCCGACAAGCTTGGCCCAGGCCATGTCCATGGCCTCGTAGACCTCGCCGGCCTCCGGTCGCGCATTGTCCTTGAGGATTTCCACCATCAAGGTCGCGTAGTCCGAGACGATGACGCCCGCCTGGAGCATGCGCAGGAGCCCAACTTGCCGCTTGGTCTCGCTAAAGGTTCCCGAGGCATCCACCGCCACATAGGCGTCCAGCCCCTTACCCACGGCGGTAATGGCCGGGAAAGCCGCGCAGACTTCAAGTGAGATGCCGGCGAAGATCAGCTTCTTGCGCCCGGTCGCCTCGATAGCGCGCGCCACCCGCGCGTCGTCGAAGGCGTTGACAGACGAACGATCGATGATCTCGATGCCGGGCAGCGCCTCGACGAGTTCGGGGAATGTCGGACCCCACATGCTGTCGCGTGCCGTCGTGGTCACGATAATCGGGAGCTTCAGGGCTCTAGCAGTTTTGGCCAGGGCCACGACGTTGTGTTTCAGCTCGCCGGTCGAATAGTCACGGACGCCGGTCATGAGGCCGACCTGATGATCGACGAGGACGAGCGCCGCGTTTTGGGAAGTCAAGGGTTCGTAGGGGCGGGTTTGATTAGTCACGGTGCTCTCCTTTCGGCATCCTCGCAAGCCTCGAACTACCGTTCGGCTGTCACCATTGGCTCAGTCACCGGGCGTCGGAGCGCAACGTTCGCCAGTCCGATCACCACGGCGCCGCCCGCCACGAACCAATCCACGGTCGGGTGCCACATTCCAGAGAGTCCTAGCAGCGCGTCGAGCGAGTACGTTCCGGGCCCTAGAACGGCAAACAGAAGGGCCACGACGGCGTAGACAAGGGGCAACTCGTAACCATTCGCCTGTGCAAAGAATCCGTTCGGCAGGTGCACTGCCACGATCGCCACGACCATGACGGTGATGATCAGACTCGGGCCGATCGGGCCGAACAGCCCAGTCGCCGTCAGCAAACCTCCACCCACCTCGCCAAGCCCTGCCGCAAGAGCGAAAAGCGTCCCAGGACGAAACCCGATGCCCTCGAAAAAGCCGGCGGTGCCCTTGAAGCCGTAGCCGCCGAACCAGCCAAGTAGTTTCTGCGTCCCGTGGGCCGCCAGTCCGAGACCGATGATCAACCGCGCGACCAGCCATGCAGTGTCCATATGTTCGCCCTCCTGCTTTAGTCCGGTTAGCTACTTACTTATGGTAGCCTTTGAGGCAACGCTATCAATGGCGAGGACCTATGTCAAGTAGCCAGGCTATGATTAGTAAGAAGTATCGCTCGGCAACGCAGCGCCGCGACCTGTCGGGCTTTTGTCCACGCTTTCACCACGCGGTCGAGCTGATCGGCCGGCGGTGGACGGGCGCGATCGTCCGAGCGCTGTGTGGCGGGCCGCTGCGGTTCAACGAGCTACTCTCAACGATCCCAGGGCTCTCAGACCGGTTGCTCACTGAGCGACTCCGCGAGCTCGAACGCGAGCACATCGTCTCGCGCGTGGTGGTGCCCGGCCCTCCGGTCCGTGTTCAGTACTCGCTCACTGAGCGAGGGATTGAGCTGGAACCGATTGTCCGTGCGCTGGGAGACTGGGCCGAAATCCATGTCTCAGCGCCGGTCGACGACGTGCGTGGGAAGCGTCGCGTCTCTCGTTCGTAACTCGGCTCCGATCAATCAATAGAAGCCCTGGCTATCCCGCGGGACAGCGACCTTGCCCGCGTAGCGCTGCGAGATGAAGACGGAGTAGGCTACGGCCATCACAAAGGCAATCGGCCACCAGATGGCAGCGATCGCGAGCGAGGCACGGCCCGCGGCGACCGAGTGAGCGGTCAGCGAATACTCGGGCGCCAGCGTCGAAGGCAGGACCACCGGAAAGAGCGCCGCTGCGCCGGTGGCCAAGAGGCTCGCCAGCACGAAGTTCGACCCGAGGAAGGCTCGCCGTTCCCGCCGTTCCTTGAGTCCCGAGACCAGCGCGGCAGCCGCGGCGGCGATTCCGGCCAGTCCCAGCCAACACAGCGGATTGCGGATCGCGTTCCCGAGCTGGTCCTGGCGGACCATCGCGGTCTCGACAGAGATGACCAGGAACAGCGGAACGACGGCCATCCACAGACGCTTCGCCCACGTCGAGGCGCGGTCGTGCACCGGCCCTTCCGTCTTCAACGTGAGATAGGTCGCGCCGTGCCCCGCCAGGATCACCGCGGCGAAGACCGCGACCGACACCGTGTACCAGTCGAGCAGCCCCACGTAGCCACTGGTCCGGAAGAAGTTCGTGAAGAACGCCATCGAGAAGGTGCCGTCGGGTTCGAGCGGGACGCCGCGCGCCAGGTTGCCCGCCGCCACCCCGAACAGGACGGCGAGGAGGAGGTTCGCGAGGGCGAACACGTGGTCCCAGAACGCCTGCCACATGCGATCGTTGATGTGGCCCCCGACCTCCAGGGCGATGCCGCGGAGTAGCAGGCACCAGAGGATCAGGAAGAGCGCCAGGTAGTAGCCGGCGAAGGCCGACGCCAGCAGCTTCGGGAAGACCGCCAGCACGGTGCCGCCGAAGCCCAACAGCCACACCTCGTGCCAGGACCACAGCGGACCGATGGCCGCGATGAGTTGCCGGCGCTCTGCCGGCGTCCGGGCCACGAGCAGGTGAAGCATCCCCGCGCCGAAGTTGCGACCGTCCAGGACCGCGTAGAGGATGAGCATCAGCCCGGCGATGGCGAACCAGGTGGCAATCATACGTGCATCCCCTCGCTGCGGCCGGCGACCAGGTGACCGTTCTCAGGGCCGCCGGCGGTCTCCGTGCGGACCGGGCCCGCGACGTCCGGACCGTGGGCGATCTCGCGGCCGGTCAGGTAGAGGAACAGGAGACCGAGGGCGAAGTAGAGGCCGACGAATCCGATCAGGGTGAAGATGGTAGCGCCGTTACTGACCACCTTGCTGTAGCCATCGCTGGTGCGGAAGAGGCCATAGACGAGCCAGGGCTGACGCCCCAACTCCGCCGTCATCCACCCGAGCGTGTTGGCGATGTACGGGAAGGGGAACGCCAGCATGAGCACCCAGAGCAGCCACTTGCACGACTCCAGCCGGCCGCGCCAGCTCAGGAATGCCGCCACCGCCATGAGGAGGATGAAGAGCGTCCCCAGGGTGATCATGAGGTGGAATGAGTAGTAGAGCAGCTCGAGGTTGTCCGGCCACATCTCCCTCGGGAACTCTTCGAGGCCACGCACGTTGCTCCCGAAGTGGCCGTAGGCCAGGAAGCTCAGCGCGCCGGGGATGACGATGGGGTTGTCGAGCCGGCGGGCCGCAACGTTCGGCTGCCCGATCAGCGCGACGCCGGCCATCGGTCCGCTCTCGAACCGCCCTTCCATCGCCGCGAGCGTGACCGGCTGGTGCCGGCCGACCATCTTCGCCTGCTGGTCGCCCGTCGGGAACGCCACCAGCACGGACGCGATTAGCCCTATGCAGGTTCCCGCCCGGAGGTAGAGCCGCGCCTGCGTCGGATGGAGTCCCCGCAGGATATAGAAGGCGCCCACGCCTGCGACCACGAACGAGCCGGTCACGAGCGCCGCCGTCTGGTTGTGGGCGAACTGCACGAGGGCCCAGGGGTTCATCAGGTAGCTGCTCAGGCTCGCGATGCCCAGCGTGCCGTCGGCCTCGAGGCGATGGCCAACCGGGTATTGCATGAAGGCGTTCGTCACCAGGATGAAGTAGGCGGACAGCCAGCTCCCCAGTGCGACGGCCAGCGCCGCGAGGAAGTGATAGCGCGGGCCCAGGCGCTTCTCCCCCCAGATCAGCGCGCCGATGAAGGCGCTCTCGAGGAAGAAGGCGAACATGCCTTCCATGGCGAGCGTCTGGCCGACCACGCCGCCCGCGTACTTGGAGAAGCCCGCCCAGTTCGTGCCGAACTGGAACTCCATGGGGATGCCGGTGACGACCCCAACGGCGAAGTTGACGCCGAAGATCTTCGCCCAGAACCGGACGGCCTGGTTGTACCGGTCCTCGCCCGTCCGCAGAGCCTGCCATTTCCACCAGACCAGGAACCACGCGAGCCCCATGGTGAGCTGGGGGAAGAGGTAGTGGTAGGTCACCGTGAAGCCGAATTGCAATCGGCTCCAGAAGGCAGGGTCGGAGAGATTCGGACTCATCGCCGTTACACTTCCGACGATGCGGGCGGATTCCTCGACACATGCGAAACAGAAATTCGCAAAAACCCGGAAGCGCCGAGGAGGCGTTGCCTGGCTCGATGAGCGTTATCCGGGCATCGCGAATCGCTGAGATGGCAAACGGGGTGCCCCCGGAGCCCACCCGGAGGACGGGTGGTACCGCTACCAATGTCTATCGAACTCGCCCGCTCCCTGGACCCTCAAAAGGCCAAGCAGACGCCGTAGGCAGGCACCCACCCAGACCGCGCTCTGCCTCTTTCTGCAAGCCTGGACTGAGTGTGTGCGTTGGTTCAGGCATTCATTCCGCCATCAACGGTGAGATTCGCGCCGGTAATGTACGAGGACTCCGGGCCGGCGACGAACGCCACCAAGGCGGCGACCTCATCGACGCGCCCATAGCGGTCGAGCGCTGTGGCGGCCTTCTGAGGCACCGCCCAATCGCCCGCCGCGGGATTCAAATCCGTGTCGATCGGACCGGGCTGGACGTTATTGACCGTGATACCCCGGCTCGCGACTTCTCTGCACAACCCC
>JBKPCO010000172.1:0-15664 GCA_046727415.1 Candidatus Methylomirabilota bacterium
GCCGCCTCCTTCAGCTCGATCCCGTACTTGTTCAGATAGGCCGCGAGCGCCTGCTGGACCTCGTTCTTGATGATCGGCCGCTTCAGGAGAACCTCGGCGGCGTTGTGGGTCGCGGTGTTGGCCTTGAGGATCTCCTGAGCCCCCGGATCGATGATGACGCTGGAGTAACCGAGCGCGATGGTCCGGTAGACCTCGGGCGCGCGCTCCGGGACGACTCGATAGTTGAGCACCATCTCCACATGCACCGCCTGCAGGTCCTTCGAGGCGGCGTCGTAGCGGGCGGTGTGCTTCTGAACGCGCACGTCCATGGGCACGATGTCGTAGAGCGGGTTCCACAGGACGTTTAGCCCTTCGCGGAGCGGCGCCGGATCGACCTGGCCGAACAGGACCTTGACGCCGACCTGTCCGGCCGGAATGACTCGAAAGATCGAGAGGAGGAAAATGAGCGCGGGCACGCCGATCGCCAGCGCCAGGATCACCCGCGGGACGAGCTGCCCGAAGCCCTCCGGCAGGAGATTGGGACGGCGACGGATCGCGCTCCGTAGAGGCCGATCCCGACGAACAGCACGAACAGCGCGAAGATCAGCTTGCCCATCGGGCGTCCTCCAATCTCTCGGCGCGGCTCGGCCGGCGGGACCCCAGCCCCGCGACGGCCTGCGGCGCGCACTGCCACGTCAGGACGGAGAAGCTGTGCGCCGGCGCTCGGCGGCGCGCTCGGCTTCGAGTCGCTCGAGCTCGACCGCCGAGTGATCGGCGAAGGTCATCGCGTCGGCGATGGCCGGATGGCGCTCGCCGATGAGCCGATGCATCGCCTGGCAGATTCGGCGATAGGCTGGATGACCCTGCGGCGCCGTCCGCAGCTCGATGACGTGCATTGCCTCGCGGGCATTCATCTGCATGTAGAAGCGCACGCGATACGCCATCGCTACCGCGTACGACGCGACCTCCGGGAGCCCGGCCGCCTCGATCGCGTCGTGAAGCTGCGCCGACTCGTCCATCATCCGGCGCCACTCGTCCGCCACGCCCGCCTCGGCAATCGCGTCCGGCACCACGTGGCCGTGGTGCGGCGTGAGCCGCTGCCACTCGAGCGTGAGCAGCCGGTGTCGCTGGAGGTCGCGGAACGCGCCGTAGTCGCCCAGCACGTCGAAGCGATACGACGTCCGCTCGAACGCCCGGCCCGGCCGGTGGCGCCGGTTGAGCCGCTTGCCGACGTAGGCCGCCAGCACCGCGGCGCGCTCATCGCGGGTCATTCGTCGCGCTGCCTCGAGCAGCTCAGCGTCGCCGCGGCTCGAGACCGCGTAGAGCGCCGCGGCCACCACCTTCAGCTCGCCGTCGGGATCGAAGTCGGTGAGCGCGACGTCCTGAGCCTCGGCGGCAACCACGCCCGCCGCCGACGCAACGGCGCTCTGCGGCTCGACCAGCCGGCGCGCGATCTCGCGCGTCTCCCGGCGCGTCTCCTCGAGGTAGGCGCTCCAGGCGCCGCCGCGCTCCACGACGTCGACCCGCTTGAGGAAGGCCGGAATCACCTTCCGCAGCTCGACCAGCATCAGGTCGGCGTAGTCCCTCGTCTCGCGCAGCGGGTGGGCCCGCATCCGGAGCAGGAGCTGCTCGTAGCCCTGGCCGGTGCCGTAGATGCCGACGTTCGACGTTGTGGCCGCCGGCAGGAGGCCCCGCAGCGTGTCGAGGGCCTTGGCGCGGATCGTCATCCGGTAGACGCTCTCGGACTCGGCCGGATCGCGCGGGAACTTCCGCTCGAAGAACGCGCGAAGCTGCGGGAGCCCGGCGCGGTAGACGTCGAAACTCCGGTCGAGCGTCGCGACGTAGCGCTCGCGCAGCTTGCCGGCGAGCTCGGCCGGAACGTGGTAGCGATAGGCTCCGTGGGGACGATCGTCGTAGGGAATGTAGCGCGTCGATTGCTCGAGATAGGACATGAGGCGGCCCCACTCGAGCATCTTGGTGAGGAGATTCGAGGCGCCCTCGCAGGCCAGGTGCACACCGCCGAGCTGCGCCACCGAGTCGTCCCCGTATTCGACGAACACTCGCTCGTAGAGCTGCTCAGCCCGTCGCGTGCCGGCGTCGGCGTCGATCGCGCCGCGGCCTGCCGCCACCGTGAGTCCGCCGGCACCCAGGAACTCGTCGAGGAAGAGGCGTCGAAGCGACTTCGGCGAGCGCGAGTAGCGCGCGAACAGGGCGCCTTTCACGACCTCGGGCAGGTTGACGAGCGCGAAGACAGGGCCGTCGAGGTTGGTGACGTACGGCGCGAGGGCGGCCCGCTCCTGCGGGGTGAACTCTTCGGCCATCCACGGCGATGGTATCAGATCGACCGGCGCCCCGCGGCATGCCGGGGCGCCGGTCGCGGCAAGACGCGCTACGCGATCGCCACCGAATTGCCAGGCGACCCGGTCGCCCCCTTCAGGGGCACCGGATTGAACGACCAGGCGAACTCGTACGCCTTGTCCGCCGCCAGCTCTTCCAGGTTGAGGTTCTCGTTGATGAAGATGCCGTTCATCGTGAGCCAGATCCCGTGACAGGCGAACGGAATGTCGGCGTCCTCCCCGGGCACTGCCTCGACCGGCCAGGTGTCGCCGCCGACGACCGAGACCTTCCGCTCGGCGAGCCACTTGCCAACCGTCGCTCCGGGCCCTGGACAGCCCTTGTTGTACTCGGCGTTGTCCTTCTTCCACAGCTTCGCGTGGCCGGTGCGGAAGAGCACGGCGTCGCCCTCGCCGGGCTCGCGGATCCCCTGCCGTTGGAGTGTCGCGCGCACATCGTTCATCGTGATCACGTAGCCGATGGGCAGGCGATCGCCGCCCTTCACCGCGAGGACGTCCAACAGGATGCCTCGGGTGAAGAACGGCTTCAGGTGCTCTACACCCAGCTTCTTCAGGCCGTAGGCGCCGCCGACCTCTTCCTGGGGAAGGCCGTTGTAGTAACGGATCTTGCCGTCACCCGCGACCATTCCGATGTGGCCCAGGCCATCGAACTGCGATCCGATCTGGCCGATCTCGCCCACGAACAGCTCGTCGTGATAGTAGAGACGGTGCTTGCCGAACGGCCCGCCCGTCGGCGTGCCGGGCAGCACCACGTGGGGGCCGAGGCGCTCGCCGAAGAGCGGGATGCCCTTCTCCAGCACGTAGCCAAGCTGGTAGACCTTGCCCGTCTTGATGAGCTTCGCCGCCTCCAGTACCTTCGCCGGTGTCATCCGGTTGTTCGCACCGCGCTGGTCCTGCGGCCCCCACGGTGACGGCCACCACTGATTGCCCAGCGGGTTTGCGGTCTGCGCCTCGGCTCCGCCCACGCTGCCCGCGACGCTTCCAGCCGCCATGCCCGCGGCGACCCCCGCGACGAATCCCGACTTGACGAAGTCGCGCCGCGACACGTCGCCGTCGGGCGCTTCGTGTCGCTGGCCGGCCTGGTCGCCGTCGACGCCGTCTCGAGGCTTGAAGTACTGGTTGAGCCAACCGGGCTGCATCGCTCGCCTCCTCGTCCTGGTGTTCTCTGCTCTCGCGCGCTCTCTGGACGACCGACCCGCTCACCCCTTTCGCATGTACGCCGGGATCTCGGACGTGAGGAAGTCCTCGCGGGGAGGCGCGAAGACGTCGATCACTTCCGTGTCCTCGTGGAACCACGCTTCGTGCTCGACGTCACCGGGGATCACGCCGAGATCGCCCGGACCACACATGCGCTTCTCCGTCCCGAGGCGGAATTCCATCCGGCCCGACAGCATCACGAAGATCTGCTCGTGCGGGTGCCGATGCGACGCGGCGTGAGCGCCCGCCTTCATCGACCACCAGACGATCATCTCCTGGTCGCCGACGAGGACCCGGCGCGAGATCTTGTCGGTGACCTTCTCTTCCGGGAGGTGCTTGAGCGCGTGAAAACCCTTCATGCTGGGCATGGGTCGGCCTCCTTCTGCGTGGTGTAGTCGTCCGCACTCGGCCTGTCAAGTGACTCGCCCCGAAGCCCGTGCTAGGCTCTCGCCGCATGGCGCGGCTCAAGATCGGCTTCATCCCCATCGAAGGCGGTCATTACTACGGAGAGGCGCTCGAAGAAGTCACGCGAGCCGAGGAGCTCGGCTTCGATTCGGTGTGGATGGAGGAGCATCACTCCGTGGCGAATCACTACTGGCCCTCACCCCTCGTGGTGCTGGCCGGCTTCGCGACGCGCACGTCGCGGCTCACGCTCGGCACCGACATCCTCGTGGCGGCGTTCCACAACCCGGTGCGCCTCGCCGAGGACGCGGCGCTGCTCGACGTCATGTCCGGCGGGCGCTTCACGATGGGCATCGCCATCGGCTACAAGCCCGACGAGTTCGGGCTGTACGGGGTACCGCTGGAGAAGCGCGGGGCGCGGTTCGAGGAGCAGCTCGCGATCGTCAAGGCGCTCTGGACCCAGGATCGGGTCAGCTTCAACGGCACGTACTACACGGTCGAGGGACGCCTCGAGCCCAAGCCCGTCGCGAAGCCCCACCCGCCCATCTGGATCGGAGGCTGGGGAGACATCACCCTCCGGCGTGCCGCCACGCTCGCCGACAACTGGATCCCCGGTCCGACGGCCGACCTCAAGCGGCTCCTCGACGGCAAGAAGCGCTTCCTGGAGAACCGGCGGCGAGCAGGCCGGAACGAGCCCATCACCGAGTGGCCCCTGACCCGGGATGTGATCATCGCCGACACCGACCGGAAAGCCCGGGAGCTCGCCGAGGAGCACATCATGGTCGCGTATCGCCGGGAGTACGCCGGCGGCTGGCGCCATCCCTTTATCGACGCCTCGGTCGCGACCGATTTGGACAGCCTGATGAAGGACCGGTTCATCATCGGGGGACCCGATCAGTGTGTTCGGGCGATCCGGCGCTTCGTCGAGGAGTACGGGATGACCCACCTGATCTGTCGAACCTTCTTCCCCGGCATGCCGCACGCACACGTCATGCGAGAGCTCGAGCTGCTCGCGCGCGAGGTGGCGCCCGCCTTTTCCTGAGGCATAGGTCGTAAGTACGTGATATACTAGGCGCTTGCCTGGTCCTACCAGGAGAAAAGGGGTGTGATTCCGATTCCAAGCAGCGCCTATCGCCTCGACCGCTCCTATCAGTGGAACTATTCGCATGCACCCGTGCTCCCGAGGATCCGCCATCTGCCTCCAGGGCCCGGCGGCCGACTCTTCGGTCACCTCCTGAGCTCGAGCCTGGGCATCGCTGCCGGCCCGCTGATGAACTCGAAGTGGGTGGAGGGCTATGCTCGGCTCGGTTTCGACGTCCTGACCTACGCGACCGTCCGCACGGCCTTCCGGCCGGCCCTCGGTCTCCCTAACATGCGGCATGTGGATAACCGCGAAGCGGCCGCCGTCATCGCTCGCCGGCCCGCCGGCAATGGAGACACGACGATTGCCGTCTCGCTGGGCGAGCCCTCGGTGGAGCCCGATGTGTGGCGCAAGGACGTTCGCCGTGCCAAGGAGCGGATCGGCCCAGGCCAGGTCCTGGTCGTGAGCGTCATCGGCACCCCGGTCCCGGGCTGTGACGCCGAGATGCTCATCAGCGACTATGCGCGGTGCGCCACGTGGGCGGCCGAGAGCGGCGCCGACGCGGTCGAGGTCCATCTGGCGACGCCGGATCCGTTCGCCGCGCACGTCCGGATGGTCTACGAGAACGTGCCGTTGGCCGCGCAGATACTGCACCGCGTGCGCACGACGGTCGGCGTCCCGGTGTTGGCGAAGCTCGGTGCCTTCAGGACGCCCCGCCTGCTCCACGAGACGGCGACCCGGCTCGCCCCGTGGACCAATGGCTTCGTCCTGATCAACAGCATCCGCCGCCGCGTGCTCGACGATCAGGGCGCCCCCGGCTTCGAGGGGCCGGGCCGCGAGCGCGCCGACATCGTGGGCGCACAGACCTTCGAGGTCGCCTCGCGCCAGGTGGCGGAGATGCTCGCCTGGCGAAAGGCGGGCGCGTGGGACCGCGCGATTCTGGCCGTCGGCGGAATCTCCACCGCCGAGCGTGCCCACGATCTGCTTCGCGAGGGTGCCGACGCCGTGCTGGTGGCCACCGCCGCCCTGTTCGATCCGCTGCTCGCGGTCCGATTCCGCCAGACGCGCGCGACGGCCGTCGCCTGAGGGGCCGCGCGGGCGGCCGAGGGCCCCCCGCTCCCGGCGCCTGCGCGTGTGCTACGCTACGGCCCGTGCGCTGGCTCGTTGTTCTTCCCTTCGAGCGGCCCGGGCTCACGGGAATGGATTTCGCCGACGAGCTGCGCCAGCTCGGTCACGAGGTCCGGACGTTCGAGTACCGTAAGGACAATCCGCTCTACAAGAACCGGGCAACCAAGGCCGGCTACCAGAGCTACATCCTGCACTCGCTCGAGCGCACGTGCGTCCAGTGGCGCCCGAGCCTCGTCCTCGTCGTCAAGGGCACCCCCATCACCCCCGAGCTGATCGCCCGCGTGAAGCGGAAGTGCGACCTCCTGTTCATCAACTTCTTCCCGGACAACCCGCTCTGGATGATGCCCCTCGAGGCGATCGAGGCCTACGATGTCTTCTTCACCAAGGAGCGCTACGCGATGCGGAGCCTCCAGCAGGTGGGGATCCGGAACCTGGCGTACCTACCTATGTATTGCGTGCCGTCCGAGCACTACCCGGTGACGCCGACGGCGGAGGAGGCTCGCCGCTATGGTGGGCCGATCTCGTTCGTCGGCAACCGCTATCCATACCGGGAGCACTTCGTCAAGGCGCTGAGCGACTACCCGTTGCGGGTCTGGGGGACTGGTTGGTCCGCTGCCAAGAACCCGGCCATCAGCGGGATCGCGGGGCCGGCGGTCTTCGGCCGCGAGAAGCTCCTCGTGTACTCCGCCTCGGCGCTCTCGCTCAATCACCATCATCCGATGAACGACATCGTCGGCGTGAACACACGCGCCTTCGAGCTGGCGGCGGCGGCCGCGTGCCAGATCGTGGACCTCAAGGAAGACCTCCAGCACCTCTTCAAGCCGGGGGAGGAGATCGTGGGCTACCGTGACCTGGGCGAGCTCCGCCGCCAGCTCGACTTCCATCTGGCGCACCCCGACGAGGCACGCGCGATCGGCCAGAACGCCCGCCGGCGCGCGCTCGCCGAGCACACGCTCCGCCACCGTATCGACGAGATGCTGGCGACCGTGAACGACCGCTTCGGCAACTTCGCCAGGGCGTCGAGGCCCGAAGCGCCGCGATCCGAGCCGTGACGACCGACTCGCTGGCCGAGCGCCTCACGTGCATCGAGTGCGGCGCGGCTTATCCGCTCACCTATCGTCTGGAGTGTGCACGATGCCGCGGTCTGCTCGAGCTGCGTTACGACATCGGACGCCTGCGAGCGCTGGGTCCCGCGGTCTTCTCGGGCTCAGGCCTCTGGCGCTACGCCCCGGTCCTCCCGATCGCCGATCCGGCTCACCGGCTGACCCTCGGCGAGGGCGGCACGCCGCTTCTCGATTGCCCGCGGCTCGCCGCGGAAATGGGAGTCCGTCGGCTGCTCCTCAAGTTCGACGGCCCGAATCCAACCGGGACTGTCAAGGATCGGTCCTCCGCGACGGCCGTCGCCGCCGCGCTCCGCTTCGGCTACCGAGCAACCTCGGTGGTCAGCTCCGGCAACGCCGGCTCGTCGATCGCCGCCTACTCGGCGCGCGCCGGGCTTCCGTCCCTGATTTTCGCGTACGAGCGCGCGTCGGCGCCGAAGCTCCTGCACATGGCGGCGACGACGGCGAACCTCATCATCTACAAGGGGGTCTACGACGACCTCATCACGATCTGGGACCGGCTCGTCGAGGAGCACCTGTTCTTCGACTGTGGCGCCTCGCGCAACGCCTATAAGCAAGAGGGCAAGAAGACCCTCGCGTACGAGATTGCCGAGCAGACGGGGTGGGCGCCGCCCGACGTCGTGGTGGCGCCGGTAGCGGTGGGCGAGACCTTCATCGCGGTGGCCCGCGGCTTTCGCGAGATTCGCGAGGCGGGCTGGATCGAGCGCGCGCCCTTGATGATCGCCGCCCAGGCGACGCGGGCCAACGCCGTCGCGCGCGCGTTTCGTGAGGGCACGGCCATCACGCCTCTCAAGATCGGCTACACGGTGGCGGAGGGCCTGGCGGCCGGCGATCCGGGCAAGAAGGGCGCGTGGGTGCTGCGGCTCCTCCGCGAGCGCAAGGGCATCGCCGGCGACGCCGAGGACGACGAGATCCTCGCGATGCAGCGCCGGCTGGCGCGCGTCGAGGGCGTCTGGGCCGGGCCGACCGGCGTCGCCACCCTGGCCGTCCTCGCCCGGCTCCTCGCGGAGAGGCGGCTCGATCCGGCGCAAGTCTTCTGCGCGATCATCAGCGAGACCGGCCTGAAGACCGAGGCGGAGCCGCCCAGCCGGGTCGGGGTCGCCTTCGACTACGACTCGCTCAAGCGCCTCGTCACCGAGCGTCTCGGCTAGGTGCCGCTGCCCCGGCGCTTCTACCGGCGGTCGGCGCGCCTCGTCGCGCGCGACCTGCTCGGCTGCGTCCTCGTCACGCGGCGCAGGCGCGTCGTCACGGCGGGCCGGATCGTGGAGACCGAGGCGTATCTCGGACCGGAGGACGCGGCCTCCCACGCGGCGTTCAGGCCCGGCAGCCACGCGCTCTTTTACGGCGACGGGGGCTTCGCGTACGTCTACCTGAACTACGGAATTCACCGCTGCCTCAACGCGATCGCCGGCCCGGCCGGACGGCCCGGGTGCGTGCTCATTCGCGCGGTGGAGCCGATTCGCGGCCAATCGGCTATGGCGAAACGGCGCGGCGTCTCGCCCGATCAGGCGCGGCTGGCCAGCGGCCCCGGCAATCTCACGCGCGCGCTCGGTATCGTCCTCGGCGACAACGGTGCCGACCTCACCCGCGGGCGGCTCATCGTCGAGCCCCCCGACGTCCCGCGCGCGTTTCGCGTCGCCTCTGGACCGCGCATCGGTATCACGCGCGCCCGCGAGCTGCGGCTGCGCTTCTGGATCGCCGGCAACCGCTTCGTCTCGCGATCGCCACGCCGCGTCACAGCGGGTAAGGCACGAGCTCTCGGCCGATCTCAACTTCACCGCTGAACCGTTTGCGCGCCTCCTCGGCGAGCGCCTCGATCGCGTCGTGGTACTCCGCGCCGATGTGCGCGAGGATCAGCCGGCGCACGCCCGCACGCGCGGCGACCTCGCCGGCCTCGGCGGCCGTCGAGTGCGCGTGGCCGCCGGCGCGCCCGGGATCGCGCTCGGAATAGGTCGCCTCGTGAACGAGCGTGTCGACGCCGCGGGCGAGCGCGACCACGGTGTCGCAGGGCCGGGTGTCGGACGAGTAGACGAACCCCGGGCGCCCGGCGACATCCACACGCACGGCGAAGTTGGGCATGGCACCGTGGTCGTTCGGCGAGGTCCGCAAGTCCAGGGGGCCCAGGTCGAGAAGAGGCGCATTGTCCGCCAACTCGATCGCGCGGACGGTGAGCTTGAACATCCCCGGGCGCTCGAGCGTATTGAACAGCGTCAGCAAGCTCTGCAGCGGCTCGACGTGCTCCGGCCGACAGTAGATGGTCAGCGGCGTCCGACGCCCGAGCACGGCCAGATTCCTGACGAGCGCCGGCAGCCCATACGAGTGGTCGGGATGGATATGGGTGATCACCACCGCGACCAGCGCCAGCGGGTCGATGCCGACGCGCCGGAGCTTCTGGATCGGGCTTCCGCCGCAGTCGAGTAGCACGGCTCCCTCGGCCGCGGCGACGACGATCGAAGTGGTGTCGCGTACGGCCGACGGGATCGAGCCGGAGGTCCCGAGAAACGCGAAGTGCATCAGCGGGCCTTCAGGCTCGCTGGCTCGAAGAGGGAGTCAGCCGGATTCGTGTTGATCGTGATCGAGCGGACCGTGAACAGCATGAGGAGCTTGCCGTCGACGAACATCTCCTGGCGATACGGAAAATAGAGTTGGCCCACCAGCGGCCGGTGCTCGGAGAGCGTGAGGTCGACCAGCTTGGCTCCGTTCGGCAGCCGCTCACGGGTGACGAGCCGGACGACGCCGTAGTCCGGGTCGAGCCACACGGCCGGGATGTCGCGGTCGCCTGGGCGGGCGCCGATCACCGTCACCGTCCGCGTGCCCACGTGCGTGGCATGGCTCACGTCGGTCCGCACGCCCCGCGCCCGCCACTCGGCGAGCAACTCCTCGGCTCGCCGCTTCACCGGAACCAGGACGGTCGGGAGGGTTCGCAACGGCTCCACCGCGGGGAGCTCGACCACCCGCCCATCGGCTCGCCGGACCCAGACCTTGTTGCCGACGGTGATCTGGATCTCGCGCTGACCGTCCAGGGTCTGCTCGACGCGCTGGCGCTGCGGGACCTTGACGAACATGCGCTGCTCGCCGGACAGATAGGGACGCTGCCCGTCCGGGAGGTACACGCTGAGGTTCTGATCGATGACGACGTCGCCGATCTGGACATCGGAGAACCGGGCCACGAAGGCTTCGACGGCAACCCGGCTGTCCTGGGCCGCGGCGACGGGCACGCCCACGCCGATCGCGGCCAAAAGGAGCGGGAGGACGACGGCGTGCCGCACGGATGTGGTTATAATGCCTTAGCCGTGCTGAACGCAAACCTAAGGAGTGCCCGTGCCGAGTGATTCGTTGAGCTCTGGGGTCCTGGGCCTCGTCTGGAATTCCGGCCCGATCGCGAAGGGCGTTCTCATCGTGCTGATGATCTTCTCGATCGTCAGCTGGGCGCTCATCGTCGAGAAGGCGTTCCAGTTCCGGCGGGTTCGCCGGCAGACGATCGAGTTTTTACGGGTCTTCCGCGAGGCCCGGCGCACCTCGGTCGTGCATACGGCGGCGCGGCGGCTCCGGCAGAGCCCTCTCGCGCAGCTCTATTTCGCGGCCTATCAGGAGGTCTCGGGGATCCCCGAGGTCCTCGACAAGGTGCTCGACGATTTCGACGAGGGCCTCGGGGGCGACCGCCTCGAGGCCGTCAATCGGGCGCTGCGGCGCGCGTCGGCGCTCGAGGTTGCCCGCCTCGAGCACTACTTGCCGTTCCTCGCGACCACCGCCAGCGCGACACCGTTCATCGGCTTGTTCGGCACGGTGTGGGGCGTCATGGCGGCGTTCCACGGGATCGGCGCCCAGGGCTCGGCGAGCCTCGCCGTCGTCGCGCCCGGAATCTCCGAGGCGCTGATCGCGACCGCCGCGGGCCTCGGCGCCGCCATCCCGGCGGTCATCGGCTACAACTACTTCGTCAATCGCGTGAAGCACTGGGCCGTCGAGATGGAGGGCTTCACGATGGATCTCCTGAACGTCCTGAGCCGGCCCGTTGCCAAGGCGGGGCGCGCGGCGAAAGATGGCGTTTAGAACCGAGTCGTCGGACACGCGTCGGATCGGCACCAACCTCGCCGAGATCAACATCATCCCGCTGGTCGACGTCGTGCTCGTCCTGCTGCTGATCTTCATGCTGACGGCCCCGATGATGTACCGCGGGATTGACGTGAACCTGCCGAAGGCCTCGTCGAAGCCGACCGCCGTCGAGGAGCGCATGGTCCTCACGGTCACCAAGGACCAGTCGCTCTTCCTGAACGACCGGCGAGTGCCGCCCAACGGTCTCGAGGGCGCGCTGCGTCAGGCGTTCGCCACCCGAACCGACAAGACTCTGTACCTCAAGGCCGATGCCGGGCTCTCGTACGGCGTGGTCGTGGAGACGATGGACCGCGTCCGTCGCGCGGGCATCGAGCGACTCGGCATGGTGACCGAGCCGGCTCGGGAGCGCTGAGACCTCGGCGCTGGCCGTGGCTCTTCCCGCCACCTTCCACATCGGGCCAGCGTTGGGGCGGCTGCGGCTGCCGCTGGCTCCCGCAGTCGTGTCCGCGATCGCCCACGTGGCGTTCTTCGCGATCGTCATCATGAGCGCGTCGATGTGGACCAACACACGGACGAAGCCCGTGTTCGTCGTGCTGACGCCAAGCGTCGCGGCCATCGGCTCCCCAGGCGGCGCCCCGACGGCTCCGCGCGTCGAGGAGGCACCGGTCAAGCCGCCGCCGACCGAGCTGCCCACTCGCGAGGCCCCGCGCGACCTGCCGGCCCGCGATCTGCCTTCGCGCGAGCTGCCGCAGCGAAATTCCGTCGGGCTGCCCGATCGAAGCTTGCCCAGCCGCTCGCCCGCCCCGCCGCGCCCTACCGAGAAGGAGTTGCCCCAGACCGCCAGCACCACACCGACGACGGCGCCGCAGACGCCGATCCGGCGCGAGGCCGCGGCCGCGCCGCCGTCGCCGCCGCCCCCGCCGCTCGGCGCCGCCTCGGGGACGGCGACCGGATCGGGTCCCCTCACCCTGAGCGTCTCCGATTTTCCGTACGCCTGGTACATCCGGCAGATCCAGGGAAAGATCCAGGAGAAGTGGGTAGGGCGCGCCATTCCTGGGCAGCAGCCGGCCATCGTCTTCGAGATCCGGCGCGACGGCCGTCTCAACGTCGCGACGATCGACCGGAGCTCGGGCAACGCGTACTACGACCAGGTCGCGCTCCGCGCGATCAACGACGCCAGCCCGTTCCCTCCGCTTCCCGACGACTTCAAGAAACCCGTGCTGAGGATCGGCCTGCAGTTCGTCTTCGATCCGACAGGGGGATGATTGGTGCGACGCCTCGCCGCCGCCGCTCTGCTGCTCGCGCTCGCCGCCGTCACGCCGCTCGCGCTCTGGGCCCCGCCGCCTGCGGCGCGAGCCCAGGCCGTCGATGTGTACATCAACATCACCGGAGGCGACAAGAGTAAGAAGATCAACATCGCGGTCCCCGATTTCACGCTCCTTTCCGGCACCGACACCGCGGTTCCCAAGCTCCTCGCCTCGGTGATCGGCAACGACCTCACGCTCTCCGGGTTCTTCAGCGTCGTCGCGGCGACGGGCTCTATTCCCGCCAACAACCCGGCGGCGCTCGCCCAGACGTGGAGCGCGTTCGCGGCCGCCGGCGCCCATGCGGGCGTGCACGGACTCGTAGCCACCCGCGGCGATCGTCTCGAGGCCGAGATGCGCCTCTACGACCTGACGACGCCGGAGCACCGCCTGATCGCGTCGCGAAAGTTCGAGTCGCCGGCGCCGCAGTCGCGACGCCTGGCGCACAGGATCTCTGACGAGATCGTGCTCCAGTTCACCGGCGAGGCGGGAGTCGCCGACACGAAGATGGCGTACGTGGTGGGGCCGCCCGGCTCCAAGGAGATCGTCGTCGCGGACTACGACGGGGCGGCCGCCGCGAACGCGACCCGGAACGCGTCGATCAATCTCTCGCCGGCGTGGAGCCCGGACGCGCGCTCGATCGCGTTCACCTCGTTCATGAACGGCTATCCCGACCTCTTCCGGCTGTTCCCTTTCGAGCGACAGCGTCCCGTGCAGACGCTCGCCTCGTTCGTGGGCATCAACTCGTCTCCGGGCTGGAGCCCCGACGGGCGCTACCTGGCACTCACGCTCTCGAAGGACGGGAATCCAGAGATCTACGTGCTCACGCTGGCGACCGGCGTGCTACAGCGTCTCACGCGCCACGCCGGGATCGACACCGAGCCGACGTGGTCACCGAGCGGCCAGCAGATCGCGTTCGTCTCCGACCGCGCGGGACAGCCGCGCATCTTCGTCATGGACAAGGACGGCGGCAACGTCCGCCAGCTCACCTCGGGCGGCTTTCATACGCAGCCCCGCTGGTCGCCGAAGGGCGATCCCATCGTCTACACCCAGCGGTCGGGCACGCACGATCTCTGGGCGATCAGCCCGGGCGGCTCGAGCCCGCGCCAGCTCACGAGCGGTCAAGGCGACAATCAGAGCGCGACGTGGGCGCCCGACGGACGTCATCTCGCCTTTCAGTCGAACCGCACCGGGCGCTGGCAGCTATTCTTCTTGACGGTCGATGGACAGACGACGACCCAGGTCACTCAAGGGACTAACGAGGCCACAAGTCCCTCATGGTCGCCACGCCTACCGTGATAGGATTGTGACCCGAAAGTTGACCTCAAAGCGGAGGCCAAGGGGGACGTCATGCTGATTCGCGCTGCGTACGTAACGTTGTCATCGCTGCTACTGATGGGTCTCGTCATCAGCGGTTGCGCGAAGAAGCCCGCAACGACGGCGACGTCCGCGGCCGCCCCTGCCCCCGAGCCGACGCCACGCGCCGCGGCGCCGCAAGCGCCGTCGCCATCCGCGGCGCCGAGCACCGCCGCCCCGGCAGCACCCGCGCCGCTCGCCGGACCGGCGGCTCCGCGGCCTTCACCGAAGGATTTCACTGCCGTCGACGCCCTCAAGGACATCCATTTCGACTTCGACAAGTACGATGTCCGGCCCGAGGACGCGAAGACGCTCGACGCCAACGCCTCGTGGCTGAAGTCGAACGCCGAGAACCTAGTGCTGATCGAGGGCCACTGCGACGAGCGCGGCACCAACGAGTACAACCTGGCCCTCGGCGAGCGGCGCGCGAAGGCGACCATGAACTACCTCGTCTCGCAGGGCATCCAGGCCAACCGCATCACGATCATCAGCTACGGTGAGGAGCGGCCGGTTTGCAACGAGAAGACCGATTCGTGCTATGCCAAGAACCGCCGCGCGCACTTTCTGGTCAAGCCGCGCTGAGCCCGCGTGACATTCCAGGGAGGAGGCTCGCGCTCCTCCTCGGCGTCGTCCTGTCGCTCGCCGGTTGCGCCGGGGTCCAGGAAGTCACTGGTGTCGCGACTCAGCAGGATCTCTTCCAGATTCGTCAGGACATAGCGGCGGCGCAGCAGACCGCCACGCGCGCCAAGGCCGACGCCGACGCCGTCTCGGCGCAGATCAAGAATCGCCCGGGCGGCGAGAGCGAAAAGCAGGTCGCGGCGCTCAATCGTCAGGTTGACAGCCTGAGCGAGACGCTGACGACGCTCACCGGGCGCGTGGACGAGCTCGCGACGCGGCTCGACACGCTGACCCGGCAGCTTCGCACGAGCCAGGCGCCGCCCCTGATGTCGGGATCGGCGGCGCCCCGTTCCTCGTCAGCGGCTCCGTCGGGATCCGCCGCCCCGGCGTCTCCTGGAGCCGCGGCCCCGGGCGCCGTCGCGGTAGCACCGCAGCGTCCCGCGGCTGCGTCGCTGCAGCCGCAGGACATCTATCAGGCGGCGTACATCGACTTCAGCAAGGGCAGCTACTCGCTCGCGATCGCGGGCTTTCGCGAGTTCCTCCGGCGCTACCCCGATCACGAGTTGGCCGGCAGCGCCCAGTACTGGATCGGCGAGTCGTACCTCTCGCTGGCGCGCGGATTCAGCGATTCGGCGCAGAGCGACAAGGCAACCGAGTCGCTCGAACAGGCGGTGCAGGAGTTCAAGAAGGTCCTCGCGAACTACCCGCGGGCTGATAAGGTGCCGACGGCCCTATACAAGGAGGCCCTTGCCTTGATCGATCTGAAACAGCCCGCGCAGGCGCAGGCCCGCCTGCAGTACCTTGTCGACAACTTCCCCCGCGCCGAAGAAACTGCCATGGCCCGCGAACGCCTGGCCGCCCTCAAAAACCGCTAGCACCCCAACCGCCCACTACCGCCCCGCTCCCAAGCCCAGAGTTCCCCGGTCGCGCAGCGTCTTCCAATCGCGCGCGACGCTCTGAGCCGCCAGCCCAAGCTCTAGCGAGCCGTCGCGTGACGTGGCCTAGGTAAGAACCACCAAGGTCGCCGTTGTGGGGCTGGGGGTTGGGCAGTCCCCCGGCACCCGTGTAGGC
>JBKPCO010000173.1:0-15050 GCA_046727415.1 Candidatus Methylomirabilota bacterium
GCCGCGAGCCCCTCCAAGAGCGGCAGCTTTCGCTACCTTTCCTCCCCAGGTCTTGCGCCCCAGGGAACGTATCCAGTATTAGCCTCCCTTTCGAGAGGGTATCCCGGACTCGAGGGCAGGTTACCCACGTGTTACTCACCCGTACGCCACTAGAACCACCGAATTATTGCTAACCCGATGATCCTCGTGCGACTTGCATGTGTTAAGTACGCCGCCAGCGTTCGCTCTGAGCCAGGATCAAACTCGCCATGTAAAGCGATGAACCTGGTCCTCAAGCTCGAACGTGTTACTGCGATCTACGTGCAGTCACTCGGCCGAGCGCAAGGTACTCGATAGAACGGATGGTGCTCACACCTTTTCGGTGAGCCAGTAGCATATCCAGCTTTCAAAGAGCACTGCGGCCAGCTTGAAAGGTGACCGGGCTGATCCTCACGTTCCCGTGAGGCAACGACTGAATATACGGAGCGACCCCTCCCTTGTCAAGTTATTACCCACTCTTTCTTGAAGGGTCCTGGGGCAGATTTTTGAAGGGCCCCGGGTCAGACGCGCGGTCCTTCCAGGAGTACCCGCTTGAACCGTCGCTTGCCCACCTGGATCAGGTACTCCTTCCCCGGCTCCAACGTCTCGTCGGTGCTCGTGACACGCTGATGATCGACCTCGACCGCGCCCTGCTGGATCATCCGTCGGGCTTCCGAGGTCGATGCCACCAGGCCTGCCTCCTTCAGGACGCGCCACACAGGCGACACGCCGCCGGCCACGCGGGTCTTCTCGATCTCCTCGGGATCCTCGCGATGCTGATGCACGCGCGCGAAGCGGTCCGCGGCCTCCACGGCGGCGCGGTCACCGTGGTATTGGGCGGTGATCACGCCGGCCAGGCGCTTCTTCGCTTCCATGGGATGCCCGGCTCGGAGCGCGGAAATCTCGGCTTCCGGCACTCGCGTGAGCAGTTCGAAGTACCGCCACATCATCGCGTCCGACACCGACATGAGCTTGCCAAAGACGTCGTCCGGTCGCTCGTTGATACCGACGTAGTTGCCGTAGCTCTTGGACATCTTCTGGACGCCGTCGAGCCCCTCCAGGAGCGGGACGGTCACCGCGATCTGGGGCTCCTGGCCGTGGGCGCGCTGGAGGTCGCGTCCAACCAGGAGGTTGAACGTCTGGTCGGTGCCGCCCAGCTCGACGTCGGCGCGCAGCGCCACTGAATCGTAGGCCTGGGCGATCGGATAGAGGAACTCGTGCAGGCTGATCGGCCGCTCGGCAGCGTAGCGGGCGGCGAAATCCTCGCGCTGGAGCATCCGCGCGACCGTGAGATGCGCCGTCTCGCGAATGATGCCCTCGAAGGTCAAGAGCGCGAGCCACGTCGAGTTCAGCTCGACGCGCGCCCGCGACATGTCGACGACCTTGCCGAGCTGCGCGCGATAGGTGTCGGCGTTCGCTCGGATCTCGTCTGGGGTGAGCGGCTTGCGCGTCTCCGATCGCCCGGTCGGATCGCCGATCATGCCGGTGAAGTCGCCGATGATGACGATCACCTGATGCCCGAGGTCCTGGAAGTCGCGCAGCTTGCGCAGGGCGACCGTGTGGCCCAGATGAAGATCGGGCGCGGTGGGATCGAGCCCCAGCTTCACCCTGAGCGGCGCGCGAGCCTGGCGCGAGCGCTCGAGCTTTTGCGCGAGCTCCGCCTCGACGATGATGTCGGCGGCACCGCGTCTGATGATCCGGAGCTGCTCGTCGACCGGCGGGAACTCCAGACGGCTCAAGGCACCGGCGTTTTATCACACCGATTTCGAGGGTGCAAGGCACGCACGGCCTGTAGGGGGTGCCCGGTATAATGACAGGGTGATGGCTCTTCGGAAGGACGATGCGTCGCGCCCTCCCAAGCGCCCTCTGTGGCGCCGTCGCTGGTTCCGGGGAACGCTCATCGGGGTCGGCGCCCTGACGCTCCTCTTCGTCATCGTTGTGGGAGTGGCGGCGCTGTGGGCGTTCACGATCCTTCCACGCTCGCTGCCCTCGGTCACCGCGCTCGAGACGCTGCAGCCTATCCAGGGCACCAAGATCTACGACGACAACGACGAGCCGATGACCGAGCTCCACGTCGAGCGGCGCATCCTGGTGCCGCTGGCCCAGATTCCCCAGTCGCTCCGCGACGCCATCCTGGCCACCGAAGACCGGCGCTTCTACTCGCACTGGGGCATCGATCCGATCGGGGTGGCGCGGGCCGTCATCCAGAACTACCGGCGCGGTCGCATCGTCGAGGGCGGCAGCACCATCACCCAGCAGCTCACGAAGGTTCTCTTTCTCACGCCTGACAAGAGCCTCGAGCGAAAGCTGAAGGAGGCCGTGCTGGCCCTCGAGCTGGAGCGCCGCTACTCCAAGGACCGCATCCTCGAGATGTACCTGAACCAGGTGTACTTCGGCCACGGCTCGTACGGCGTCGAGGCGGCGGCACGGACGTTCTTCGGCAAGCCCGTCTCCGAGCTCTCCGTAAAGGAGGCGGCGCTGATCGCCGGGCTGCCGCGCGCCCCCTCGAACTACTCGCCATTCGATCGCCCCGACGCGGCGAAGCGCCGGCGCGAGGTGGTCCTCCGCCGGTTGGTGGATTTCAAGGTTCTCAAGGACGAGGAAGCCAAGCGCCTGGCGAAGACCGACCTCGGCCTGATCCCGCCGGAGCGGCGGCGGACGACCGGCCAGTACTTCATCGACTACGTCCAGCAGTCGCTCGAGGCGAAGTACGGCCCCGACCTGGTCCTCAAGGGTGGACTCAACGTCTACACGACGCTGAATCCGACCATGCAGCTCGCGGCCGAGCAGTCGCTGCGCGACGGTCTCAAGGCGCTGCAGGGCCGCTCGGCGCAGGCCCGCCCCGGTGAGTCGCCGGAGGGCGCGGTGATCACGGTCGAGCCGCAGACCGGATACGTGAAGGCCATGGTCGGCGGCTCCGACTTCTTCCGCAGCGAGTTCAACCGGGCTGTGCAGGCCAAGCGTCAGCCCGGCTCTGCGTTCAAGCCCTTCATCTACATCGCCGCGCTGGAGGCCGGCTTCACGCCCGCCTCGCAGATCGAGGACTCGCCGGTGTCCTACACGGTCGGGGGCAACCAGCCGGTTTGGAAGCCCGAGAACTACGACCGGAAGTTCCGCGGCTCCACGACTCTCCAGCAGGCGATCGAGGAATCCGTGAACGTGGTGACCGTGAAGCTGCAGGAGCGGATCGGTCTCGGCAAGACGATCCAGGTCGCGCGCCGCCTTGGGGTGACGAGCCCGCTGGACGTCAACCTGAGCCTGGCGCTCGGCACCTCGGATCTCTCGCTCCTGGAGCTGACGTCCGCCTACGGCGCGCTCGCGAATCAGGGCACGTGGATGCCGCCGGTCACCATCCGCTACGTCACCGACGCGCAGGGCAAGCTCCTCGAGGAGCACGTGCCGGAAGGGCGAGACGCCGTCGCGCCGGAGACCGCCTACGTCATCACGCACATGCTGCGCGGCGTGGTCGAGCGTGGCACCGGGCAGGCCGCGAAGGCGCTGGGCCGCCCGATCGCCGCGAAAACCGGAACGACCAACGACTACTCGAACGCGTGGTTCATCGGCTTCACGCCGCGGCTGGCGACGGGTGTCTGGGTCGGCTACGATCGGCCGCGAAGCCTGGGGAAGGACGAGACCGGATCGCGCGTGGCCGTCCCCATCTGGGTCAGCTATATGGGCCGGGTGCTCGGCGACAGCCCCAAGGAAGATTTCGCAGTTCCGGACCGCGTGGTTTCGCTGCTGATCGACGAAGATCCATCGGGCGAGTGCCTGCGCCCGGTCCAGATGGCCTTCGTCAAGGGAACGGAAACGGGCGTCGCATGTAACGGCGTGGGCCAGCCGCGCACCGTAGTCGTCGCGCCCGCCTCGCCCCCTGCTTCACCCCCGGGCGGATCGCAGGCCCAAGTCGGGACGCCGACACCGACCCCAGCCGCTCCCCCCAACCCGGTCCCTCAGAGCCAGACGCCCTAGCCGCGCGCCGGCGGGTACCGCCCCGCCACCTGCTGCCACGCGCCGCCGTCGAGAAGTTCGCGGAAGACTGCCGGCAGCTCCGGAATAGGCACGCGGATCTGCTCCATCGAGTCCCGCTCGCGGATCGTGGCGCGCCCGTCGCCGCGCTCGCCGCGCTCGGCGTCCCCAATCGTCTGGACGTCCACCGTGACGCAGTACGGAGTCCCCACCTCGTCCTGCCGGCGATAGAGGCGGCCGATGGCCGCGGTGTCGTCGTAGACCACGCGCCACTGCCGGGCGAGCGTGGCGCGAATCTCGTGGGCGCCGCGGACGATATCTTCGCGCTTCTTGAGGAGCGGAAGCACGGCGACCTTCAGGGGCGCCAGCTCCGGGTGGAGCCGCAGCACGACCCGCTTCTCGCCGCGCACCTCCTCCTCCCGGTAGGCGTCGGCCATGAAGGCCAGCAGCGCGCGGTCCACCCCGGCGGCCGGCTCGACGACGAACGGGACGACGTGCTCCTTGCGCTCCTCGTCGAAGTACGTGAGCGACTTGCCGCTCCACTTCGCGTGCTGCTTGAGATCGAAGTCGGTCCGGTTGGCAATGCCCATCAGCTCGCTCCAGCCGATGGGAAAGTTGTACTCGATGTCGACCGTGCGCTTGGCGTAGTGCGCCAGCTCGTCCCGCTCGTGCTCGCGGAGTCTCAGGTTCTCCTCGCGCAGGCCGTAGCGCTTGAACCACGCCATGCAGTCCTCGATCCACCGGTCGTGCCAGTACTCGTCGGCCGGCCGGCCCTCGACACGATCGTTCGGGTTCACGAAGAACTCGATCTCCATCTGCTCGAACTCGCGCGTCCGGAAGATGAAGTTACCGGGCGTGATCTCGTTGCGGAACGATCGGCCGGCCTGCGCGATTCCGAACGGCAGCTTCAGTCGCATCGACTGCAGGACGTTGTCGAAGTTCACGAACATCGCCTGGGCGGTCTCGGGACGCAGATAGGTCACCGCGGCGTCCTCTTCGACCGGGCCCATGAACGTCTTGAACATGAGATTGAACTGCCGGGGTGCGGTCAGCTCGCCCTTGCCGCATTCCGGGCACAGTGTCCGGCGCTGGCCGCAGTGGCCGCACGGCTCGCCGGCCGGGATCGTGAACTTGTTGCCCTTGGTGGCCGGGCAATAGTGAGTCCACGCGACGGCGTCCACGTGGTCGGCGCGGAACCGCCGGCGGCACTCGCGACAGTCGACCATGGGATCGGTGAAGTGGTCCAGGTGGCCGCTGGCCTTCCAGACCGTGGGGTGCATCAGGATCGACGCGTCGATCCCCACCATGTCCGCGCGGGCCTGCACGAAGTCGCGCCACCACACGCGCTTGATGTTGTTCTTGAGCTCCACGCCGAGCGGTCCGTAGTCCCAGCACGAGCCGGTTCCACCGTAGATCTCGCTCGACTGGAAGACGAAGCCGCGGCGCTTGGAGAGCGATACGAGGACGTCCATGTTCATAAAGCTATAGTCTCACGGCTACTCAAGGCGCATCCCACCGCCGTCGACGGGCAACAATCGCCGGACCTCATGCTGGAACCTGGTCGCGCGCGGCGGATGACCGATCAGGCGCGCGACCTGCGCCTCCAGCACGGCGGCGAGGTCGGCCTCGGTCCGGGCGAGCGGCAGCGCCAGCGCCTCGTCCCACGACAGAGAGCGGAGACGCTCGGCGGCGGTAATTGTCGCCGGCGAGATCGGCATGGTACCGGCGCTCGCGAGCGCGCAGGCGTCGCAGACTAGTCCCCCCTCGCCGAGCGACGGGCGCGGGAACGGATAGGCGCGACCGCACTCGACACAGGCGTCGAGCCGCGGCCGGTGGCCGAGCACCTCGATGCACCGCACCCCGAAGCAGATCGCCACCCGGCTCGGCGCCCGCGCGCCCTCGAGGGCGCGAAGCGCACGAACCAGGAGGCTGAAGAGCGCGACGTGCCGGTCGCGCTCCGCGGTCAGCCTTGCCACGCACTCGACGACCCATGCCGCCTGCGCCAGCGTCTCGAGATTCTCGCGAACCCGGTTGAAGGGGCGCGTGATATCGAAGTGGTCGATGCGGACCAGCTCACTCCGGCCGGCATCGAAGAAGACGAGCTCGCCGAGCGTGCAGAGCTCCAGAGCGCTCCCGAATCGCGAGCGCATGCGCCGGGCCGCCTTCGCTACGCCCCGGATCTTTCCGAAGTCGCGCGAGTAGAACGTGACGATCCGATCGCTCTCACCGAGCGGAAACGACCCGATCACCACCGCCGCCGACTTTCCAAGCCCCATCAGGACGTCAGCCGGAATCCGAACTCGTGGAGCGCCCGCTCGTCCCGGCGCCAGTGCCGGCGAACTTCCACGGTCGACTCGAGGAACACCTTGATCCCGAAGAACGCTTCGAGGTCGCGTCGGGCCGCCGTGCCGATCCGCTTTAGCATGGTTCCGCCCTTGCCGATGAGGATGCCCTTCTGGGACTCCTGCTCGACGAACACGGTCGCCCGGATGTAGAGGCACGGGGGGCTGTCGCGTTCCGTGAGCTCCTCGACCCGAACCGCGACCGCGTACGGCACCTCCTGGTGCGTCAGGTGGAAGACCTTCTCGCGGATCATCTCGCCCACGAAGAACGTCTCGGGCTGGTCGCTCGTCGCGTCGGCCGGGAAGAACGGCGGGTGCTCCGGCAGTCGACGAACGATCAGGTCCAGCAGCTGGTCGCAATACGTCCCGTCCATCGCCGAAATCGGCACGATCTCGGCGAACGGGTGGCTCCGTCGCCAGGTCTCGATGATCGGGAGCATCCGGCTCTTCGGCCGGACACGGTCGCTCTTGTTGAGGATGCAGAAGGCCGGCCCCGCGCACGCTCGAAGCGGCTCGAGAACGAGCGCGTCGGGCCCATCGCCGGCCGCTGCGTCGATCACGAGGCAGACGAGGTCGACGTCCTCGACGGCGCGCCGCGCGGTATTGAGCATGAAGTTGCCCAGCTTGCCCTCGGCCGGGTAGAGCCCGGGCGTATCGACGAAGATGACCTGAGCGCCGCGGATGTTCTTGATGCCCGTGATGCGGTTCCGGGTGGTCTGCGGCCGCGGCGAGACGATCGAGAGCTTCTCACCTACCAGGCGGTTCAGGAGCGTCGACTTGCCGGCGTTGGGGCGCCCGATGAGCGACACGAACCCGGAACGGTGAGTTATTGTGACCGGGGTCATTGTAGCGGGGTCCATGAGCACGCCTTGTTCCGAGGGTGGCCCGAGATAGGTGCGACCCGGCTCCGACATGCCCGTTTCACCCGCGGCTCCGTCGCGCCCGTTTCACCCAACTCCACGGCGCCCGTTTCGTCTGTTGAGCGGTTGGTTCGTCCAGCAGGCCCTGCCATAGCTTTGCGGGCAGCCGGCGGCGCCCGGTCTCGAGGATCTCGCGCTCGCGTCCGTGCATGAGGGCAGCCTCGACCGGATCGCGATCGTCGTAGCCGACCAGGTGGAGCACGCCGTGGATGACGAGTAGATCGAGCTCGGTCGTGAGCGGAATCTCGAGGCGTCGCGCCTGGCGTGACGCGGTCTCCGCCGAGATCACGATCTGCCCGACGAGCGGGACCGCGGCATCCGGCATCTCGAGCGGGTACGCCAGTACATCGGTTCGCCGGTTGACGCCCCGGTGCCGCGCATTGAGACGCCGGATTTCCGGGTCGTCGACGATCAGCACGTCCACGTCACCCGCCGAGCGCCCGACCGCTGCGAGGGCGCGGCTCGCCGCCCGCGCGAGCCGCGCCGACGAGACCGGCACTGCGCGCTGGCGATTCGCGATCGCGACGGGCATCACGCCGGAGTCGGCGGAGATCCGCGGTCGCCCTTGCGGGCATCGTGGGCGTCGTAGGCGCGCACGATCGCCGACACGAGCTGATGCCGCACCACGTCGCCATCGTCGAAGTACACGAAGCGAATGCCCGGGACGCCCCGCAGCACCGACTGCACCTCGATCAGCCCCGAGCCGCGCGACGCCGGCAGGTCCACCTGGGTCACGTCGCCGGTGATCACCATCTTCGAGTTGAAGCCGAGACGGGTCAGAAACATCTTCATCTGCTCGGCGGTGCTGTTCTGGGCTTCGTCGAGGATGATGAACGAGTCGTTCAGCGTGCGGCCCCGCATGTAGGCGAGCGGCGCGATCTCGATCGCTCCCTTTTCCATGAAGGCCGTCACCCGCTCCGTCTCGAGCATGTCATAAAGGGCGTCGTAGAGCGGCCGCAGATAGGGGTGAACCTTCTCATAGAGATCGCCGGGGAGGAAGCCCAGCCGCTCGCCGGCTTCGACCGCCGGCCGCGTCAGCACGATGCGCGCGACCTCGCGCTTCATGAGTGCCGCGACTGCCATCGCGACGGCGAGAAACGACTTGCCGGTGCCGGCCGGGCCAATCGCGAACACCATGTCGTGTCCGCGGATCGCGTCGACGTACCGCTTCTGGTTGACCGATTTCGGCGCGATCCACTTCTTGCGTGAGGGTACCGCGATCGCGTCGGCGAACACCGTCTTCAGGTCGGCTTGTTCGTCGTCCGAGAGCATGCGGAGCGCCGCGCGCACCTCGCCCGCGCGGAGCGGCGTGCCGGTCCGGACCAGCTCCGCCAGCTGGATCAGCGCGCGCTCGGCCTTCTTCACCTGGCGCTCGTCGCCCTTCACCATGATGTCGTGGCCGCGGGCGACGATCCGGACGTCGAGCTCCGTCTCGAGCGTCTTGAGGTGGTCGTCGTTGCGCCCGAGCAGCGGGAGCAGGTCGAGGTCGGGGGCCAGCGAGATCCGGCGCGTGATCGCGGTAGTTTCGCTCAACGTCGGGAGCTCCCTTCACCGTCTGCGCTCGGCAAGTCGAGCTTGATGTGCAGCTCCTTCAGCCGCTCCGGGGTCACCGGACCGGGCGCCTGCATCAAAAGATCCTGCGCCTGCTGGTTCATCGGGAACGCGATGACTTCCCGGATGTTCGTCTCGCCGGCCAGGAGCATGACGATTCGGTCGATGCCCGGCGCCGAGCCGCCATGCGGCGGGGCGCCGTACTTGAAGGCGTTGAGCATGCCGCCGAAGCGGGCCTCGACCTCGTCGCGCCCGTAGCCGGCGATCGCGAACGCCTTGTACATGATGTCGGGACGGTGGTTCCGGATCGCCCCGCTCGAGAGCTCGACACCGTTGCAGACGATATCGTACTGGAACGCCTTGATCGTCAGCGGATCGGCCTTCTCGAGCGCCTCGAGGCCGCCCTGGGGCATCGAGAACGGATTGTGACTGAACTCGATCTTCTTGGTGTCCTCGTTCAGCTCGTACATCGGAAAATCCGTTACCCAGCAGAACCGAAAGGCCCGGGGCTCGACCAGCCCCAGCTCCTCGCCCAGCCGCAGCCGGACGCGGCCGGCCAGCCGCTCTGCCGCCGACTTCGCGTCGCACACGAAGAAGCACGCGTCGCCGTCCCGACTCCCGGTCGCGGCGACGAGCCGCGCGAGCCGGTCGCCGTCGAGGAACCGCGCGAGTGGACCCCGCGCGCCGCCGTCGGAGAGGGTCACGTAGCCGAGCCCCGGCGCGCCCTGCTCGCGGGCCCACTGTCCGAGCTTGTCGAAGAAGCTCCGCGGCTGCGCCGCCGCCCCGGGCGCCCGCAGCGCCCGGACGACCGCGCCCGACGCGATCGGCGTTGCGAACGCCGAGAAGCTCGAGCCGCGGAATACCTCGGTGACGTCCACGATCACCAGGGGGTTCCGGAGATCGGGCTTGTCGCTCCCATACTTCGTCATCGCCTCCTCGAACGGGATACGCGGGAACGGCGGCGCCGTCACCGCGGCGCCCTCGGCGAACTCCACGAACACCCCGTGCAGCACAGGCTCAAGCGCCGCGAAGACGTCGTCCTGGGTGACGAACGCCATCTCAACGTCGAGCTGGTAGAACTCGCCGGGCGACCGGTCCGCGCGGCCGTCCTCGTCGCGGAAGCAGGGCGCGATCTGGAAATATCGATCGAAGCCGGACGTCATCAAGAGCTGCTTGAACTGCTGCGGCGCCTGCGGCAGCGCGTAGAACTTCCCCGGATGCACCCGACTCGGCACCAGATAGTCACGCGCCCCCTCGGGTGAGCTCGAGGTCAGGATCGGAGTCTGGAACTCCATGAAGCCCGATTCGATCATCCGGCGGCGGATCGACGCGATGACCCGGCTGCGCAGCACGATGTTCCGGTGGAGCCGCTCGCGCCGAAGGTCGAGAAAGCGATAGCGCAGGCGGGTCTCCTCGGGAAGCTCCGTGTCGCTGTTGACCGGAAGCGGGAGCGGCTCCGCGGTCGACTGCATCGTCAGTGCGCCGACGGCCACCTCGACCTCGCCCGTCGCCAGGCGCGGGTTGACGGCATCCGGCGCTCGGGCGACCACCTGGCCGGTGACGGTGATCACGCTCTCGAGACGGAGCGCCTCGGCCGTCTTGAGCAGCGGGCTGGCGCCGTCGACCACGCACTGGATAATTCCGTAGTGATCGCGGAGATCCAGGAACAGCACGTTACCGTGGTCGCGTTTACGATGGAGCCATCCGGAGAGCCGAACCGCGAGGCCGGTATGCTCGCGCCGGAGCTCGCCGCACTTGTGCGTGCGAAGACTATGCATTGGTCCCGCCCGCGCCGGCGGTCCGCCGCACCAGAGTCTTCACTTCCGGCGACTGACCCGACCGGAACACCGCGTAAGAGCCAAAGCCCTCGCCCGCCAGATCATCGAGCTGCCGCGCCAGGTTCTTTCGCTTCAGCGTCAAGGAGACCGTACGGTCGCGCCCGCGCAGGCGACCGGCCTCCGCCGCGACCTCGGCGAGTGGGTCAGCGATCTCGAACAGGAACGCGATCCGATCGCGCTCCGAGTGCACCTGATCGCTCTTGCCTTCGAGGATCGACACGACCCGCTCGAAGCCGATCGAGAAGCCGCAGGCCGGAACGTCCTGGCCAAGCAATCGGCCCACCATCCGGTCGTAACGGCCGCCGCCCGCGATGGACCCGCCGTAGTCTCCGAACACCGCCTCGAAGATCGGGCCGGTGTAATACCCCATTCCCCGGACCAGCGACGCGTCGAAGCCCACCGTGAAGCGATTGCCGGCCTCCTGCCCGACCGTTCGCAGAATGGTGCGCAGGCTCTCGACCCCGCCGCTCGCGGCCGGGACGGCCTGCGCCAGGCGCTCGAGAGAGCTCGATGACTCGCCGTCCCCGGACAGGACCAGGGCGAAGAGTTTCGAGATCGCCCCGACATCGTGGCCGGCCTCACGTAACTCCCGCTCCACTCCCTCGCGCCCGATCTTGTCCAGCTTGTCGAGCGTGATGAAGAAATCGCCGTGGCGGGCGGGCTCGACACCGCAGAAGCTTGCCATCGCGCTCAGGATGCGTCGGTCGTTGAGACGGATTCGCGGATGCACGAGCCCGAGCTCGATGAGGGCCTCCGCGGTCGCCAGGATGAGCTCGACCTCGGCGACTTCGGAACCCACGCCCAAGATATCGATGTCGCACTGGGTGAATTGGCGGAAGCGCCCCTTCTGCGGGCGCTCGGCGCGCCAGACCGGCCCGATCTGGATGGCCTTGAACGGGTCGGGCAGCTCGGCCCGGTGGTGGGCGTAGTACCGCGCGAGCGGCACCGTCAGATCGAAGCGCAGTCCCAAGTCGGCGAGGTCCTCTTCGCGGGTCGTGGTCGCGGCGTCGAGCTTGGCCCCACGCTTGAGGACCTTGTAGATCAGCTTCTCGTTCTCGCCCCCGCCGCTGCCTTGAAGCAGGCGCAGGTTCTCGAGGGCCGGCGTCTCGATCCGTCGAAAGCCGTATCGCCGGTAGGTCGCCAGGATCGTCGCGATCGCGCCGTCCCGCAGCTCGACCTCGGCTGGCAACTGGTCCTTCATCCCGCGCGGCGGCGCGGTGTCGAACTTCACCGGCGTACCTCGAGCGGGCCGAACAAGGCCGAGCGATTCCTGACAACCGCGGTCCGATATCGGCGGATCATCCGGGAGGGCGCGACGAGAGTCAGGGGGACGGGCGGACGCGTGCCGGGATCACTCCGCGGTCGTCATGATGATCGCCGTCTCGCCCTGTGTGTTGAGGAAGTTTGTGTTGCGAGCCACCGCGACGACGAGGGACGGGGTGCCGTCCCCGGTGACGGCGCCGAGGGCCACGACGGTGCCCTCGAAGCCAGAATTGACCCCCTGGAAGCGGTAGCCGCCCGGCCCCTTGTACACGACGGCCAATCGGCCCGGAAACTGGTTCTGCGGCACGACGATCTCCTCGATCCCGTCGCCGTCCAAGTCCACCGACAGCGGCATCGGCTCGGGAGAATAGATGTAGGTCCGGCCGCCCCGCTCCACTTGCCGCTCCACGCCGAGCTTGATGAGGCCGCTGCCGACCGGGGACGAGGAGCGGAACGTGTCTTCGTTGCCGAGCGCGATCCGCAGCCGGTTGTTCTCGTCGATGAAGGCCAGAGCCCGCGTGCCCTTGCCCGTGATGTTGCTGAAGGTCGCGCCGGTCGCCCGGAAGGTGCTCGGAACCCGGACTCTTCCGTCGTTCACGAGTCGGCCGTTGCTCAGCGTCATCCGTGTGGCGTCGCCCTGCTTGAAGAAGCCGTTCTCGACGAACCCCTGCGCCCAGAGCACCTTTCGGGCGCCATCGCCTACTGGATCCACCGCCAGCAGGATGTCGTTGACGTCCTCGACCACGACGGCCGGCTTGCCCTCCTTCGTCGTCAGGATCAGTGAGTTGACCAGAATGGCCTGCATCGGGTGGAAGCGGTTCACCACCACGTAGGGCGCCCCGTCATTGCCGAGCTCGGCGATTTGAATGCTGAAGATCTTCGCCTTCGAGTCGGGCTTGAACGTCCACTCGGGCTCGAGCACGCGCTCGGGCGTGATCCGGTACAGGTAGATGCGATCGCCGTCCGTGAGCGCCATCCGCGCGATCCTGTCCTTCGACCCGACGGCAACGTCCATGGAGACGACGAAGAACGGATACTTCGCGACTTCCTTCAGCGTGATGCTCGACTCGCTCGAGTACGCGCCGGGGTCGAGATCCCCGAAGAGGAGGCGGGCCAGGAACGACCGCTGGGGCGCCGCGGGTTGATCCTTCTTGTTCCCCGCCGAGAAGTCCCCCTTGGCACCGGTGGGCTTGGTGGCGGGCGGGACGAAGAGCGCCGTGGACAGCCGCGACGTCATCCCCGGCGTGCCGAAGAGCCGCACGTCCATGTAAGGCTTCGCCTGGACGCGAGTGAACGCGACGATCAAGAGCTGCTCGACCTTGAAATGCTCGACCACTGCGTCGAGGCCCTTGCCGGCCAGGATGTCTTCGCGCTTGACGTTCTGCTGGTTGAGCCAGACGCCGATCGCGTCGCCCGGATTGACTTGAAACCGCCCGGTCCGGGTGAGCGCCTCGACGATCTCGCGCATGGCGGCATCGACCAGCGACTCCCTCACGCCGGCCTCGATGATCGGGACGACGGTCAGCTTGATCTTGCCGGCCGAGATACGAGCGCGGTCGCCCGGCTGGACCTCGCTGCCCTGGCTGGCGGTCCCGGTCGAATACGCTTCGAACACCTCGCGAACGATCAGCCGCCCGAGCGCTTGCTCGGTCCGGCCCAGGATCTCGCCCGTCTTGGGGTGCCGGAGCTCGCGGCCTTGGCGGTAGAGCGCCAGCTCGACGTTCGGGACGAGACCGTCACGGCTGCCGAGCGCGAGCGTAACCGCGCCATTCTGAACCTCGATCACCTCGCCATCGACCTTGGGAAACAGCGCGAGAACTTGATCGACGACGACGCCGATGGAGGGCGGCGGCTCTGTCTGGGCTCCGGGGGTACCGGCGCCAACGGCGATGAGGCCGGCGAGGACCAGGATCCGCGCCAGGTGACGGCTCATGCAGGGACTTCCGCCAGCATCAGCCCGAGGCTAGCCCACAGGGTATGGAGAGTCAAGGAATGGGGGAAATGAAACGGGGCATGGGCGATACCGCTGCCCATGCCCCGCGCTCCCTGCCGAACTAGACGACTAGAACGCCAACCGCACCCGCGCCGCCAGCGTGTAGGCGTCTTGCGCGGACTTCTTTCGGACCAGGCTCGGGGCGCACGTCGCCGCACCGTTGGTGCACTCGGCGGCGTCGAACCCGTCCCCCGCGAAGAAGTAGCCGCCCACGAGGTCGAAGGCGGTGTTCGCCGAGAACCGCCAGGTCATCCCGAGGTTGGCCTCGGTGCCGAGGTAGTTGGAATCCCCCGAGGTCCAGCTGTTCTGGCTGACCGTCGTCCGCGCGGCCGTGCCGACACCCGCGGAGCTCGCGAGCTGGGTACCCGTGTCGGTGTCGACGGCCTTGGCGGTGAACAGCGGCCCCGCCAGCGCGTAGAAGCTGAGCGCCGGCGTGAGGTTGTAGGTCGCCCGGGCGGTCACCTGGCCACGGCCATAGCGGTCGTAGCCGATGTAGTTGCCCGTGGTGGCCCAGCCCTGGTTGAAGTAATCGATCCCGGACGCGAAGAACTGCGTCCAGCCGCCGGCGTAGTAGTTACCGTCGGTATCGAGCGGCTGGAAGTAACGAATCCCCTTGGCCAGGTTGTCCCGGGCCTTGTTACCCGTGGTGTACATGCCCCGCAGCTCGAGGAGCAGCGGTCCGAGCTGATAGCTGCCGATCACGTCGAACAGCCACGCGCTCATGTCCGCCGTGACCTTCTTCGCGCCGCCGGGAGCCGCGCCCGGGCCTGTCACGAACGCCTGGCTGTCGACCGTCCCCCACTGATAGTAGAACGTGGGATCGAGGCCGAAGCCCCCGATGCGCCAGCGGGCGTCCGCGCCGATGGTGTAGCGATTCTCGTGATACGTCGGGTCGCCGTTCACATTGCCGACCTGCGACCGGGCCCCGTTCGCGTTCAGCAGGCCGCCGACGGTCCCGACGTTGGACAGGTTGCGTCGGACCGTGCCCGACGTCTGGCCGTCGGCGTGCCAGTAGTCTAACAACGGCTTGAGGTCGAGCCCCTTGGTAGGCGTGAACTCGGGGCTGAAGATGATCGACCAGTCCTCGCCACGCCCGGTTTTGTTGATGGGGAGACCCCGGTTGGCGCCGGCGAGCTGATCCTCGATGATGACGTAGGCG
>JBKPCO010000174.1:0-23974 GCA_046727415.1 Candidatus Methylomirabilota bacterium
GCGCTGGTCCGTCGCGAGGTCGGCCTCACCTGATCGCGCCGATCATCCCGCGGGCGGAAGCCCGCGTTCCTCTGTGCTATTCTGGGCGGCGCCGATGAGCGAGCAACGTCGGTACTTCCACGAGATTCCCGTGGGCGAGGAGTACGAGTCGCCCGGGCGCACGGTAACCGAGTCCGACCTGGTGATCTTCTCTGGGCTCACCGGTGACTACAACGTGCTGCACACCGACGCCGAGTTCATGAAGCAGTCCATCTTCGGCGAGCGCATCGCCCACGGCCTGCTCTGCCTGGCCATCCAGTCCGGGCTCTTCAACCGCGCCGCCACCGAATATGCGACACTCGGCCTCGCCGGACTTCGCTGGAAGTTCAAGGCGCCGGTCAAGATCGGGGATACCATCCGGCTCCGCGCGAAGGTGGCGGCGAAGAAGGACCTCGACAAGCCCGACCGCGGTCTCGTGACGATCGAGCGCACCATCGTCAACCAGCGCGACGAGGTGGTGCAGCAGGGCGAGACCGACCTCATCGTGGAGAAGCGCCGGTGAGCGTGAAGAGCACGTACTTCGAGGACATCGAGGTCGACAAGATCCGCGAGACGCCGGCCATCACCGTCACCGAGACGCACGTCTCGCTCTATCTCGGCCTGACGCGCGAGCCGTCCGCGTCGGCCGCCGGCGTCCCGGCCGCGCTGCCGCTCTGCATGTCGATCGGGCTGGGCTGGCGGGTCAAGGAGCCGCCCCTGGCCGTCCTGGCGTTCGTCGGGCTCGACTGGCAGATCGTGAAGGATGTCCGCGTGGGCGACACCATCCACGGCCGCTCGCGGATCCTCTCGAAACGGCCCATGCGCGACGGGGGCTTCGTCGTCGACGAGCGCTCCCTCATCGATCAGCACGGCGACGTCGTGCAGCAGGGCAAGTTCACGTTTCTCGTCGCCAAGCGCAAGGAGGTACCCGCATGACTTTCGATCCGAGGCACCAGAGCCGGGCTCTCGTGGACGGCGCCGACCGCGCCGCCGCACGCTCCTACTTCAAGGCGATCGGCTTCACCGACGACGATCTCAAGAAGCCGCTGGTCGGCGTGGCGCATTGCTGGATCGAGATCACGCCGTGCAACTGGAACCACCGCAAGATGGCCGAGAAGGTGAAGGAAGGCATCCGCGCCGCTGGCGGCACGCCGATCGAGTTCAACACCATCAGCGTCACCGACGGTATCGCCATGGGCACCGAGGGCATGAAGGCCTCGCTGATCAGCCGCGAGATCGTGGCCGACTCGGTCGAGCTGGTGGTCCGCGGCCATCTCCTCGACGGCTTCGTGGGCATCTCCGGCTGCGACAAGACCATCCCGGCGATGGTCATGGCGATGGCGCGGCTGAACCTGCCGAGCATCATGCTCTACGGCGGCTCGATCGCGTTTGGCGAGTACAAGGGCAAGAAGCTCACGATCCAGGAAGTGTTCGAGGCGATCGGCGCGTTCAACGCGGGCAAGATCGACGCGCGCGAGCTCAACGAAGTGGAGAGCCGCGCGTGTCCCGGCGCCGGGGCGTGCGGCGGCCAGTTCACCGCCAACACCATGTCGACCGCGTTCGAGATGCTGGGTGTGTCACCTATGGGCTTCAACGGCGTGCCGGCCGTCGATCCACGCAAGGAAGAGGTCGCCTTTGAGACCGGCAAGATGGTGATGGACCTCCTGCGCAAGGGCGTCCTGCCGCGCCAGATCATCACCCGCAAGTCGCTGCACAACGCGATCGCCGGCGTGATGGCGACGGGCGGATCGACCAACGCCGTCCTGCATCTTCTGGCCATCGCCAAGGAAACCGGTGTGAAGCTTACGATCGACGAGTTCGATCGGATCTCGCGCAAGACGCCGCTGATCGCCGACATGCGACCGTGGGGCACCTACACGGCGCCCGAGATGTACGACGCCGGCGGCATGGGCGTGGTGGCCAAACGACTCCTCGACGCCGGGCTCCTGAACCCCGACGAGCCGACGGTGACCGGACGGACGATCGGCGAGGAGGCGCGCTCTGCGAAGGAGACGCCGGGTCAGAAGGTCATCTGCTCGCTCAACAACCCGCTGAAGAAGGAAGGCGGCCTGGCAATCCTGAAGGGCAATCTCGCCCCCGAGGGATGCGTCGCCAAAGTCTCAGGGCAGAAGAAGGACCTTCACCGCGGCCCGGCGCGGGTCTTCGATCGCGAGGAGGACGCTTTTCAGGCGGTCAAGACGAAAAAGATCAAGCCCAACGACGTGATCGTCATCCGCTGGGAAGGGCCGAAGGGTGGGCCGGGCATGCGCGAGATGCTCCACGTGACCGGCGCGCTCCAGGGCGCCGGGCTCGGCGAGACCGTCGCCCTCATGACCGACGGGCGATTCTCGGGCGCGACGCACGGGTTCATGATCGGGCACATCGCGCCCGAAGCCGCTGACGGCGGGCCGATCGCCGCGCTCCGGAACGGCGACACGATCGTGATCGACATCAAGAAGCGCCGGCTCGACGCGGAGCTCTCGCCGGCCGAGCTGAAGAAGCGCCTCAAGGCCGTGAAGCGGCCCAAGCCGCGCTACGGATGGGGCGTCCTGGCGAAATACGCGCGTCTCGTGTCCTCCGCTTCCGATGGCGCAGTCACCGGCTGAGGGCCGCCCCGCCGAGCCGACCGACGAGCTGAGCGCGGTATTTCTCGAGCGGCTCAAGAGCGAGCCGCTCGCGGACCTGACGGTGCTGGACGCGGGCACCGGCTCCGGCCGGGTCGCGCTCGCGCTGGCGCCTCTCTGCCGCGCCGTCGTCGGCGTCGATCGCGACGCGAAGGCGATCGACGAGGCTCGCCGCCGCGCCGCCGCCGCCAAGCTTTCCAACGTCCGCTTCGTCGTGGGCGACATCGAGGTCGAGGAGTACGCGCCGTTCAAGCCCGACCTCGTCGTTGCCTACCTTTGCATGTCCGACGCGATTGCCGAGCGGGCGGCCCGGGCGCTCCGGCCGGGCCAGGTGTTCGCGTTCGTCGCGCTTCACAACGACCAGTGGAAGGAGACGGGCCGCCCCTCGCGCTTCGCGTACGGCGAGACCGGCGTTCGCCGGCTTCTCAAGAAGACCGGCTTCACGGTCGATCATCTCGAGGTCGAGCGCGATGTGAAGGCGTTCGCCTCGGTCGAGGAAGGGCTGGCGGCGGCGCTCGGGCTCCAGGAGCGCTGGAAGCAGGACGGCCGCTGGTTCCGCTACGTGAAGTTCCTCGAGGACGGCGGGCGCACGCTCACGCGGGCCCAGCTGGTCGTGAAGGCGCGCAAGACATGAGTCTGGTCGACCTCGCCCTCGGCCGGGCCGTCAAGGCGCGCGCGCTCGAGCTCGGCTTCGATCGGGCCGCGATCGGGCCGGCGGATCCGCCCGAGCACGGCGCGGCGCTGGAGGCGTGGCTGGATGCCGGCTACGCCGGCACGATGGACTACCTCGAGCGCGGCCGCGCCGATCGGCTCGATCCCGCCCGTCTCCTGCCGGGGTGTCGCTCGGTCGTAGCGGTCGCCATCAGCTACAACCCGGGTGCTCCCTCGGAAACCGACGACTGGCGGCCTGTCTCGCGGTATGCGCGCGGCCGCGACTATCACGACGTGATCCGTCCACGCCTGCTGGAGCTGGGTGCGTTCATCCGCGAGGCGGCCGGCGGCTCGGTCACGAGCCGGGCCGCGGTCGATTCGAGCGCCGTGCTCGAGCGCGATCTCGCGGCGCGAGCGGGGCTCGGCTGGATCGGCAAGAACACCAACCTTCTCACGCCGTCGCTCGGCTCCTACTTCTTCATCGGCGTCGTGCTCACGACCGCGGCGCTGCCCTTCGACGAGCGCGTGCCGGATCACTGTGGAACCTGCACCGCGTGCCTCGACGCGTGCCCGACGCGTGCCTTCGTCAGTCCGTACGTCCTCGACGCGCGCCGCTGCATCTCGTACCTGACCATCGAGCACCGCGGCGACATTCCGGGACCGCTGGCCGAGCAGGTGGGGGAGTGGGTCTTCGGCTGCGATGTGTGCCAGGAAGTGTGTCCGTGGAACCGCAGGGCCGAGCCGGGTCGCGAGCCCGCTCTCGCGCCGGCCGGCTCGCTCGGACCGCTGGAGACCCTGCTCGAGCTCGACCGGGACGCGTTCCGAGCCCGCTTCCGCAGCACGGCCATCTGGCGGACCAAGCGCGCCGGCCTCCTGCGCAACGCCGCCATCGTCCTCGCGAACCGCGTCGAGCGACGCGCCGCCGGCGCCCTCACGCGGGTGCTCGACGACGAGGACGCGGTGGTGCGTCACGCCGCCGCGTGGGCGTTGGCGAAGCTCGGCGCCGGCGGCGAGGGAAGTCCTTGAGGCTCAAGCGCCTCGATCACTTCGGCGTGGACGTGGCCGATCTCGGCCGCGCCGAGCGCTTCTATCGCGACGTGCTTGGCATGTCGGTCCAGATGCGTCTGGCCGACCAGGTCGTCATGCGCGGCGGCGAGACATCGTGCGCGCTGTTCCTCCGGCCCGATCGCGCGCCGCTGGATCTCGAGCAGGTGAGGAACCCGCTCGGCAAGAGTCACCATGCTTTCGAGGTCGGATGGGACGACCTGAAGGCTGCCGAGACACTGTTCGCGGAGCGCGGCGTCCCGTATCATGCGCCGATCGACTGGGGCGATCACGATTGCCTCTACTTCCTCGATCCCGACGGTAACCTGCTCGAGCTCGTGGGGTACCGCCCGAAAGGTGAACGCACCTGACACACGCCGCCGAGCCAACCGGATGGGTGGGGCGACCGATGCGGCGCCGCGAGGACCGGGCGCTCCTGACCGGGCGCGGGCGCTTCGTCGACGACCTGCCGGCCGCCGGCGTGCTGCACCTGATCCTCGTCCGGAGCCCTCACGCCCACGCTCGCATCCGCGCGATCGACACCACCGCCGCCCGGAGCGCGCCCGGCGTCGCCGCCGTGATCACCGCCGCCGATCTGGGCCCCATTGGGCCGGTCCCGCTCATGCGCCTGGCGCCGGGCACTGTCGTTCCCGAGTATCCAATCCTCGCCTCGGATGTCGTCCGCTCGCAGGGGATTCCGGTGGCGGCGGTCGTGGCCGATTCGACCTACGCGGCGGCCGACGGGGTCGACCGGCTTGCGGTCGACTACCAGCCGATCGAGGGCGTCGCCGACCCGGACGGCGCGCTCGCGGCGGGCGCGCCGCAAGTCGTGCCGGTGAGCCGCGATAACCGCGCGCTCGCCGTCGCCTGGCGCCATGGCGACCCGGATCGCGCCTTCCGCGAGGCCGCCCACCGCGTGACGCTGACCGTGCAGCAGCAGCGCCTCTGCGGCGTGCCGATGGAGCCGCGCGGCGCCCTCGCGCGCTGGGACACTGTCACCGGCGAGCTCACGGTGTGGACGTCGACGCAAGCGCCGTTCCGGATCCGCTCGTCCCTGGCCCGAATGCTCGGCCTCGACGAGGCGCGCGTGCGCGTGATCGCGCCCGACGTCGGCGGGGGCTTCGGGGTGAAGGGCGGTCCGTACCGCGAAGAGGTGCTCGTCGCGTGGCTGGCGCGCCGGCTCGAGCGGCCGGTGAAGTGGATGTCGACGCGCGCCGAGGATCTGCTGACGACCAATCACGGCCGCGGCGGCAAGTCGACCGGCGAGCTGGCGCTCGACGCCGACGGGCGGATCGTCGGTCTTCGCGCGCGCATTCGCCAACCCCTGGGCTCGACCCTGGCGGTGACGGTCGGCGGGACGCCGCAGAACCACGGCCGATGCCTACCCGGGTCGTACGTCGTGGAGCACGTGGACATCGAGTCCGTCGGCGTGTTCACCACGACGCCGCCGGTGGGCGCCTACCGCGGCGCGGGCCGGCCGGAGGCCGCGTTCCTGATCGAGCGGCTCATGGACGAGGCAGCGCGCACCCTCAAGGTCGATCCAGTCGAGCTCCGGCGGCGCAATCTGATTCCCAAGGCGCGCTTCCCGTTCAGGACCGCCACCGGCCAGGTCTACGACTCGGGAGACTACGCCGAGGTGCTCGATCGCACGCTCGTGATGGCCGACTACGCGGGGCTGCGCCGCGCTCAGGCCGAGCGGCGCGCCCGTGGCGAGATCGTCGGTATCGGCGTCGCGAAGTACGTCGAGCCCTCGGCGCTCGGCTGGGAAAGCGGCCAGGTGCGCGTCGAGTCGACCGGCGCCGTGCTCGCCGTCACGGGATCGAGCGCCCACGGCCAGGGGCACGAGACGACGTTCGCTCAGATCGTCGCCGACGAGCTCGGCGTCGCGCCCGAGGCGGTGACCGTCCGCCACGGCGATACGCACGGAGCGCCGCAAGGCATCGGCACGTTCGGGAGCCGGAGCACCGCGCTCGGCGGGTCGGCGCTGGCGCTGGCGGCGCGCGACGTGCGCGACAAGGCGCGGAAGATGGCGGCCGGCCTCCTCGAGGCGGCGGCGCAGGACGTCGTGCCGGTCGACGGTGGGTTCGGCGTCGTCGGCGCGCCCGGCCGTCAGGTCAGCTGGCTCCGCGTGGCCGAGTTCGCGTATCGGGGTCAGGGGCTTCCAGCGGGCGTCGAGCCCGGGCTCGAGGCCACGCGCTTCTTCAGCCCCGAGGGCGAGGTATGGAGCGCGGGCGCCTTCGTCGTTTCAATCCGGATCGATCGCGACACGGGCGTGGTGACGCCGGAGCGCATCGCCTGGCTCGACGACGCCGGGACGATCGTGAACCCGCTGCTGGCCGACGGCCAGCTCGAGGGCTCGCTCGCGCAGGGCTGGGGCCAGGTGATGATGGAAGACGCCCGACTCGACCGCGAGGGCCATCTGCTGAGCGGCACGCTCATGGACTACGCGATCCCCCGCGCGGACGACGTCCCCCACGCCGAGATCGGTCACGCGCACACGCTCTCGCCGAACAATCCGCTCGGCGTGAAGGGTATCGGCGAGGCCGGAACGATCGGGATCCCGCCGGCGATGGTCAACGCGGTCGTCGACGCCCTTTCGCCTTTCGGCGTGACCCACCTCGACATGCCGCTCACCCCCGAAAAGATCTGGCGCGCGCTCGGGCGGGTCGAGGCGCAGTGACGCCGTGTTAAGATTCAGGCAGTCATGGCCATTCTGAAGGTCGCGCGTCTCGGACATCCAGTCTTGCGGCAGGTCGCCAAGCCCGTCGACCCCCGGGTGATCCGCACGCCGCAGGTCCAGCGGTTCATCGACGACATGGTCGAGACAATGCGCGAGTACGACGGGGCCGGGCTGGCGGCGAACCAGGTGCACACGCTCCAGCAGATCGCGGTCATCGAGGTGCTCGGCAATCCGCGCTATCCGGAGGCGCCCGCGGTCCCCCTGATGGTGGTCATCAATCCGGTCGTCACGCCGCTCACGGACGAGATGGAGGAAGGGTGGGAGGGCTGCCTCTCGGTCCCCGACATGCGCGGCATGGTACCCCGCTACACGGCCGTGCGGCTCACGTGCCTCGACCGTGAGGGCCAGCCGGTCGATCTGGTCGCGAAGGACTTCTTCGCGCGCGTCTGCCAGCACGAGACCGACCACCTGAACGGGATCGTCTACCTCGACCGCATGCGCAGTCTCGCCACGCTCGCCCACATCGCCGAGTGGAACAAGCACTGGCTCGGCAACCGTGAACAGGCCGACTGACGCTCGCGAGGGCGGCGATGCGCCGGTCCTCGCCGTCGTCAGTGACCTCTTCTTCGTCGCGCGAATCCGGGAGACCGGACGGCTCGCCGGCGTGCCCGTCGAGTTCGCCCGCACCCCCGAGCAGATCGCGGCGTCGCTCGGCCACGATCCGCGGTTCGTCCTGCTCGATCTGACTGCCGGCTACGACTACGACCGCGTGTTCGCGACCCTCGAGGGTGCTCGGCCCGCGGTGCTCGGATTCACCACCCATGCGCTCGCGCGGCAGACGCAGCCCTGGCACCCGCGGTGCGCTCGCGTCGTGACCAAGGAGACGCTCACCCAGGAGCTGCCGCGTCTTCTGAAGGAGGGAGTAACGGCATGACCGCCGAAGAGTTCGTCGCCCGGCTCGATGGAGAGAACCAGCAGCGGCTGAGTCTGCTGGCCCCCGACGACACGCTGAAGCCGGAGGTGGAGGGCGACCTGAACGTGCTCAACCTCCTGAAGGTCGCGCTCAAGAACGAGATCGAGGCCACCGAGATCGCGGCGCGCTGGCTCGTCTCCACCAACGAGGTCGACGTCAAGCTCGCGCTGGCGCGCCAGGTCGGGGACGAGGCCAAGCACTATCGGATGATCGCCGAACGGCTGCGCGGCCTCGGGTTCGACGCGAAGACGTTCGATCCGCTGGCCAAGGGCTACGGGCCGCTCTTCCAGTACCTGGACAGCCTGACGACGACGGTCGAGCGCGTGGCCGCCGGGCAGTTCACCCGCGAGGCGATCGCCGTCGTCAAGAACCGGCAGTTCATCGAGTTCTGTGAGCACGCGGGCGATCGCGAAACCGCTGCGATGTACCGCGACGTGATCGAGCCGGACGAGCGTTATCACCACGAGCTCGGCCGGACGCTCCTGCTCCGCCTCGCGACGACGCCGGCCGCCCAGGCGGCGGCGTCGAGCGCCGCCCGCAAGACCCTCGAGCTGGCCGACGAGCTCCAGCGAAAGGCGCTCGCGACCGCGGGGATTCACCACGCGCCGGGCTGCTGAGCGTTGAATCCCGACCGGGCGCTCGACGAGTTCACGCGTCTTACGAAGGGCCCCGAGATCGATCTCGGCGTCGTCGCGCTCGCGATCGCTCGCATCGAGCACCCCGATCTCGCGCCCGGCCCCGCGCTGGCCGAGCTGGACGAGCTGGCCGCGCGCTCGTCGGTGTCGGCGGCCGGCGGCCGGCGCGCGGTCGATCGGCTCTGCAGCTTCCTCTTCGAGGACGAGAAGTTCCGCGGCAACGCCGAGGACTACTACGATCCCCGCAACAGCTGTCTCAACGACGTCCTCGATCGCCGCCTCGGCATCCCCATCACCCTCGCGGTCGTGGTCATGGAGGTCGGCCGCCGGGTCGGCCTGGATATCTGCGGCATCGGCTTGCCCGGCCACTTCTGCGTCGGCGCCAGGGTCGACGGCGAGCTGGTGATTCTCGATCCGTTCGCGAGCGGTCGCGCGCTGGACCGGGCGAACGCGGAAGCGATCGCGTCGCGCGCCGTCGGGCGCGCGGTCAGGCTCACCGACGCCCATTTCGTCCCGACTACACGCAGCCAAATCGTCGTGCGGATGCTCAGGAACCTCGAAGGCATCTACGCCCGGCGCGAGGACTGGACCAAGGCACTCGCGGTCATCGATCGCCTGCTGGTGGTCGATGCCGACGCGCCGACGCATCGGCGCGATCGCGGGACGGTCCTGGTCAAGCTCGGCGAGCTCCACCGGGGCGCGTCCGAGTGGGAGCGCTACCTCAAGCGCTACCCCCAGGCCCGCGACGCCGCGGCGTTCCGTGAGGAGCTGCGGCGGGTGCGTCAGACGCTGGCGGAGAAGAACTGAGCGATCGCCTGACGCGAAGCGGCCGCCGCTTCGCTTTCCTGGCGCTGCTCGCCGCTGCCTGCGCGTCCCCGGCCGTCACCGCCGGACAGACATCCTTCACACGTGAGCTGACCGAGCAAGAGCTCCGGGGTCAGGCCGAACGCGAGGCGGCACAGCTCGACGCCAGATCCAAGCTCTACGACGATCCCCAGCTCGCTGCGTATCTCGTCAGGATTGTCGAGAAGCTCTCGCGGGCCGGCGCCGAAGGGTCGGCGTTCCGAGTCACGGTCCTTCGCGACCCGACGCTGAATGCGTTCGCGCTACCCAACGGCCGAATCTACGTCCACACGGGACTCCTGGCCAGCCTCGAGAGCGAGGCCCAGCTGGCGATGATCCTCGGCCACGAGATGGCTCACGTGGCCAGCCGCCACGCGCTGGCGCTCGCGCGGGCCGCCGGCGGCCGACCGGCCGCCTCGACCATCCTGACGTCGGCGGCGTCGATCGGCCTCGAGCTGGCCACGGACGCGAGCGTCGGAGCGATCGACGGCGTCGGCACCGCTGCCCTCAGCGGGACTGCTGTCACGATTTTGGGCCGCGGGCTGCCGCTCGCCGCCGAGGCCGCCGTGTACGGTCGCGGCGACCAGCTCGAGCGTGATGCCGACGCCTGGGGAATGGACAGGCTCGTTCGCGCCGGCTACGACCCCAGAGAGGCGGCGAAGGCATTCGACGCACTCCGGAGAGATCTCGAAAGCCGGGGAAGCCTCGAGATCTTCTTCTTCGGCCGCCGTGAGCAACTCGCCGAGCGGGTCGTCACGACCACCGAGCTGCTCCGGACGCACTTCGCGGCCGCCGCGGCGGCTCCCGGCAGCGTGCGGAGCACGGACGAGTTCAGGCTCCGGATGCCGGCGGTTGTCCGTGAGAACGCGCGTCTCGACCTCCAGGCCGGCCGGTTCGCGCTCGCCGCGGACCAGCTCGACCGGGTGCTCGCAGTCGCTCCTCGAGATCCGGTCGCCCATCTCTACTACGGCGATCTTTACCGGCTTCGGTCGCAGCGGGCGCGGAGTGCCCCGGAAGCAGCGGACTGGGCGCGGCAGGCGATCGACCGATACGAGGGCGCGGCGCGGCTCGACCCGGCCTTCGCCGATCCATTCCGCCAGCTCGGATTGCTCTACTACCAGCAGCAGGAGATCGCGCGGGCGCGGGCTGCCTTCGAGCAATACCTGACGCTCAAGCCCGACGCGCCCGACGCCGATCGCGTCGCCGCCTACGTCGCCGTGCTCGGGGACTAGCAGAGTCGCGGGCTAAGCCTAGCCGAACCATAGCCGAAAGCCGGCTAGTAGGAAGTCATGGTCGAAGCTCATCACGCCGCCACAGCGCGTGGCGTCCATGACGGCAAAACTCACGGCATCGGTGTAGCTGATGGATTGGTCGGCAAGCCGCTCGAGCCAGGCCCGGGCCGCTCGATGATGAGCCTCGCCAGCGAAGACGATGGTGAGCAGCGGGCTGGCCTCGAATCGGTCGAGTGCCGACATCGCGGGACGGATACCGGCGCGGTGGAGCAGGAGCCGATGCGTCTCGGCGAGAACGAGGTTGGTCGTGAGCAGCCGGATCCGGCGCGTCGCCACGGCCCGAAACATGGCGTCGGCTTCGGCGTGGTGCTGGTCGCGGGCGCTGACGAGCGCGATCCAGGCGCCGCTATCGACGAACAGGCGAGCGGGGACGGCGCCTCCGGCGGTAGGTCGCGGGCGTCTCGGCAACGAAGGTCTCCGTGAGATACCGGTCGAATTGCTCGCTGCAGTCACGCGGCAGGCCGTCGATCATGCCGCTGGCCGCCAAGAGGGGGTCCGCCTGCGGAGGTCGTGTGAGGGCACGCACCGCGGCGCGGATCGCCTGGGACTTCGTCCATCCCCGGCCGCGGGCCCAGGCTTCGAGCCTTTCGAGATCGGCTTCGTCGAGATAGACCTGAAGAGGTCTGCTCATGATCTTGAAGTCTAGACGATCATGATTCTTTGGTCAAGGACGTCATGATCCAGTGAGGCGCGTTTTCAGGATTTTGCCGGTCGGGCTCTTCGGGAGCGCGTCGAGCACCGTGAGCCGCCGCGGGTACTTGAACGCGGCCAGACGCCCTCGGCAATGCGCGATCAGCTCGTCGGGCGCGGCCGCTGTACCCGGGCGCAGCGTCACGTACGCCGCCACGTCCTCGCCCAGCTCGGGGTCGTGCATGGCGACGACGGCCGCTTCGGCCACGGCCGGGTGGGTGAGGAGCACCGCCTCCACTTCCGCCGGGAACACCGAATAGCCGCCGCGCAGGATCCGCTCGCGCTTACGCCCGACGATGGTGACGAGCCCGTCGGCGCTCACGGTGGCGAGATCGCCCGTATGAAACCAGCCGTCCACCAGCACCTCGAGGGTCTCGGCGGGCGCGTTCACGTAGCTATCCATCGCCGACGGGCTCTTGATCCACAGCTCGCCGGTCTCGCTGCCCGCGACCGGTCGTCCCGTGTCGTCGACGATCAGGAGCTCGACGCCCGGCATCGCGCGGCCGATGGCGTCGGGCGCCTCGGTCGTGTCGCTCGCCGAGTACGAGATCGGCCGGAAGAGCTCCGTCATCCCGTAGCCGCGCACGATGCGAATTCCCGTGCGCTCGCACCATTCCCGGGCGAGATCCCACGGACAGGGGGCGGCGCCCGAGACCGCGATCCGCACGGACGAGAGATCGGTGGTGGTGAGCTCGCCGCTGTCCAAAAGCCGCCGGAACATCGTGGCGACACCGGGAAAGACCGTCACGCGACGCGCGCGGATGGCCGCGACGACCCTGTCGGGCGCGAAGCGTTCGACCAGCGCAACGGTGGAGCCGGTGAGAAGAGGCGCGAGGAGCGCGCCGTTCAGGCCGAGCGAGTGCGCGAGCGGAAGAGTCGACAGCACGACGTCCGCGGACGTCAGCGCCATGACCGGGCCCGCCCACGATTCGTTGGCGAGCGTGAGCGCGGTATGCGAGAGCACCGCGCCCTTGGGGCGGCCCGTGCTTCCCGAGGTGTAGAGGATCAGCGCCGCGTCACTGCCGGGACCACTCCGCTTCGCCGGTCGGGGCGCGCGCGCTTCCACGTCTTCCCGGCGCACGAGCAACGCGGGATCCAGGTCGGCGAGGATGTCGGCCAGCTCCGCCGGCTTCAGGAGCGCGTCGAGCGGGGCGACAGTGGCGCCGAGCTTCCAGACGGCGAGCAGGGCCACCGCGAACGTCCAGTGGTTGCCGATCGCAAGGGCGATCCGGTCACCCGGCCTCGCGCCCGCGCTCGCGAGAGCCTGAGAGAACGTGCGGGCCTTTCGCTCGAGCTCGGCGAACGTGAGGGCGCCGCCCTCCCAGACGAGGGCCGGCTTGTCGGGGAAACGGCGCGTCGCAGCGTCGAGACGGCGGACGAAATTCTCCGCCACGGAACCGTTCAGGCGAAGAAGTCTTTGAGGTTGATGCGCTGCCAGACGTCGGCCGGCACGCGGTGGCGCGGCGTGTAGGAGGCGAGAGAAGGCTTGGCCGTCGCGTCCACGCCCCACTTCGCCGTGTAGCCGTCGTCGCGCGCCGAGGGGTCGAGGTCGGAGCCGCGCGCGTTCGTGATGATCGTGATGTCGCGGTCCGGCTGGCAGCGCGTGGCGATGGCCCAGTTGACCTGCCGGTCATCGAAGACGTCGACGTCCTCGTCCACGACGACGACGCGCTTCATGTAGAGGTCGGCGCCGAATGCCGCCAGGATCGCGTTCTTGGCCTGGCCCGGAATGCGCTGCTCGATCGAGACGAAGCAGGTGAACGGACCCGGAACGCGCACCGCCTTGACCGAGGGCACCATGGCCCTGACCGCGCGGTAGAGGTTCGCCTCCATCGGGATCGTCGAGAGCAGCATGTGGTCCAGATGGGCGACGGTGATGTCCTGGAAGATCGCGTCCCGGCGGTGCGTGATCGCGTTGACCCGCACGATCTCGCGCTGGCGCTCGCCGAGGCTGTAGCCGGTGAACTCGCCGAACGGCCCCTCGGGTGTGCGCTGGCCCGGCAAGATCTCGCACTCGAGGACCATCTCGGCGTGGGCGGGGACCAGCACGTCGGAGGTCCGGCACTTCACCAGCTCGAGCGGCTCGCCGAGAAGCCCGCCCATGATCGCTCGCTCGTCCTCGTCGATGGAGCCGATGGCGAGCGCGCCGAGCGCGATTGCCGGATGGACGCCGATCACCAGCGCCAGGCGCAGGGGCTCGTTCTTCGCCTCGGCGAGGCGCTGGAATTCCCAGAGGTGCTTGCCGGTCGTCAGGTGGATCGACGTCGTGTTCCGCGCCTTGATCTGGAGCCGGTTGTAGGCGCAGTTCCAGATATCCTTCGTCGGATCTTTGGCGAACGAGATCGCGGCGGTGACGTACGCCCCGGCGTCACCCTCGTGATGGACGATCTGCGGCAAGTCGTAGAGATTGACCCGATCGCCCTCGAGGATGACTTCTTGCACCGGCCCGCCGGCGACCACTTTCGGCGGGATCGGCTTGTCCATCGCGCGCAGGTACGTCGCCTGGGTTGCCTCGGGCGCCGCATTCATGGCGGCGGCGAGCCGCGGCCGGCTGGCGTGGAGGTTGGTGAGGACCGGAAAGCGGCTGCCCGTGACGTTCTCGAACAGCAGCACCGGGCGACGCTTGGCCTCGCGCTCGAGCTTGACGACCAGCGCCGTGATCTCGTAGCGCGGGTCGACCGGCTTCGACACGATCTCGAAATCGCCGGGCTTGCGCCGCTTGACGAGATCGAGATAGCTCCGGAGGTCCTGCGCCATGGCGCCTAGAATACTGAATCAGGCGTTCTCGGGCACCTTCTTTCTCCCATTCTGGATGCTGCACCACCAGCCGAGCGCCACGATGATCACCGCCGGCAAGATCGGCAGAAGGTCGTGGGCCGGGTTCGTGGGATCGATCAGGCGCTCGAAATGCCGCTCCTTCAGGATCATCTCACCGGCGACGTAGCCGAGGATGCCGCCGCCGAGCCAGATGATCCACACGAAGCGGTTCATCAGCGTGGCCAGGAGACCGCTGCCCCACACGACGATCGGCAGCGAGAGCGCGATGCCGAAGACGACGAGCGTCAGGTCGCCGTGCGCCGCGGCGGCGACGGCGAGCACGTTGTCGAGGCTCATGACCGCGTCGGCCACGATGATGATCCAGATCGCTTCCCGCAGCGAGCCTCCGTGGCGCACATGGCCCTCGGCGCCGGTCTGCTGGCGCACCAGCTTGACGGCGATCCAGAGGAGCAGGAGACCGCCGACGAGCTGGAGGAACGGGACCTTCAGCAAGAGCGTCGCGACGGTGATGAACAGGAGTCGCAGCCCGACGGCGCCGGCGGTGCCCCAGATGCGTCCCCAGAATTGCTGGCGCTTCGGCAGCGTGCGGACCGCCAGCGCGATAACGAGGGCGTTGTCGCCGGCCAGCGTCAGGTCGATCACGATGATCCCGACGACCCGCATCCAGAATTCTGGATCCATCAAAAACATCATAGTCACTCCACCAGCGCTTTCAGGAGCGCGACCAGCGCGCGTCCCACGACGATCAAGGCCACGGCGATGGCCAGACCCTGGTAACGATTGACAGTCATCTCGCGTCTCCGTGTGTCGACGAGCAGGGTTGGCCGCCCGACGGCGGCGTGCTTCAGGAGACGAGCGGGACGACGGAACTAGTGGTCTTCGGAAGACGACGGAGGACTGGCGGCGGGCAAGTGGGCCAGCCTCACCTGTGAAAGCCATTCGTCGGCGACGAACGCGCCGGCGACCATAAGGATCGGAGCCGCGCGATGGGTCGGCGCCACGTCCTCGACGCGCTGACGGGGGAGCGCGCGCCGGGCGCCGGCCTCACGATCGTGCGAGTTCCGGCGGACGTGAATCGACTCTTCGACTTCGGAGTCTTCGGCCTCGAACTCGAACGCGCCGGGCAGGGGCGTCGCCAGGTCGAACGACACCCATGCAATCAGCAGGAGCAGGATCCGGCGTGCTCTCACCGGATCATTGTACCCGGTCGCCCCGTCACGGCTTCTTGCAGATCACGTTCAGCAGCGCCTGGCGCTTCTCGTCGCGCACCACCTTGAGGGCGCGAGCCAGGGCGTCGGGCAGCGCCGCCGGGTCCTCGACGCGCTCGGCGTGACCGCCGGAAGCGCGGCACACCAGCTCGTAGTCGGGCGCCGGGTCGAGATCGGAGATGGGCATCTGGCCCGTCTTCGCGGCGACGCCTTCGGGCGCGTGGCTGCGCACGGCGCGCTTCACGGCGTTCCACGCGCGATTGTTGAAGACCACGAAGAGCACGGGCAGGTTGTAGGCGCGCGAGACGAAGTGCGCCGCGGTGGGCGCGCTGAAGATGTAGGCGCCGTCGCCCAGGCAGCAGATGACGGTCTTGTCGGGCGCCGCGAGCTTGGCGCCGAGCGCGGCGCCCATGCCCCAGCCGAGGCCCCCGGCCGGCGAGGAGCCGAAGTAGGTCCGCGGCGTGCGGAAGCAGCCCTGGGTCGGGTCGAAGTCGTACTCGTCCACGAGGATCGTGTTCTCGTCCACCAGATCGCCGACGCACTTCGAAACCCAGACCATCTCGAGCGGCTTCTCGCTCTGGGCCCGGCGCGCAGTCGCGGCCCACGACTCGCGCAGGCGGCGATGCTCGGCGTGCCAGCGCTGCGCCCGCTCGGCGACGGCGCGGCCGTCAGCCGTCTGGCGTACGGCGTCGGCGAGCGCAACCAGGTTCAGGGCCACCGTGCCCGAGAGCGCGGAGTCGGCCGGGAATCCGCGGATCGGATAGCGCGCGTAGAGCGGATCGACCGCGATCTGCACGATCTTGCTCTCGGGCCGCGGCGCCTTGAGGGCCGGGTACCACAGCACGTCCGACTCGACCGCCACGATGCAGTCGGCGTCGTCGAGATAGGGCGTGGCGTCGAAGCCGGCGTGCAACGGGTGATCCTGGGGGAAGTTCATGTACGTGTGGAACTGGTCGATTACGGGGGCCCCGAGCGCCTCGGCGAGCTTCACGAGGGCCGGGACGGCCTGAGGATCGCGCCCGGCGGCCTTGGTGAGGATGATCGGGTTGCGCGCGGCCGCCAGGAGCCGCGCGGTCTCGGCGATCGCCTCGGGCGCGGCCGCGACGGCGCCCGGCTTCGGGGCGCGGCTCGACGGCGCGTACTCGAAGACGTCGTGCTTCTCGGCTAGGACCTCGCGCGGCAGCGTGAGATAGACGGGGCCCTGGGGCTCGGCCTGGCAGACCGCCAGCGCGCGGTCCACGACCGTCTCGAGCTGGATGAAGTTTCGCAGCTCGTAGTCCCACTTCACGAACTCGCGGACCATCGCGGCCTGGTCGAAGGACTCCTGTGCCCAGTGGATCGCCCGGTTGCGGCTGCCGTGCAGACCGGACTCGGTGATCGGGTTACGCCCGGCGCTGAACAGGATCGGCACGTTCGAGCGCGCGGCGTTGATGATGCCGCCGACCGCGTTGCCGGCGCCCACGATGACGTGGACCATCACGACCTGCGGCCGGCCGGTGACGAGCGCGTAGCCGTGGGCCATGCCCACCGCGGGCACCTCGTGCGGGATCGTCATGGGCCGCGGCGCCGGCTGGCCCTGGGCGAGCCGCTTGGCGTAGGCGTCGATCAGGGGCGCGAAGTCCGTCCCGGAGTTCGCGAAGAAGTACTCGACGCCGCGCGCCGCCAGGAGCTCGAGGTAGGCGTCGGCGGTGCTCTCGATGTTCGCTCGCTTGGTCATCGCGGTCTCCCCCTCTTACCTGATCACTTGAGCCGCAGCCGGAGCATCCGGCGCGCATTGCCTTCGTAGATCTTCGCCTTCTCCTCGTCGGTGGCCCGCATGCGCGTCATGGCCTCGATGGTCTCGCGGATGAACCCGGTGCCCTTCTCGGGATCGAACGGCATGTCCGTGCCGAAGAGCACGTGGTCGGCGCCGAAGAAGGCCAGGCCCGATTCCATCGCGTGCCAGGCGCCGAACAGCGCGGTGTCGCCGTAGAACATCCGGAAATAGTCGATCGGACGCCGGCGCAGCCGCGCCAGCGCGGCCCCGTCCTCGAGATCGTCGCTGCGGCTGCCGAGCTGATCCAGACCGCCGCCCACGCGCCCGGCGCAGAACGGGATCATGGCGCCCAGATGGTGCGTGATGATCTTCAGCGCGGGATGTCGGTCGAAGATTCCCGAGAAGACCAGACGTCCCATCGCGACCGACGTCTCGTACGGCCAGCCGAAGGCCCACCACATGTCGTACTTCGAGCGCTTCTCGCCGGCGTAGTCGGCGAACGTCGCCGGGCGCGCCGGGTGCATCCAGATCGGCAGGTCGCGCTGCGCCATGCGATCGAAGACCGGCTGGTACTCCGGCAGGTCCAGCGGGCGGCCGGCGACGTTGGTGTAGATCTGCACGCCGGTGGCGCCGAGGTCGTCGATAGCGCGATCGATCTCGCGCACCGCGGCGTCGGGATTGTTCATGGGTAGCGACGCGACGAAGCCGGGGAAGCGATCGGGATACTTTGCCGCGATCTCGGCCATCCCGTCGTTGGCCAGGCGCGCGAGCTCGGGGCTCACGTCGGGCCCGCCGGCGACCTCGATGGGCGGGTTGGCGATGGTCAGCACCTGCACGTAGCCCTCGTAGCGGTCCATGATCCGCAGGCGCTCCTCGACATCGACCAGGACAGGAATTCCGGACATCCTTTTCTGGAGCGCCATGCCCGGCGGCGCGACCTGCAGCATCCGGTCGAAATACCGGCGGGGCATGATGTGGGGAAAGACGTCGATCTTCATCCCTCGCTCCTCCGTCGCATGAGGATAAGCTCCCGCCGCCTCGAAAGGAAGAAGCAGGGTAGAGTATGGGGCCATGACATCGGGACGCGTCCAGGGCGGGTTCAATCAGTTCGGGTTCACCGTGGGAATCCTCATGCTCGACACCCAGTTCCCGCGGATTCCCGGCGACATGGGCAACGCCTCGACGTTTCCGTTCCCCGTGCGCTACCAGCGGGTCGAGGGCGCCAGCCCGGATCTCGTCGTGCGCCGCGGCGCCGCGGGCCTCCTGCCCGCCTTCGTCGACGGCGCGCGCCGACTCGAGCACGAGGGCGTGGGCGCGATCACCACCAACTGCGGGTTTCTCGTCAAGTTCCAGCGCGAGCTGGCGGCGTCGGTCCGCGTGCCCGTGTTCACCTCGAGCCTTCTCCTGGTGCCTCTGGTTCACCGACTGCTCCCGGCGGGGCACCGGGTCGGCATCATGACCGTCAACTCGGCGGGGCTGACCCCCGAGCATTTCGACGGTGCCGGCATCGGCGACATCCCCGTCGCGGTTGCGGGCATGGAGAACGAGAAGGAGTTCACGCGGGTGATGCTCGGCAACGAGATGGTCCTCGACGTCGATGTCGCGCGCGAGGAGCACGTGCGGGTCGCCCGGCGTCTCGTCGAGGAGCACCCGGACGTCGGCGCGATCGTGCTCGAGTGCACCAACATGCCGCCGTACACCGCCGACATCCAGCGCGCGACCGGCCTCGCCGTCTTCGACATCGTCTCGCTCGTCACCATGGTGCACACGGCCCTCGGCGCCGGCCTGCCGCCGCGACCGGCGTGACGATCAGTCAGCAGATCGCCTTTCTCGACACGCGTGACCTCGGGCGCACCGCCGACTTCTACGAGCGTATCCTCGGGCTCCGTCTGGCGCGCGACCAGGGTAGCTGCCGCATTTACCACGTGACCGGAAGCTCCTACGTGGGCTTCTGCGAGCGCGCGGATGCGCCGCCCCAGCCTCAGGGCGTGGTGCTCACGCTCGTCACCGACGAGGTCGACCGCTGGTGCGCGCACCTCAAGACCCAGGGTGTCGAGTTCATCAAGGAGCCGGCTGAGAATCCGCCCTACCGGATCTACAACGCGTTCGTGCGCGATCCCAACGGCTACGTGCTCGAGATCCAGCGGTTCTGGGAGCCGCTCGTTTGACCGAGACCGCCGGCGCGCCGAACGGATGGCTCGTCGAGACGCGCGGTCTCACGAAGCGGTTCGGCGGGCTGGTGGCGGTGGACGACCTTCCGCTCGCCCTGCGCGCCGGCGAGGTCCGTGGCCTCATCGGCCCCAATGGCTCGGGCAAGACGACGACGGTGAACCTGCTCTCGGGCCTGTATCACGCCGACGCGGGCGAGATCAGGCTGCGGGGGGAGCGTATCGATCGGCTGCGGCCGCATCAGATCACCGCGCGCGGCGTCGCCCGGACGTTTCAGACTCCCAAGCTCTTCGGGAGCATGACGACGCTCGAGAACGTTCTCCTGCCGGCCCTGGCCGCGCAGGATCGCGGAGACCATCGCGCGATGCCCGAGGTGCGCGACCGAGCGCGGCGGCTGCTCGACCTGGTGACGCTCGACGGGCGACGTGACGCACCGGCGAAGGAGCTGTCGGGCGGCCAGAGCATGTTATTACAAATCGCCCGTGGGCTCATGGTGCGACCGATTCATCTGTTCCTGATGGACGAGCCGTTCGCGGGCGTGCACCCGACAATCAAGGACACGATCATGGAGACGATCCTCCGCATGAACCGCGAGGAGGGCGTCACCTTCCTGATCGTCTCCCACGAGATGACGACGCTGCGGCGCCTCGCTCCGCGGGTGTCGGTGATGCACGAGGGCCGGCTGATCGCCGAGGGTACCTTCGAGGAGGTCGCGAGCCACGCCGCGGTTCTCGAGGCCTATCTGGGGCGCTGATGGCGCTGCTCGATCTGCAGGGGATCGTCGCCGGCTACGTCGAGGGTATCGACATCCTCAACGATGTGAATCTCGGCGTCGCGCGCGGCTCGGTGACCGGTGTCATCGGGCCCAACGGCGCCGGCAAGTCGACGCTCCTCAAGACGATCTTCGGGTTCCTCACGCCGCGAGCGGGCCGCATCCTCATGGACGGCCGCGCGATCGAGGGGCTGGCGCCGCACGAGCTCAAGCGATCGGGCATCGGCTACGTGCCTCAGGGCGCCAACATCTTTCCGCAGCTCACGGTGCAGGAAAACCTCGAGCTCGGCGTCTGGGTGTTCCGCCACGACCGGGCGCGCGTGGCCGCAATGCTCGAGCGCGCATACGACGCGTTTCCGCGTCTCGGCGAGAAGCGGCGGCTGCGCGCCACGGTGCTCTCCGGAGGCGAGTCCAAGATGCTCTCGGTCGCCAAGGAGCTGGTGACCGAGCCGAGCCTCCTGCTGGTGGACGAGCCGTCGGCCGGCCTGGCGCCGCGCATCGCCGAGCAGGTGTACGAGCGCTTGCGCGAGGTACAGGCGGCAGGTGTGACGATCCTTCTCGTCGATCAGAACATCACCAAGGCCGTCGAGATCTCCGACCATCTGTACCTGCTCGAGATGGGCCGCGTGCGCCGCGAAGGTCCGCGCCAGGCGTTCGCCGACCAGCTTCGCGAGATCATCCGCGACGCGCTACTCGGGGCCTGATCGTGCCGCGGCTGGCGCAGCGCGCCGGGTGGTGCTTGCTCGCGTACGTGGCGCTGGCCTGGGTGCCGTGGGCGGCGTCCGAGTACCACACCCACGTGCTGGTCACCTGCCTCTACTACGTCGTCCTCGCCATCGGCTGGAACCTGCTCGCGGGCTACACCGGGCAGTTCTCGCTGGCCCATCACACCTTCGCCGGCATCGGCGCCTACACGTCCGCGCTGCTCGTCCTGTACGCGCGGGTGCCGATCCTCGTGGGCATCGCCGCCGGGGTCGTCGTGGCGGCAGCGGCCGGCTACGGCCTCGGCACGCTCTGCCTTCGGATGCGCGCGATCTATCTGGCCCTCGCGACCTGGGCGTTCGCCGAGTCAGTGCGTCTCTTGATCACCGTCGAGTACGGGATCACCCGCGGCGATCTCGGCCTGCGCGCGCCGTTCCTCTTCGCGACCCCGCGCCCCACGCCGTACTACTATCTGTTCCTGGCCCTGGCGCTGGGGGCCGTCCTCGCGGCGCGCCAGCTCATCGACTCGCGGATCGGCTCGTACATGCGCGCCATCCGTGACGACGAGGAGGCCGCCGCCGTCATGGGCGTGGACACCTTCAAGTGGAAGCGCTTCGTCTTCGCCATTTCCGCCGTGTTCGCGGCCGCTGCCGGCGGCTTCCAGGGCCATTACGTCGGGCTGCTCTCGCCGACACCGATGAAGTTCAACGAGATGGCCATGGTGGTCGTCATGGTGATCGTGGGTGGTCTCCGGACCTTCGCCGGGCCGATTCTGGGCGCGGTGCTCATCGAAGTACTGTCCGAGGCGCTGCGCGCGTGGGGCGAGATCCGGATGGTCCTCTTCGCCCTGTTCGTGATCGTCATCGCACGCGGTTATCCGGCCGGTCTCGACGGGATATTCCGTACCGCCGGGCAACGGCTGGCCGCGCTCAACGCGCGTAAACAGAGACGTGCGACCGACTCGTCACTGTGAAGTCGCCCTTGTCCCAGTCGCTCCAGCGGGCGCGGAGATGCAAGCCGGCGAGGCGGGCCATCAGGTCCAGCTCGGACGGCCAGGCGTAGCGTACGTGAACCGGATAGAGTTGCATGCTGCCTTCGCTCGAGATCAGGATGTGGTTCGAGCGGATCCGCTGGGTGACCGGATCGTGCACGGACGCTTCGATCTGCACGTCGTCCACGCCCATGTGCGTCACGCCGAGGCGCTGGCCGCGATCGAACCGTGCGACGTCGGGGACGAACGCCTCGAGGACGAAGACGCCGTCGGTCGTGAGGTGCTCCGCGACGCGGGCAAAACACCGGACCTGGTCCTCTTGCGACGTCAGTCCGAAGAACGTGTTGAAGGCGACGAAGATCAGGGGAAACCGCCCATCGACCGCGACGTCGGCGAAATCGCCGATGGCCACGGGAATGCGCTCGCCGCCCTGCTTTTCGCGCAGCTTCTTGACCATTGCCTCGGAGGCATCGATCCCGTGCACGGTGAGCCCCTTCGCCGCCAGGGGCAGCGCCAGACGACCGGTCCCGATGCCGAGCTCGAGAACCGGACCCGCGCCGGCTAGCTCGGCGAGCATGGCGACGGCGCGTTCCGTGTCGCGACCCAGCACCTGCGGCATGCGGTCATACACCTCGGCCACGCGGTCGCCGTACGTCGAAGGTCCGTACTCCGTCATGGTAAAAGCACAGCAGACGACCTGACGTAAGTCAATGCGATGGAGGTTCCTGATGCCGAGATACGAGTCCCCGTACGATCCCTCGACGATGCCGAAGAAGCTCGAGCACGTGATCTACGAGAAGAAGGGGCACGTCGCCTACGTCACGATCAACCGGCCCGAGGTCCGGAACGCGCTGCACAGCTACGCCTACGCAGAGCTGCGCGCCTGCTGGCGCGACATCGGCCTCGATCCGAACATCTACGTCGGGGTCGTCACCGGCGCCGGCGAGGCGTTCTGCGCCGGCCGCGACGTCAAGTTCTTGGCGTCGTACCAGGCGCAGGGTAAGCGAACGCCGCACGAGGATCCGAACAACCCGCTGTTCCATTGGGGTGGCGGCGGCCAGCCGAGCGACGCCAATCTGGAGAAGCCGCTGATCGCCGCCATCAACGGCTTCGCGGTCGGCGTCGGTCTCTCACTGGCGCTCCAGTGTCAGCTCCGCGTCATGGCGGATACGGCCTGGATCGGTGACATGCACACCAAAGTGGGGCGCCTGGGCTCGGCGCACAATCTCTACGCCGCGCTGCCGCGCACTACGGCGGCCTATCTAACGCTGTGCAACGGCCGGCTCACCGCCGACGAGTGCTATCGCCAGGCCATCGTCAACAAGGTGGTGCCGCGCGACAAGCTCATAGCAACCTGCGAGCAGATGGCCGAGATGGTGTGCGACAGTTCGCCCCTGGCCGTGCAGGCGGCGGTGCGGTTGTACCGGCTGACCGCGGCGTTTCCTCCGTCGCTCGTGTCCTACGCGAGTCACCTCGATCAGGAGATCGCCGAGAGCGACGACGGGGCCGAGGGGCCGCGGGCATTTCGGGAGAAGCGCAAGCCGGTGTGGAAGATGCGCTGACGGTCAGACCTCGGCTTTTAGCGTGTCGATCGAATCGCGATCCCAGTAGAGCACGTGCTCGATCGTCTCGCGGATGGTCCAGCCGCCGTCTCCGGGCTTCGCGTCCAGCTGGTCGTCGGCCAGACCGAACAGCGCGCTGATGAGCTGGGCGCGGGAGTTGTAGTAGTCGGCGAGCAACACTGGTAGATCCTGGCTGCTCCAGCCCGGGAGGAGCTTGAGCTGGTCGCGCACGCTCCAGACCTGCCCGGTGTGCTGCTTCTCGTGGAAGATGTTGTGCACCAGCAGATCGCGCGCTGTCCCTCCGCGGGCGCATCCGTGGCCGCAGGGTTGCTGCAGACATTCCTGCGGTAGGTCGTAAAGGACGTCGAGCGTCGCGTTGAACGAATCCTGAAGACGCTTGATGAGAACCTTCACGCCGTCGTTCTTCGTCATGCTCCTGGCCTCTCCGCTAAACCCTTGGCCTCGACCCGGCGGCGTCGAGACGGCGCTTCGCCTCGGCGTACACGTCGGCCGGCAGCGGCCCCTGCAGCAGCACGTCAACGTTGTGCTGGAGGTGCGCCGGGTTGATCGTCCCGACGATGTTCGT
>JBKPCO010000175.1:0-4438 GCA_046727415.1 Candidatus Methylomirabilota bacterium
GCTCCTGCGCCCGCGCGTGATCCTGGCCGACGAGCCGGTGTCGATGGTCGACGCGTCGCTTCGCGCCACGATTCTGGCGTCGCTGCGCACGATGAACCGAGACCTGGGCATCTCGATCGTCTACATCACGCACGACCTCGCCACGGCGTACCAGATCAGCGACACCATCGTCGTACTCTACCGCGGCGCGGTGGTGGAGATCGGTGATGTGGAGCTTGTGGTCAAGCGGCCCCAGCATCCCTACACGCAGCTCCTCCTGTCATCGATCCCACTGGCCAGTCCCGAGCGGACCTGGATGATCGAGCCCTCCGCGCCCGTCGCAACGATGGAAATCATCGACCACGGCTGCAAGTTCGCAGGACGGTGCCCGTCGGTCGCGGCTTCGTGCCGGGAAGCCGCCCCCTCTCTCTTCCAGACCGATCGAGATCGGGCCGTTGCCTGCTACCTGTACCGCGGCGCCCCGACCGTCACAGGCGACCATCACTAGCCAAGGAGGTCAAGATGATGAAACGAATGTTCACGATGATCCTGGCCGCAATCCCCCTCGCAGCGACGATGGGGGCCCAGGCCCAGACCGGGCCGGCGTACGTGCAGATCAAGCGGGAGGCTTTTCAGAAGGAGATTGGCGGTAAGAAGACCGATCTATACACGCTCCAGACGAGTACCGGGATGACGGTGAGGATCACCAACCAGGGCGGCAAGATCGTCCAGATTCTGGTGCCGGACAAGGACAACCGGCTTGGAGACGTGGTGCTCGGCTACGAGACCGTCGATCAGTACGTCGCCGGGCGTGCCTCCTTCGGGGCTATCATCGGCCGGTTCGCCAATCGCATCGCGAAGGGCCGCTTCACCCTCGACGGGCGCGACTACCAGTTACCCGTCAACAACGGTCCCAACCACCTGCACGGCGGGAAAGGCACCCAGTTCCTCGTGTTCGACGCGCGGCAGCTCGACGGTCGGACGCTCGAGCTCACTTATAACTTCAAGGATGGCGAAGAGGGCTACCCGGGCAACACCACCCTCCGGGTCGTCTACGCGGTGACCGACGATCAGGAGCTCCGGATCACCTACGAGGCTGTCACCGATAAGCCCACGGTCGTGAACTTCACCAACCACGCATTCTTCAACCTGCGCGGCCAAGGACAGGGAGACATCCTCGACCACGATCTGACGATCAACGCCGACCGCTTTACGCCGATCGACGCAACGTCGATCCCCACCGGCGAGCTGCGCGCCGTCAAGGGCACGGCCCTGGATTTCACACGTCCCGCACGCATCGGAGGCCGGATCAACGAAGCCGACGAACAGCTGAAGTTCGGAACGGGCTATGACCACAACTACGTCCTCAACAAGACGGCAGATGAGCTGAGCTTCGCTGCACGCCTCTCCGACCCCGTTTCGGGCCGGACCATGGAGGTGTACACGACGGAGCCAGGCATGCAGCTCTACACCGGGAACTTCCTCACCGGCCAGGCGCCAAACGACGTCGGCAAAGGCGGCAAGTCCTATCCCGTCCGCAGCGCCGTCTGCCTCGAGACGCAGCATTTCCCGGATTCCCCGAACAAGCCGAGCTTTCCGACGACGACGCTCAATCCCGGGCGGTGGTTCACGTCCATGACCATCTACAAATTCTCTCCGCGCTTTCCTGCGCCGAGGCCCTGACGGGGGGCGATACTCCCAGTACCGCCTAACGGAAGTAAGGGATGATGTGTTTGGCGAATAGCTCGATCTGCCGGACTTCCTCGTCCCACGGCATGAAGCCCTGATCGAAGAACCAGCCGAACCACTCGAGGTTGCCGCCGTCGTACACTGACTGTACCGCCTCGATCTCTGCCCGTACTTGCTCGGGGGTCCCGGCCAGGGCGTACTTCACCCGCCGCAAGCGCTCCACCGTCAGCTCCTCCAGCGGCAGCGCCGTGTACGGCTCGAGCGGGTACTTTGCGTTGTCTTCGGGGATACGGAAGGCCTCCGCGAAGCCGAAGCCGTAGAAATAGTCGTGGAAGCCCGCGTAGTTTGTCGTGCGAAACAGCTCGACTGCCTCGTCCTCGGTGCGGCCGAAGTGAACGGCACGGAAGGCCCCGACGTTCTCGCCGAGCCCGAGTTGTCGCCCGTTCTCTGCGGCGACCTCTCGATACACGCGGCAGAGGTCCTTGAACGCGGGCGGATAGGAAGTCAGGATCCACGGCACGATGCCCTCGCGAGCGGTGTAACGGATCGTGTTCTCACTGACGGAGAATGGCTGGAACAGCGTGGGGTGCGGCTCCTGGTAGGGTCTAGGCACCACGCAGATCTTCCGAATCACTCCCTGCTCATCGACCTCGCCAGGTGCGCCGTACTTCCGCGTCCACTCGGCAGCGGGCCAGCGCCGGATTCCTTCCTCGTAGGGAAACGGCACCTTGTAATACTGGCCGTTGTGTTCCCAGGTTTCTTCCGTCCAGCTCTTCTTGATGACCTTGACGGCTTCCTCGTAGACCTTCCGGTTGTGCTGATCGATCGCGGAGCCATCCATCGGCGCACCGGTCACGTGGTATTGCTGCCCGAGTACATTCACCCAGCGGTCCTGATAACCCCGCGCGAAGCCGGCATAGAGCCGCCCTTTCGTCAGCTGGTCCAGGACGGCAAGCTCTTCCGCAGCTCGGATGGGATCCCACGCGGGCAGAACCAAGCCCAGCGGGGCAAACTTGATCCTCCGCGTTCTGGCGGCCAGGTCCGCGTAGAGCATCAGGGGAGCCACCGAAGTCTCATAACCCTCTGAGTGAAAGTGATGCTCGGTAGTTGCGAAGACGTCGAACCCAGCATCATCGGCCAGGACCGCCAGCTTTCGCATCTCATCGAGCATCTGCTGGTACCGCTCCGTGTTGCGGCCAATGGGGCGGAGCCGTTTCCGATCCTCGAGCGTGCCGGGCACTGTCGGAAGAATGAAGAGCATGAACTTCATGACATACCTCCCAGGGGTGTGCGCGCGGGCGTTCGTGCGGCGCCGGATGATGGTCGTGGGGACGGAGCGGAAGAAACGCGGGCTCGATCTGTCTCGTTCATCGCGCCGATCTCCCGATCCGAGCCGTCAAGGACGATGAGAGCTATTCGAAGGAGCGCGAATGGCGAACGTCTAGCACGCGCTCTAGGCCCTGTCAACAATGGCGAGGTTACTTTTCAACAGCGCACCACAAGAGCTCACGACAAGTTGATGCCGTCCGCAACTCGAGTCGGGGTGTGGCAGGACGGGAGTGCGCTGCCGCGCTTAGGGCGTGACGGGGTGCGTGGCGGCGAGACGGCGAACCTCGGCCAGGCACGCCTCGAGCTGCGCGCCGAGCGCGGCGAAGTCGGAGGCGCTCTGGCCGCTCCGGTGCTTCAGCGCCTCCGTCGTCGCGAAGTCGGCGAGCTGCTGGAAGACCTCCACGATCCGGGGATCGCCCGGCGCGGCCGCCATGTCCGACGATCGGCGCGCGACGCTCATGACCGCCTGGTTGAAATCGAGGATTGCGCGCTCCAGCGTGTCGCCCGAGGACACGAGATAGGCGCGATAGCGATCCAGTAACTGCGCCAAGGCCTCACGAGTCTGGCCGGGCCTGCTGGCCACGGCGACCGCCGTCTCTATCATGTCGGCGACGTACCCGGAGCTGTTCACGACCATCTCAGTCCAGTAGCCGATCCCGGAGCGGAGCGCCTTCGGGTACAGGCTCACAACGTTCACGAGCAGGTCGTTGAGTCCTCGTCCGGCTACCTGCGCCATGCTCGTCCTCCACTGACAGATTCCCTGATGCTAAACGCCGCGGAAAGCCGATCACGACCTGTGGGAAGATACCACGGCATCGCGGCGGGGGCGAAGCGGGCCGCCAGGGAGGATGAGCCATCGAGGGCCGCGGGAGCGTCGACTCACCGGACGTCACCATTGTCGGCGCCGGGATGGCCGGCATGACCGCCGCGCTCAAGCTACTCGAGGCCGGGTTCACGGTCAGGGTGCTCGAAGGCTCGTCGAGTATCGGAGGGCAGTTCGGCGCCGTCTCGGGGAAGACGGGCTTCCACGACTTCGCCTGGCACGTGTTCGCGGAATGGTGCCTCAACTTCTGGAAGCTCGTGGACACCATCGGACTCCGCCGGGACGTCCACTTCGCATCCAGGCCGACGACGATCCTCCTGCGGCCGCTCGTGACCACGTCGACGCTGCCCCGTGCCGTGCGCGTTGCCACCGTCGGCGCACCGGAGACGTTCTGGAACAACGCCGCGTCTGGGGTGGCCCACTGGTCAGACGTGATGCTCTACGCGTACGCCCAGGCCACGCTGCTCGCCGACGAGACCCTCGAGCGAGAGGAGTTCCTCAATCGCGTCACCCTCAACGGCTACGTGCGGTCGTTGCCCTACGCCTCAGACGTGGCGGCCCTCCTGCAGAACGAGTTGCTCCTGCGCGTCTGGGCGATCCCGAGTTACCTGATCTCGG
>JBKPCO010000176.1:0-22421 GCA_046727415.1 Candidatus Methylomirabilota bacterium
CGATCCCGGCTACTGCCCGCCGGGCACGGGCGATCCGGCGGGCGCGCTGCCGGACGAGTGGTTCTCCCCCGATCGCCTCGACGCGCTGCTGGCGCGCTCCGACGTGGTCGTCATGTGCGCGCCGCTCACCCGCGAGACCCACCATATGATCGGCGCGCGCCAGCTACGCGCCATGAAGCCCACGGCCTACTTCATCAACGTGGGGCGCGGGGCCAGCGTCGACGAGGACGCGCTCGCGCAGGTCCTGAAGGAGGGGCGTATCGCCGGCGCAGCGGTCGACGTCTTCGCGCAGGAGCCGCCCCCGAGCGGGCACCCGCTCTACGCAGTCGACAACGTCATCGTCTCGCCGCACGTCTCGGGCTTCGTCGCGACCTACGACGACGATTGCTGCCGGCTCTTCGCAGAGAACCTCCGCCGCCGCCTCTCGGGCAAGCCGCTCCTGAATCTGGTCGACCGCACAAAGGGCTACTAGGCGCGCCGGCCGCTCGAGAGCGGCGGGCGGGGAACCGGGATGGGCGCACCGCGGTCCCAGAGCTGACGCAGCAGGCTCAGGCGCGCCTGCTCGAGCTTCTCGATGGCCTCGACCGCGGACGGCGCCTCGACGCGACAACCGGGAAGCTCCGGGTGCTCGGCGCACCTGAGCCATTCGCCCGCGCGCTCGATTGACTCGACCACGAGCAGGTAGGGTACGGCCTCGTAGTACGCGAGGTCCGGGACGGTCGCGGGCGCCTCGTCGGTCACTGCGCGAACGGCACCCACGAGATCGGCACGCCCGCGTCGGACTGGCGTGACTTCTCGGTCGCCGAGATCCAGCTGTCGCCCTCGGGCAGGAGCACCGAGGCCGGACGCACCCGGCACATGGTCCCGTCGTCGACGTTCGCCGGCACCACGCCCTGATCGCGGAGACCCCGGGCTGCCTCGATCAGCCGACGCCGAACGTAGATGACCATCGCGTCCGTGGTGCCGAGATGCTCCTGCGTCCGGTCGTAGATCGGCCCCATCGTCTCGGTCATTGCCCTGTCTTGCAAATTCACCAGGAACGGGATGCCGATCATCAGCTCTTCGCGGGCCAGCCGGCGGTCGACCAGATAGTCGTTGTGGATATTGGCCTTCGTGTAGTGGCGCGTGCGCGGATCGCTGGTCGGCTCGAGGTAGCCTCCCCAGGCGGCGAAGGGGTTGCGCGTCTGCTCCCGCTCCTGATCCGTGACCGCGCGGTCGAGCCGGCCGCGCATCATGATCTGGAGGTTATAGCTGTCGTCCAGCGGCACCCAGGCGCGCGCCGAGACGATGTTCGGGTCGCTGGCCGCGATCATCGAGAAGAACGGCATGATGAACTGAGTGATCCGGTGCCAGCAGAGCCCGTCGACGTCCCAGCGCCGTCGGGCGGAGTAGCAGGCGCCGTAATCCGTGGGCAAGACCTCGAGCCGCGGCTGCTTGTCCTGGTGGTAGGTGCCGCGCTGCTTGCTGTCGGCGCGGAGCTTGGCGTGCACGTAGTCGATGTGCGAGGAGTCGATGTCACCCTCGAGCGCCTGCACCCAGTTGCACTCCTCCATCATGACCAGTGGCGGGTAGACCTGCTCCGGCGGCAGCGTGTTGATCTCGAACTCCGGGAACGGCGGCGCCTCGGTCCGCGGGCCCATGTAGGTCCAGACGACCCCGTTCACGTCGCGGCAGGCATAGGCGCGGGCCCGCACCTTGTCCCTGAAGAGGCTCTCGGCGGGCTCGTTCGGCATGTCGACGCAGCGGCCGGTCACGTCGAACTTCCAGCCGTGGTAGACGCAGCGAAGCCCGCATTCCTCGTTGCGACCGAAGAAGAGCGAGGCGCCGCGGTGCGGGCAGTTCTCGCTGACCAGCCCGACGCGACCGTGCGTGTCGCGAAACGCGACCAGGTCCTCGCCGAGCAGGCGGACCTTCTTCGGCGGGCAGTCGGGCGCCGGCAGCTCCGTCGACGGCAGGAAGGGCAGCCAGTACTGGCGCAGCAGCTCGCCCATGGGCGTGCCGCGGCCCACGCGGCACAGGAGCTCGTTGTCTTCTCGCGAGAGCATGGGTCTACCCCCTCGTCGTTTTGTCCATCACTGCTTGCCATTCTCGACGGTCGCCCGCTCGATCGCCAGGAGCTTCTCGAGACCGATGACGCCCAGCATGTCCTTCTCGACCGGGCTCCAGTCCGGCTTGCCCTTGGTACCGGCGCCGAAGCCATCGGCGAGCTCCTCGTACACCTTCTTCCAGGCCGCATAGGCCGCCAGGAGCGGCGTGGAGGGATCGGCAACGATCTTGTAGCCGAGGCGGCCGAGATCGGCCAGCGTGAGGCCCAGGCCGGCAAGCCCGCCGCGGCCCGCGAGGTACATCAGCGGGCCGCCCAGCCGCTCCGAGATCGCGCGCAGCTGCTCGGGCGTGTGCGCCATCGACAGCAGCACGAGGTCGGCGCCGGCCTTCCGGTAGGCGTCGCCGCGGCGCAGCGCATCGTCCATGTTGCTCGCCCGGATCGCGTTCGTCCGGGCGACGATCAGGAAATCAGGGTTGCGGCGCGCCACGACGGCCTCTTTCACCTTGGCCGACATCAGCTCCATCGGGATCATGTGCTCGATACCGGCGTGATGGTGGGCGCGCTTCGGAACCAGCTGGTCCTCGATCTCGATTGCCTGGAACCCGGCCGCCTCGCTCATGCCGATCGTACGGTGCATGTGCATCGGGTCGCCGTAGCCGCACGCGCCGTCGAGGATCAGTGGCAGCGACGAAACCGCACCGATGTCGACCGCGATCTGGCACATCTCGGTCACGTTCAGGTTCGCCTCGAGCGCGACCTTCTGGTAGCCGGTCGAGCCGCCGCCGAGGTAGCCCGCCGGAAAGCCCGCGGCCTCCGCCATCCGAGCCATCAAGGGATTGAGGACCAGCGGCGCGGTCACGGGCATGGGCCGCTGGATGAGCTGGCGGAGCGACATGGCCGTTCCTCCTGGCCGCCATGGTAGCACCGAGCCGGGCAGCGCGAATCAGTCCCCGGCGACGTCGAACTGCTGGAGCGCGGCGAGGCCGCGGTAGATTCCGCCGACGCTCGCGATCAGCTCGCTGTGCCCGCCCATCTCCGCAATGCGGCCGCCATGGATGACGACCACGCGGTCGGCGTGCTTCACGGTCGCCAGGCGGTGGGCGATCACCAGCACCGTCCGGCCCTTCAGGAGCGCCGACAGTGCGCGCTGCACCAGCGCCTCGCTCTCGGCATCGAGGTCCGCGGTCGCCTCGTCCAGGATGAGGATCGGCGGATCCTTGAGGAACGCCCGCGCGATCGCCAGCCGCTGCCGCTGGCCGCCGGAGAGCTTGACGCCGCGCTCGCCGACGTGGGCGTCGTAGCCGCCAGGCAGCGCCGTGATGAAATCGTGGGCCTGGGCGAGCCGCGCCGCGTTCTCGATCTCTCCGCGCGTGGCGCCCGGCCGGCCGTAGGCGATGTTGTACTCGATCGTGTCGCTGAAGAGGAACGTGTCCTGGGTGACGATGCCGATGAGGGCGCGCAGCGAGCCCACGGTCACGCTCCGGAGATCGTGGCCGTCGATGGTCACGCGCCCCTCCGAGACGTCGTGAAATCTCGGCAGGAGCTCCATGAGCGTCGACTTCCCGGCGCCCGACATGCCCACGAACGCGACTAGCTCACCCTTGCGGATGGAGAGCGTGATGTCGCGAAGCGCCCATTCCTCGGTGCCGGGATAGCGAAAGCCGACGCCCTCGAACTCGATCCGATCCGAGAAGCCGGCGAGGCGGCTCGCGCCGGCGGCGTCGACGATGGCTGGCGGCGTGTCGAGGATCTCGTAGACCCGCTCGACGGACGAGAGCGCCTGCTGGACGGTGTTGAAGGTGCGCAAGAGGTCGCCGAGCGGGCGGTAGAGGAGCGCGACCGCGGCGATGACCGAGAAAAACTCGCCGGGGGTCAGCGTGCCCTGGACGACGCGAAAGCCGCCGTACCAGATGGCGCCGACGATCCCGAGGGACGCCACGATCTCCAGCAAAGGCCGGGAGAACTCGTCGACGCGATGGTCGCGCACGGCCAGCCGCAGACGGCGGTCGTTGAGCCGGTCGAAGCGCGACTGCTCGAGATCCTCTCGCACGAACGCCTTGACGATCTTGCGGCCGGTGAGGGACTCCATCAGCATCACCGCCAGCTGCCCGCTCATCTCCTGGGCGCGGCGGTTGATCTTGTAGAGCTGGCGCCCGAGCGGCCAGTTGACCAGCGCGCCCACCGGAAGCATCGCCGCCACGAAGAGCGTGAGCGCCCAGTCACGCGTGAACATGACAACCAGCAGCGACACGATCGTGCTGACTCGGCGGATCGTGCTCACGAGCATGTCGGAGGACAGGCTGGCCAGCCGGCTGGTGTCGAGCACGAGCCGCGTCGTGAGTTCGCCGGTATGCCGCGCGGTGAAGAACGAGAGCGGCATGCTCTGCAGGTGCACGTAGAGATCGTGACGCACCTGGGTGACGACGCGCTCGCCAATCGACTTACTCAGGTAGGACTCGCCGTAACTGGCCAGGCCCTTGACGAGGTAGACGCCGAGCAGCGCGAGGGGAATGAGCTTGAGCATCAGGAGATCGCGTCGCAGGAAGATGTCGTCCATCGCCGGCTTCACGAGCCACGCGATGAGCCCGCCCGCGCCCGAGACCACGAGGGCCAGCAGCGCGCTGACGGTCACCGCCTGCCAGTGCGGCGTCAGCGAACGCAGCAAACGTCCAAGGACGCGGTATCGTGAGCTCACGGGAGGGAGAGACGCGGCGAGGGGCGATGAATCTTCGTCGACCCCATTCGAAGCCACGCTAGCAAAGCCGGTTCGGCTTTTCAAGTTACGGCGCTCATGAAGCACGGCAGCCCGCGTGATACGCTGCTGGGCCGAAGGCGCTGTCCATGTGTGGGATCGCCGGCGTTCTCATGAAGCACGGCAGCCCGGACGAGGGCGCGCTCCGGCGTATGGGTGACGCCCTGGCCCACCGGGGTCCCGACGACCTCGGCGTGCACGTCGCCGGCCCCCTGGGTCTCCTGCAGACCCGGCTCTCGATCATCGACCTGGAGGGCGGCCACCAGCCAATGGCCGACGGCCCGCTTACCCTGGTCGCCAACGGCGAGATCTACAACTTCGTCGAGCTTCGGCGCGCGCTCGAGGCTCAGGGCCGCCGCTTCGCGACACGCTCGGACAGCGAGACGATCCTGCACGCCTACGCGCTCGACGGCCTCGACGCTCTGCCGTCGCTCAACGGCATGTTCGCCTTCGCGCTGTACGACGCCGGACGCCACGAGCTGGTGCTGGGGAGGGACCGCCTGGGCATCAAGCCGCTCTACTACGCGGCGCTGCCGGACCGCGTGGTCTTCGCCTCCGAGCTGAAGGCGATCCTCGCCGTCTGGCCCCGCCAGCCCGAGCTGGACCCCGGCGCTCTCGTCCAATATCTGGAGAGCCGTTTCAACACCGGCGATCAGAGCCTCGTGTGCGGCATTCGCCGGCTGCCGCCGGGTACCACACTTGTGGTGGACGCCGACCTGAAGCTCCGGCTGCGCCGGTACTGGTCGCTGCTCGACGTCCGGCCACGGCGGCTCGACTTCGGCGTGGCCGACGGGGAATTCGAGCCGCTGTTCCACCAGGTCATGCTCGAGCACCTTCGTGCCGACGTCCCGTGTGGTCTATTCCTCTCGAGCGGGGTCGACTCGGGCGTGCTACTGGCGACGATGAGCGAGCTCACCGGCCGGCCGGTGCGCACCTTCACCGTCGGCTACCGCGATGGCGGCGCCGGCAACGAGCTACCGGAGGCGGCGGCGATCGCGCGCCGCTTCGGCGCCGAGCACACCGAGATCGTCCTCGATCGCGACACCGTCTTCCGCCGCCTGCCGCACACCATTTGGGCCACCGACGATCTGCTCCACGACTACGCCTGCCTGCCGACGTCGTTCCTGGCCGAGCAGGCTGCGAGCGGGTTGAAGGTGATCCTGACCGGCGAGGGCGGCGACGAAGTCTTCGCCGGCTACGGCCGCTATCGCCGGGCGCCGCTCCAGCGCTGGGTCAAGAACCTCGTGGCGCCCGGCTCGGGCGGCTTCCGCACGCGAGGTCAGTGGAGCCGTCGCTGGATGCAGCGCGTGTTCGGTGCGGAGCTGAAGACGGCCGCGTCGGCGCGCCGCGAGCCGTTCATCGCGGCCTGGCGCGCGACGCCCGACGTCTGGAGCGACGTCGCGCGCTGTCAGTACACCGACCTCTGCACCTGGCTTCCGGACGACCTCCTCGTGAAGGCGGACCGCGTCTCGATGGCCTTCGGCCTCGAGGGGCGCGTGCCGTTCCTCGACCATCGGGTGGTCGAGTTCGGCCTGGGCCTGTCAGACGAGCTGAAGGTGAGCGGGCGCCAGGGCAAGCTGTTCCTCAAGCGCTGGGCGGAGCGAAGAATCCCGCGAGAGCACCTCTGGCAGCGTAAGCGCGGCTTCTACGTGCCGGTGCCCCGGTGGCTCGAGGGCGAGCTCCTCGACGGCCTCGCGGCGCGCCTGCCGGCGCACCCGGTGATCCGGCGCTGGTTCCAACCCGATGGGGTCGCTGCGCTCGTGCAGGAGCAGCAGCAGGGCGGGAACGTGGCGCGTCTCATCTGGGGGCTGATGCAGCTCGCGATCTGGTACCGGATCTTCGTCGACGGCAAGGTACCGGGCCTCGATGAAAATCCGCTGGTGTGGATCGCCTGAGAGCGCGGCGGCTGGCGCCTACGTGCGGGCGCGGAGCAGGAGCGAGACGCCGATCCCCATGAAGATGATGTTCGCGGTCCACGCCGCGATCAGGGGCGGCAGAAGGTCGGCCCGGGCGAACGCGAGCGCGACGAAGTGCACGACAAGGTAGCCTGCCATGATGCCGAGCGCGAGGCCGATCCCGAAGAGACGACCGCCGCGCGGTGATTGTAAGGCGAGCGGGATGGCGACGAGCACCATGACCAGGTTCACGAGCGGAAAGGACAGCTTCGCGTAGAGCTCGACCAGGTGCTTCCTGATCTGAAATCCGGCCGCTTCGAGTCGGGCGATGTAGTCCTTGAGCTCGCGGAAGCTCATGGCGGTCACCGGCTTCTGAATGCGGATGAAGTCTTCCATCTCGTCGGACAGCTCCACCGCCGTCGAGCGGAAGGGCAGCGTCTGCACGCCGCCCTCGGGGGAGATCTCCCGATAGGCGCCGTCGCTCAGCTCCCAGCCGGCCGGCGTCCAGTGCGCCTGCCGCGCGTCGAGGCGACCGGTCAGCCGGAAGTCGCGGTTTAGCTCGAGGATGGTCACGCCGAACATGTCGTTGGTGCCGGGATGGAGTAGCTCGACCCGATAGAAGCGCGAATCGGAACTCCGCACCCACAGACGCTGGCGGAGCTGGAGATGACGCGGGGCCATACCGCGGATCTTGACGCGGTCCACCTCCTCGCCGCGCTCGTTGAGGACCGGCAACGCGAGCTCCTGGAAGAGCCCGGCGCCGATGGCGATGGCGAGCCCCAGCCCGAGGATGGGCAAGCTCACGCGGTAGAGGCTGATGCCGGCGGCCTTCAGCGCGGTCAGCTCGTGGTATCGACTGAGCGTCAGAAAGAGGAAGATCGTCGCCACGAGCATGACGACCGGCAGGTAGAGGTGCAGCGCGGCCGGCAGCCGATAGACGAAGTGCTCGATGATGAACATGAGGGGCGGCTTCAGCCGGAGGTAGCGGTCCAGCGTCTGCAAGAGGTCGATCATCACGAAGAGGGCCGCCGACACCGCGAGCCCGAGCCCCATGAAGGCCAGATACTCGCGTACCAGATAGCGGTCGATGATGTGCGTCGAGTCACGGAGGTGAGTCGCGTCGCGCCCCATGGTCGCGGCGTGGACCTGGGCCGTTCGGGCCGCGCGGCCCGACAGGGCGCGACGGACGCGCTCGAGCGCCCGCCACACGAGTGGCATCGCCGGCAGCCGCCACTCGCGCGCGGTGGCCAGCAAGAGGCCGAAACCGGTAGTGGCGAACAGGACATTGGGGGTCCAGATCGCCACACCCGAGGGAATCCGCCCTCGCAGCGCAAATCCCTCCAGCGAGGTGATCAAGAGGTAGTAGATGACGAGGATCACCAGGCTACCGATGAACGCGATGCTCCGCCCGCCGCGGTGGGAGCGGATGGCGAGCGGAAACGCGATGAGGCCGAAGACCAGCGCCGCCGCCGGCAGCGCGAAGCGCTTGTGGCGCTCGATCTCGTACGGCACGCGATTGACGCGATCGCGCCGGTACTCGGCGATCTTCTGATTGAGCTCGCTGAGCGTCGCGTCGCGCTCCGGCTTGTCGTTTCGCGCCGAGCCCATCAGCGGCGAGCTCATCGACAAGCTCATGTCGTAGGTGTCAAAGCGCGTGTAGCGATAGCGCGGCGCGACGGCCGGGCGCGACGGGTCGGTGGCCACCGGCTGCGCGACGCCCGGTGTCACGTCGACCTCGTTGACGGCGCCGTCGATCATGCTGAGCGTGATCCGCTGGTTCGCCTCGTCGCTGCGCAGCCGTCCCTCGCGGGCGGTGATGATCCGCGACAGCTTCGGGTCGCGTTCGTCCGACACGAGGAGCCCGCGCAACGCGACCTGGGAGACACTGACGTCCTCGACGTAGATCGTCATGTCCCCAAAGGTGCCGAGGAAAATGCGTTCCTGCAGCCCGCTCGCTGCCTTCGCCTGGAGAATCCGGAACAGCTGGCGCTGGAACTCGCGGTTGGCGAGGGGATTCAGGACCAGCGTGAACCAGGCGGTGACGGCCATGATGACGAGCGAGGCCAGCAGCACAGGGCGGAAGAGCCGCACCGCGCTCACCCCGGCCGCTCGGAAGGCGACGATCTCGAGGTCGCTCGCGAGGCGGCCGCCGGCCAGCAGCACCGCTGACAGGAACGCCATCGGCAGCGTGATGGACAGGAACGACGGCAGCATGAACGACAGGAGCTGGATGACCAGATAAAACGGCACACCCTTGGTGATGACGAGGTCGGTCAGGCTGTAGATGCGGTCGATGATGAGAAAGAAGGTGAGAAGCACGCAGCCGAACCCGAGCGGTGCCGACAGCTCTCGTACGATGTACCGATCGAGCACGAGGAGCCGCACGGGTCTGTTGTACCATAGGCAGATGAGCCGCCCACCGAAACGCCCGACGCAAAAGTGGCTCGTCGGGCTCGCGCTGATCGGCGCGGCGACACTCGCGCACGAGCGGCTGGGCGCAGCCGGTCCGGCCGACCGCCTCGACCAGTTTCGCCAGCTCGCGCGCTCGCACGGCAGCGCGGACGGATCGCCCGAGGCCTACCGCGACATGTATGCGCTGCTCGACGAGGAGGTCGTGGAGAGCCTCGGCGCCGGAGGTCTCTACGCGTCGCCCGCCTTCCTGCAAGATCGGCTCGACGCGTTCGGCGAGGCGTGGGGCGCGACCACCGTCGACGTCCTGCGCGTGGGCCGTTTCGTGGTGGGCGCGTTCCAGATGAGCGACGTGCCGGGCGCGAACACCGTTCGCGTGTACGGCAAGCTCGGGGGCGAGGCGGCTCTCCTGACGACGCTCTCGCGCGAGGGCCGCCCGACGGTGTACCCGTGGGCGTCGGGGCCGGGAGGCGCCGCGCAGTTCGTCACGGCCTGGGAAGGTTCGTCCACCGGCCAGGGATTGAGACCGCTCCGCCTCGATCTCATTCGCCAGGAGGGCGACGGAGTCCGTGTCGTCTGGTCCACGACCGATCTGTTCCCGGACGGACTGATGGCGCGCGCGTATCTCGTGCGCGGCGACGAGATCCGCATTCGCTACCAGCTCCGCTATCCGGGCTGGACGCCCGGATGCGAGGGACAGACCGAATCCGAGGACCTGTTCCGCGCCTCGCCGGAAACCGGCTCGCTCGTCCGGAAGTCCGGCCGGCCGCTCAACGGCTGGCACCGGGAGCTGCGCGCGATGGTCGCCGAGCTCTTCGCGGCGCTCGCCGCCAAGGACGAGGCGAGCCTGGTCAGGCTGGTGCCCGACGCCCAGCTCCGCCGGCGGCTGCCGGCCACGCTGCGCGCCGAGACCGCGTGCGACGCCACCGACGGCGGCGCCGAGCCGCGCACCGTCTCGATCGCCGCCACCGCCGAGCACACGCCGTGGGCGCTGACCTTCCAGCGCGGCGCGTCCCGCTGGCGCCTCGCGACCGCCGCGCCGGTGCTCGAGTAGCCCGGTCGATGAGCGAGCCGACGACCCAGATTCCCGACCGGTACGATCCGGCCGCCGTAGAGGCGCACTGGTATCCGCTTTGGGAGGAGCGCGGCTACTTCCGCGCCGATCCCACCGCCAAGGGCAAGCCGTACTCGATCTCGATGCCGCCGCCCAACGTCACCGGGTCGCTTCACTGGGGTCACGCACTCACCATGACCCTGCAGGACACCCTGACGCGCATGAAGCGCATGGACGGCTTCAACACGCTCTGGCTCCCCGGAACCGACCACGCCTCGATCGCGGTGCACGTGATCCTCGAGCGCATGCTGGCCGCCGAGGGCAAGACGAAGGAAGACCTCGGCCGCGACGGATTTCTCGCGCGCGCCTGGCAGTGGAAGGAAGAGTCCGGGGGCCAGATCGTCCGGCAGCTTCGACGGCTCGGCGCCTCGTGTGACTGGTCGCGCGAGCGCTTCACGATGGACGCGGGGCTCTCGCGCGCGGTGCGCGAGTCGTTCGTGCGGCTCTGGGAAGAAGGGCTGATCTACCGCGACGATCGCATCGTCAACTGGTGCCCGAAGTGCCAGACCGTGCTCTCCGACATCGAGGTCGAGCGCGAGGAGCGGGACGACGATTTCGTCTACATCAAGTACGGGCCAGTCACACTGGGCACCGTGCGGCCGGAGACGAAGCTCGGCGACACCGGCCTGGCCGTGCATCCCAAGGACAAGCGCTACCGGCACCTCGTGGGCAGGACCCTCGAGGTGCCGTCGGTGGACGGCACGATCACGGTGAAGGTGGTCGCCGACGAGGCCGTCGATCCCAAATTCGGCACGGGTGTCATCAAGGTCACGCCCGGCCACGACCCGGTCGACTTCGAGATCGGCCGCCGGCACAACCTCCCGATCCGGACCGTCATCGGCTTCGACGGCAAGATGACCGCCGAGGCCGGACGCTATGCCGGGCTCGACCGGTTCGAGTGCCGCAAGCGCATCGTCGAGGACATGAAGGCGCTCGGCCTGATCGAGAAGATCGAGCCCTACCGCCACGCGGTCGGCATCTGCTATCGCAGCAAGACTGTCGTCGAGCCGCTGGTGTCCAAGCAGTGGTGGGTGAACGTGAAGCCGTTGGCCGAGGCGGCGATCAAGGCCGTGCGCGAGCGGCGGATCACGATCTTCCCGCGGAGCTGGACGAAGACGTACTACCACTGGATGGAGAACATTCATCCCTGGTGCATCTCGCGGCAGCTCTGGTGGGGTCATCGCATCCCGGCGTGGCACTGCGACGCCGACGGCTCCGTGCACGTCTCGAAAGAAGACCTTCAAGAATGCCCGAAGTGCAAGGGCCCGCTGCGCCAGGATCCGGACACGCTCGACACGTGGTTCTCGTCCGGTCTCTGGCCGTTCTCGACCCTCGGCTGGCCGGACGACACGGTCGACCTCCGGACGTACTATCCCACCTCCGTGCTCGTCACGGGGCCGGACATCCTCTTCTTCTGGGTCGCGCGCATGGCGATGCTCGGGATTCACTTCATGAAGGACGTCCCGTTCCGGGACGTGTACCTGCACGCGATCGTGCGCGACGCCGAAGGCCAGAAGATGTCGAAGTCGAAGGGCAACGTGGCCGATCCGCTCGTGGTCATGGAGAAGTACGGCACGGACGCCTTCCGCTTCACCCTGGCCGCGCTCGCTCAGGGACGCGACATCCGGATCTCCGAGGACCGTATCGAGGGCTACCGGAACTTCGCCAACAAGATCTGGAACGCCGCGCGTCTGGTCCTCTCGAACCTCGACGGCTTCGACCCGGCACTGGCCAAGAAGACCCCGCCGGCGCTCGCGGACGTGTGGATCGAGAGTCGGCTGGCGTCCGCGGTCGCCGAGGCGCGCACAGCGCTGAAGAAATACCGGTTCAGCGACGCGGCGTCGGCGCTCTACCAGTTCCTGTGGCACGAGTACTGCGACTGGTATCTCGAGATGGCCAAGCTGTCGCTCTATCAACCAGAGAGCCCCGGTCGTCGCGCGCGCACGCAGGCCACGCTCGTCCGCGTGCTCGAGGCGACCCTGCGGCTCTTGCATCCGTTCATGCCGTTCATCACCGAGGAGATCTGGCAGCGGTTGCCGCACAAGGGCGACACGATCGTGCTCGCGCCGTACCCGCGGCCGTCGAGGAAGGATCGCAACCCGGACGCGGAGCGGCAGATGACGGCGATCATGGAACCGGTCACCGCGGTGCGTAACATCCGCGGCGAGATGCGGATTGCGCCCGGCGCGGTGCTCTCGGCGACCTTGCGCCCCGGACCCGGTGCGGCGGAGCTCTTCACGGCCAACAGCCCGCTGATCGACGCGCTGGCACGCGTCCGGCTGACCGTCGATCCGCGGGCGACGCGGACGAGGAGCTCGGCCATGGCGGTCGTCGGCGGCTCGGAGCTCTACGTCGAACTGGCAGGCGTCGTCGACCCGGCGGCGGAGCGCCAGCGGATCGAGAAGGAGATCGCTCGGGTCGACGAGCGCATCGGCTTCGCCCGGACGAAGCTGGCGAAGCCGGACTTCGCCGAGCGGGCGCCGGCCGAGATCGTCGCCAAGGAGCGGGAGCGCCTCGTCGAGCACGAAGCCGTGCGCGCCAAACTGGTCGCGAGTCTCAGCTGGTTCGATGATGGCGGCCGGTAGCGCGTCGGGCGTCATCGTCCGGCTCGACACCGTCGACTCTACGCAGACGGTCGCCTTCGCGCTCGCCGAGCGCGGCGCGGCGGACCGGACGGTCGTGGTCGCCGATCAGCAGGCGGCGGGTCGCGGCCGACGCGGTCGCATCTGGCAGGCGCCGCCCCGCACCAGCCTTCTGGCCTCGATTCTCGTCCGCTCACGGCTGCCGCAGACGATGCTCGCGACCCTGTCGCCGACGACCGCCGTCGCCACCGCTGAGGCGCTGAGCCGGGTTGCGCCCCTCACGCCTCGCTTGAAGTGGCCGAACGACGTCCTCGTGGGCGGCCGGAAGATCGCCGGTATCCTCCTCGAGTCGCGCTCGATGGCGTCGGCGGAGCCGATCCTGGTCATCGGTGTCGGCATCAACCTCGGTCAGCGCGAGTTCCCGCTCGAGCTGGCAGGCCGGGCGACGTCTGTTGCGCTCGAGACCGGGCACCCCGTCGACCGCGACACGCTGCTGGCGGCCCTGCTCGAGGAGTTCGACACGTGGCGCGCGCGGCTGGAAGGCGAGGGCTTCGGCTCCGTCCGCGAGCGCTGGAAGAGCCTCAGCGACACGATCGGCCGGCACGTGACGGTTGACGGCATCTCCGGCACCGCGACCGACCTCGACGGCGACGGCGCGCTGCTGATCGACGCCGGCAATGGAGTCAGGCGCGTTATCGCCGGCGAGATCTCAACGGAGATGGCCACGGGAGATACCCATGCTGCTCGTCGCTGACGTCGGCAACACCAACACGAAGATCGGCGTGTTCGACGGGCCCCGCCTCGTCAACTCGTGGCGTATGACGAGCCGCCGGGAGCAAACGGCCGACGAGTACGGGCTCGTCATCGAGACGTTCCTCCAGACCCGCGGCATCCAGCTCACCGCCATCCACGGCATCGCGATCTCGAACGTGGTGCCGCCGGTGCAGCAGACGCTGGAGTGGATGTGCGAGCAGTACTTCGGTCGGACCGCGTTCTTCGTCGAGCCCGGCGCGAACACGCGGATGCCTCTGCTGGTCGACGCTCCGCGCGAGGTCGGTGCCGATCGCTACGTCGACGCGTTCGCGGCGACCGCAAAGTACGGGGCGCCTCTGATCGTCATCGACTTCGGCACGGCTACGACGTTCAACTGCGTGAGCGCCCGCGGCGAGTTCATCGGAGGCGCCATCGCCCCCGGCATCGCGACCTCGGTCGAGGCCCTCGTCAACCGCGCCGCGCGGCTCGCTCGGGTCGAGCTGGTGCGGCCCAAGGAAGCGATCGGCCGCAACACGACGACCAATCTGCAGTCCGGCGCGATCTACGGCTACGCCGGGCTCGTCGATGGCCTCGTCGATCGCATGCGGTTGGAGATGGGCGGAACGGCGCGGGTGATCGCCACGGGCGGCAACGCGGGGCTCATCGTGGACGTGGCGCGCTGCGTCGAGCGGGTCGATGAGCACTTGAGGCTCGACGGCTTGCGCATGCTCTACGAAGAGGCCCACCCGTAGCCTCGCGGCGTTGACAACCCCTGCCGACGCCGGTATAATCCACGAAATCTAGTAGGTCGGCCCGCGGGCTATCCCTATATACGGGACCCGGGCCGAAACGCAGCGAACGGGCCCGACGGGAGGGACGACCGATGGGGATGTGGGTTGGGCGAGGGCGGAAGGCCAGGGTCGCATACGGGTTCGACGACATCGCGCTCGTCCCCGGAACCGTGACCGTCAATCCCAACGAGGTCGACATCTCGTGGGAGCTCTGCGGCCACCGCTTCGAGCTTCCAATCATCGCCGCTGCCATGGACGGGGTCGTCGGGCCCAGCCTGGCCGTCGAGATGGGGCGCCACGGCGGGCTTGCGGTGCTGAACCTCGAAGGCATCTTCTCCCGGTACGCCAACCCTAACGACGTCCTCGAGCGGATCGTCTCGGCCAGCCAAGAAGAGGCGACCAAGATCATCCAGTCGATCTACGGTGAGCCGATCAAGGAAGAGCTGATCCATCAGCGGATCCAGGAGATCAAGAAGGGCGGGGGCCCCGCCGTCGTCTCCTCGATTCCTCAGCGCGCCGAGCGGTTCGCGCAGATCGCCCAGGAAGCCGGCGCGGACATCTTCGTCGTGCAGTCGACCGTGACCACCGCCCGCCACATCGCGACCGAGTACATGCCCGTCGATCTCCGCAAGCTCAAGAAGCAGCTCGCCATCCCGCTGGTCATCGGCAACGTCGTGACCTACGAGGCCTGCCTCGAGCTGATGGACGTCGGCGCCGACGCCTTGCTGATCGGCGTGGGCCCCGGCGCGGCCTGCACGAGCCGCGAGGTGCTGGGGCTCGGCGTGCCGCAGGTGACCGCCACCGCTGACGCGTCGGCGGCGCGCGACTTCTACTGGAAGCAGACGGGCCGCTATGTGCCGATCATCACCGACGGCGGGATGACGACCGGAGGCGACGTGTGCAAAGCCTTCGCCTCCGGTGCCGACGCCGTCATGATCGGCTCGGCGTTCGCGCGAGCTGTGGAGGCGCCCGGACGCGGATTTCACTGGGGCATGGCGACGCCGCACGCCAATCTCCCGCGCGGCACGCGAATCCGCGTCGGCATCGCCGGTTCGCTCGAGCAGATCCTCTTCGGGCCGGCTTTCACCGAAGACGGCACCCTCAACCTGGTGGGCGCGATCCGCACGTGCATGGGCTCGGTCGGCGCGCGGACGATCCGAGAGCTACAGCAGACGGAGCTGATCATCGCTCCGACCATCAAGACCGAGGGGAAAGTGTTCCAGCAGGCTCAGAAGTTGGGGCGCCCGCGGTAGCGGGGCGCTCATGTCGGCCGGCGTCGGCAAGATCGCGGTCCTCGATTTCGGCGGTCAGTACACGCAGCTGATTGCCCGGCGCGTTCGCGAGATGTCCGTGTACTCCGAGATCTTCTCCTGCACCCATCCGCTCGAGCAGATCCTGTCGGCGGGCTACCAGGGCATCATCCTCTCGGGCGGCCCGTCGAGCGTCTACGAGGAGGGCGCGCCGCTGCCGCCCAGGGAGCTCTTCGAGTCTGGCGTGCCGGTTCTCGGAATCTGCTACGGCATGCAGGCGATGGGCTACCTCCTCGGCGGCCACGTCATTCCGGCCGAACGGCGCGAGTATGGCAAGGCCGAGATCACTCTCCAGGGGCCGAGCCCCGTACTGAAGGGCGTGACCCCAGAGGCAAACGGGCGTGTCACCGTCTGGATGAGTCACGGCGACACCGTGCTGCGCCCGCCCAAGGGGTTCACGGCTCTCGCCCGGACGCCCAACTGCCCGGTGGCGGCCATGGCCGACGAGGAGCGCCGGCTCTACGCCGTGCAGTTCCACCCGGAGGTCGCCCACACGCCGCAGGGCAGGACCATTCTCGACAACTTCCTCGCTGTCTGCGGCGTGAGTCGCACGTGGTCGATGGCGGGCTTCATCGACACGACGGTCGACGCGATCCGCGCCCGGGTGGGCGGCGGGCGCGTGCTGTGCGCCTTGTCTGGTGGGGTCGACTCGTCGGTTGTGGCGGTGCTGGTGCATCGCGCCATCGGCGACCAGCTCACGTGCGTCTTCGTGGATAACGGGCTCTTGAGAAAGGGGGAGGCCGAGGCGGTCGTCCACACGTTCCGCGACACGTTCAAGATGAACCTCATCCATGTGGACGCATCACGCCGGTTTCTCGACGCGATTCATGGCGTCACGGATCCCGAGGTCAAGCGCAAGCGAATCGGCGCCGAGTTCATCTCCGTATTCGAGGACGAGGCGCGAAGGCTCGGTGACATTCCCTGGCTCGCCCAGGGCACCCTCTACCCGGACGTCATCGAATCGGTCTCGTTCCGTGGTCCGTCGGCCACGATCAAGACGCACCACAATGTCGGCGGGCTCCCGCTGAAGATGCAGTTCAAGCTGGTCGAGCCGCTCCGCGAGCTGTTCAAGGACGAGGTCCGCCGGCTCGGCGAGCTCCTGGGGCTGCCGCCCGAGATCGTCTGGCGTCAGCCGTTCCCGGGCCCCGGTCTCGCAATTCGGGTGCTCGGCGAGGTGACCAGGGATCGGCTCGACCTCCTGCGCGAGGCCGACGCCGTCGTTCAGGAAGAGGTGGGCGCCGCAGGGCTCGAGCGCCAACTGTGGCAGGCGTTCGCGGTGCTGCTGCCGGTCAAGACGGTGGGTGTCATGGGCGACTTCCGTACCTACGCGAACGTGATCGCGCTGCGCGCTGTCACGAGCCAGGACGCGATGACCGCGGACTGGGCGCGGCTGCCCTACGATCTGCTCGGCACCATCAGCAACCGGATCATCAACGAGGTGAAGGGCGTCAACCGCGTGGTGTTCGACATCTCCTCGAAGCCCCCGTCCACGATCGAGTGGGAGTAGCCGGGTCCGCGATGCAGCACGCCGAGTTCGTCCATTTACACGTCCACTCTGAGTACAGCCTCCTCGACGGCGCTGCCCAGCTCGACAAGCTGGTCGACAAGGCGAAGGAGCTCCGGTTCCCCGCGATCGCGCTCACCGACCACGGCAACCTCTTCGGGGCGATCGACTTCTACCTCGCGGCGCAGAAGGCGGGCGTCAAGCCGATCCTCGGCTGCGAGCTCTACGTGGCGCCGGGAGGCCGCAAGGAGCGGGGCTCGCAAGACGGGGGCTACGAGGGAGCCAACCACCTCACGGTCCTCGTGCGGAACCGCACGGGCTACAAGAATCTCATCAAGCTCGTGTCGAAGGCGTACCTGGAGGGGTTCTACTACAAGCCCCGCGTCGATCGCGACCTCCTGTCCCAGCACGCCGACGGGCTGCTCGTCCTGTCCGGGTGCCTTAACTCCGAGGTCTCGCGGTTCCTGAGCGCCGGTGACGCGCTGCGGGCCCGCGACACCGCCGGCTGGTACCAGGAGGTCTTCGGCAAGGACCATTACTTCATGGAAGTCCAGGCGCACGGGATCGACGAGCAGGCGCGGGTCATGGCCGAGACGCTCCGCATCGCCTCGGCCATCGGGGCGCCGGTCGTCGGCACCAACGACTCGCACTACCTCGAGGCCGGCCACGGCCGCGCTCACGAGGCGCTGCTCTGCATCCAGACCGGCACCAACCTCCAGGACACGAACCGCTTCCGCTTCTCGACGCCGGAGTTCTACATCAAGTCCGCGGAGGAGATGGCACGGGTCTTTGCCGACCTTCCCGAGGCGTGCCGCAACACGCTCGCGGTCGCCGAGCGCTGTAACCTGACGCTCGACTTCGACGCGTTCCACCTCCCGCGCTACGTCGTCCCCTCGGCGCACACGCTCGACAGCTATCTCCACGAGCTGGCGCACGAGGGTCTCCGGCGCCGCTACGGCCCCACACCGGGTGACGTCGTCGAGGCTCGGCTGGCCCAGGAGTTGTCCGTCATCGAGAAGATGGGCTTCGCGGGCTACTTCCTGGTCGTGTGGGACTTCATCCGCTATGCGCGCGAGCAGGGGATCGCGGTGGGCCCCGGGCGCGGCTCGTCGGCTGGCTCGCTGACCGCGTACTGCCTGGGCATCACGAACATCGATCCAATGCGTTACGGGCTGCTCTTCGAGCGATTCTTGAACCCCGAGCGCATCTCGATGCCGGACATGGACATCGACTTCTCAGACGACCGGCGCGACGAGGTCATCCGCTATGTGGCCGAGCGTTACGGGCGGGACCGGGTCGCCCATATCATCACGTTCGGCACGCTCGGCGCCAAGGCGGCCATCCGCGACGTCGGCCGCGTCCTCGGCATGGCGTACGGCGACGTGGACCGGATCGCCAAGCTCGTGCCGAACTTCCCGCTGAACATCACGCTGGACGACGCCCACCAGAAGTCGCTGCCGCTCGCCGAGATGGTGCGGAGCCAGCCGGCCGTGCGCGAGCTATGGGAGATCGCGCGCACCCTCGAGGGCTGCACCCGGCATGCCTCGGTGCACGCGTCTGCGGTGGTCATCTCCGACGATCCGCTCGACGAGCATATCCCGCTCTACAAGGACCCCAAGCGGCCCGAGCTCATCACCGGCTTCGCGATGGGACCGATCGAGAAGCTCGGCCTGCTCAAGATGGACTTCCTTGGCCTGCGGACGCTCACCGTCCTCGCCAACACGGTGGCGCTCATCAAGGAGTCCCGGGGAATCGACATCGATCTGGACGCGCTGCCGCTCGACGACACCCGGACCTACGCGATGCTCTCGGAGGCAAAGACGTTCGGCGTGTTCCAGCTGGAATCGTCCGGCATGCGCGACGCCTTGCGTGGGCTCCGGCCGGAACGGCTGGAAGACCTCATCGCGATGGTGTCGCTCTATCGGCCCGGCCCGATGGAGCTCATCCCCGACTTCATCCAGCGCAAGCACGGCCGGTCGAAGATCACGTACGAGCATCCGGCGATGGAGAAGTTCACGCGGGAGACGTACGGGATCATGGTGTACCAGGAACAGATCATGCAGATCGCCTCCGAGATGGCGGGCTTCACCATGGGCGAGGCGGACATCCTGCGCCGCGCCATGGGCAAGAAGGACCGCGAGCTCATGGCCAAGCAGCGCGAGAAGTTCCTCAGCGGCTGCCGGGAGCGGGGCACCACTGCCGCCAAGGCCGAGCGCGTCTGGGAGCTGATGGAGAAGTTCGCGGGGTACGGCTTCAACAAGTGCTTGAGCGGTGACACGCTGATCGAGATGGCCGACGGAAGCCGTAAGCCGATCACTGAGATTGACGACGGCGACCTGGTCCTCACCAAGGACGGTCCGTTCAAGGCACTCCACGTCAGGCCGAGCGGGAGCCGACAACTGGGCCGCCTGGAGCTCGCCAACGGGATGGCCGTCCGCTGCACGCCCGACCATCCGATCTTCACCCAGCGCGGCTGGGTGAACGCCGAGGAACTGGACGCCCTCGACTTCGTTGCCGTCGCTCGGGAGCTCCCGTGCGGGGCGACGCATGTGCCGGACCATCTGCCCGCGCTGCTCGGATACGCGCTCTCAGAGGGGAGCCTCGGGTACGAGAGCCACTTCTACCTGTATTCGACGGTCCCGGACGAGCTCGACGACATGCGCCGGATCGTCGCGGCGTTCGAGAACACGACGGCCCGCGTCGAGCATCGCGCAAAGCCCAAGGCCTCCTCGGTGCGCCCGCTCCGCATCGACCGAAGGACGCCTTCGGAGGCGGTCGCGTTTCTCTTCCGGGACTGTGGCCTTCAGGGAAAGACCGCGACGACGAAGCGGGTTCCCGCGGTCGTCGACAGCTGGGATCGAGAGGCGATCGCGATCCTCGTCGGGAAGCTGGTCCAGGGGGATGGCTGCGTCCATCCCCGGACGCTATCGGTCTACTACGCTACTTCCTCCGAGGGGCTGGCTGGCGACGTTCGCCGGCTCCTCCTGAAGCTCGGTATCCCGTCCACCATTCACCGAAAGACCTTCGCGTACCGCGGCGGATGCCGAACCGGCTACACGGTGAACCTCCTGGGCGGTCGGCGATCCTACGCACGGTTCAACGGCGTCGTCGGAAAACACCTGGTCGGCACGAAGCGGGCGGCTCTCGCCACGCTCGTCGCCTCGTACACGGACACACGCGCCCTCGTCGCCCGCGGAACCGTGGACGTCATTCCCGTCGCGGTCTATCGGGACACCCTGCGCGAGGCGATTCTCAAGCGCTACTCGACTCTCAAGGCGGGATGCCGCGCCCTAGGACTGGCCTACCGGCTCGTCGCGCGCGATCGCTTCAAGCGGGGGATCCGCCGGGACACCCTGGAATTCCTTGCGGAGCGTCTGGAGTCGCCGGCGCTTCACAGCCTCGTCGATCCCGCGATCGGCTGGTCGCGACCGAAGCGGTTCGTGCTCGAGGGAATCAAGCCGACTTATGACTTCGAGGTTCCGGGTGCGCGCAGCTTCATCGCCAACGGCATCGCCGTTCACAACTCCCACGCCGCGGCGTACGGGCTCGTCGCCTATCAGACGGCGTACTTCAAGGCCAACTATCCGGTCGAGTTCATGGCGGCACTGCTGACCTCGGAAATGGGCGACACCGACAAGATCGTGAAGTACATCGACGAGTGTCGCGCGATGGGAATTCGGGTCGAGCCGCCCGACGTCAACGTGTCGGCCGTGCAGTTCAGCGTCGCCGGTGACACCGTGCGCTTCGGCCTGGCCGCCATCAAGAACGTCGGCGAGGCGGCGATGCAGTCGATCTTGAAAGCGCGGGGCGAGAAGGGGCCGTTCCGGACTCTCGACGATTTCTGCGGGCGCGTCGACCTCCGGCTCGTCAACCGGCGCGTGATCGAGAGCCTGGTGAAAGCCGGCGCGTTCGACTCGCTCGGGCTTACCCGCGCGCATCTGCTGGCCACCGCCGACGCCGCCCTCGAGAGCGGCGGCCGCCAGCAGCGCGATCGGGCCGAGGGGCAGGGATCATTCTTCGAGCTCCTGCCCGAGGCGCCGGCCCGCTCGAGCGCCCCGGCCGAGGTCATCCCCGAATGGGAGGCGGACCAGCGCCTGGCGTTCGAAAAAGAGGTGCTCGGTTTCTACATCTCCGGGCACCCCCTGGCGCGATACCGTGATGTTGTGGAGCCTCTCGGCATCACGACCTCGGCCGACCTCGCCGCCAAGGGTCATGGCGCGCGCGTCATCCTGTTCGGTCACGCCGCCGGGCTCAAGGAGACGTCCACCAAGGGCGGCAACCGGATGGCCTTCTTCACGCTCGAGGACATGGAAGGCACCGTCGAGGTCACGGTGTTCCCGGAGCCGTTCAAGACGGCCGCGGCGTGTCTGCGCTCGGGCGAGGCGGTGCTGGTCCGCGGGCGCGTCGACGACGGCGACAAGGGTCGCGTTGTGCTCGCCGAGGACGTCCGGCTCCTGGAACAAGCCCTGGCGGAGTCGGCCGGACGCCCGCGGCCCGGCTCGGGGCTCGTTGAGCCGAGCGCCTGCCGGATCCGCATCGCACCTGGCCAGGATCCGAGCGTCGCCCTGGCGGCCGTGCGCCGGATTTGCGGCGAGCATCCCGGACGCGTGCCCGTGTTCCTGCATCTCCTGCTCGATGCCCAGGAAGTCGTCGTCAGGGCCCGCGGCCTTTCGGTCGACGCCAGTAAAGAGCTGGTCGCCGAGGGTGAAACCGCTCTGGGCGCCGGCGCGATCAGCGTGGACTATGCCGGACGCGCTTGACTTCGAGCAGCCCCTCATCGAGATCGAGATCCGCATCGCGGGCCTCCAAGCTCAGGAGGCCACACAGAAGACGCGCGAGGAGATCGCCAAGCTCGAGGATCGGCTCTCGCGGCTTCGGCAGAAGACCTACGCGAGCCTGACGGCCTGGCAGCGCACCCAGCTCGCGCGCCACCCGAAGCGGCCGCACACGCGCGACCTCTTCAAGCTCCTGTTCGACGACTTCGTCGAGCTCCACGGCGACCGCGTGTACGGCGACGACGCCGCGATCGTCGGCGGCCTGGCCCGGTTCGAGGGGCGGGGCCACGTCGTGGTCGGCCATCAGAAGGGGCGGGACACGCGCGAGAAGAACGCCCGCAACTACGGGAAGCCGCACCCCGAGGGCTACCGCAAGGCGCTCCGGCTCATGCATCTGGCCCAGAAGTTCGGCAAGCCCATCGTCACCTTCATCGACACGCCCGGCGCGTATCCCGGGCTCGGCGCCGAGGAGCGCGGCCAGGCCGAGGC
>JBKPCO010000177.1:0-8566 GCA_046727415.1 Candidatus Methylomirabilota bacterium
AGTTCCTTCAGCGTATTCAGCGTGTAGGTGACGTCGTCGGCGCTGAAGGGCGTGCCGTCGCTCCACTTGATGCCGGAGCGCGTCTTGATGGTCAGCTCCTTGAAATCGGGGCTGTACTTGTAGCTCTCGGCCAGCCACAAATATTCCTTGTCGGCAAACGCACTGTAGTACGCGAGCGGCTCGTAGAAGATCCCGGGACCATTTTGGTGGTTCGAGCCGATGGCGTAGGGATTCCAGAGCTCGTAGTCGATCCATCGACCTTCACGGCTGCCGGACCACACGAGTGTCAATGTCCGGGTCCGCGGCACAGTCCGCGGCTGACCAGACGTCGTCGTCACGGACGGCAGGACGGCTGCGCCGACCGCCAGAGCTCCGATCTTGACGAATTTTCGCCGGCTGAGTCGCGGACGCCGCGTGCGCTTGTTCATGACGTTCTCCGGGCTCGACCAGGTCTCTTCGCTGGTGGTCATTCGGTCATCTGTGGCCATCCGATGGCGTTCGGGATCAAATGTTGCGGTAGCGTGTCACGAGGCTTCACAGCCTGTCAAGGATCGAGACGGCGCAGGCCGAGCCAAGCGTCGGCCAATGCTGGTCGAGCGGACTCGACAACATGTGAGGACCGGCACCAGACTCGGAGGACGCCAGCTACTCGACCGTGAGCTCGATCGCCACTCCCCCGAGCACGCGCCAGCGGAACCTCACTTCAACACGTCGGCTTGCAGCGGTAATCGGGCCGCGCTGGCGCCGGATGACCGGGCCCCCTTGCCTCTGGCTGACCGCGCGGTCTTGCGTTTGGATTCTGCTGCCGGTGTCCTCGGTGCAGTCAGCCTCACCCCGGTGTCGAAAAAGTCGACGCCGTTCTGAGAGAACCGGAGCCGCTTCCCCTTGTGGTCGGCGAAAAACTGCGGATCGAGCACCGTGAAGTAAATCCCGTCCTTGTATTCCCAATATTTGGGAATTAGCACGTCGTTGGCATACAGCGCCCAAGCCATCGACGTGACGGGGGGCTTGGTCCTGAGCCGGACCTTGACGACGTAGGCCACCTGAGGCAGAGACCGATTCGTTTCCACGTTCAACTGCGCAATCGCCGCACTCTCTGCTTCGGTGGGCTGGGCGGGAACGACCTCTACCGCGCTGATTTTTGGTGGCACTGGTGGCTGCATGACGCTGTCTCCGAGTCGATCAGAATTAGTTGGACCACTGTAAATCGCCCACGTAGAGCGTGCCAGTGGCTCGCCGGTCGAAGACCAGCGAAATGGAGCGAAGATCGGTCGGATCCACCCCGCACTCGGCGAGCCGCTCCACCGGGAGCCGCAAGGTCTGCATAACGATCTTCGCAGGTCCGAACGGCGGGGGATCCGGATACAGTAGCCGGTGGAGACAGCTCGCGGGAAACGCGGCGGTGTGCGAGCCGCTCGACACTTCCAGGGTGAAGTCTTGATCGCGGTTGGCAGCGTTGCTGGCCTCGGTGGACTGTCCCACGCGGAGCGCGAGTGTCCGGTACCGCTCCGCCGGGAGCGTCGAGGGATCCACTCTCAAGAGCAGGCGCGAACCGAGCGCGGCCCAGGCGAGCCGAAGGGTGATCGTGGTGGTCGGAGCACCGCCGACCAGTGCCGTCAGCTGGCGAGCTGCGACGACGCCGTCCGCCGCGACGGTGCCCTGAACCGGCAGAGAGACGACGGGGGCGCCGATGCCCTCCTGATTGTGCTGAACGAAGATCCGCACGGGATCCTGATATTGTGAGACGAACTCGGTGCCGGCCGGGTCCCACGGCACGGCCGCGCCGTGATCCCGCAGCACCTCCAGATACTCCGCCCGGTCCAGGAGCACTGCTTGCGCCAAGGCGCCGAGGTGGACCTTGGCAATCTGTTCCTGGCTCGGGCGCGGCATCGCGACCCCTGGGGGTGTTTCCGACGCCCAAATGCTGTTGAACTGATTGTGATTCGCCTTGTGCACCCACAGCATCGCCTTGAACTTGCCGTCGGACACGGTCGGATTGGCCAGGTCCACGGCATGCGCGCGCTCGTAAGTGTGGTAGCCCTCGAACGTGAAGACGTCCGAATCCTGGCTGCCGTGAATCACGTAGTACGAATCCGGGACGATCGTCGGCCCCGAGACCGGCGTGAATTGCCGATCGGTCGGCGCGATGGCGGCGGCGGCGGTCAAGCCGAATCGATAAGGACCGAGCCCGAAGGGCAGAGACCCATCCAGAACGACGACGCCGATGGAGGCGAGCCGATTGAAGAATGACGCGTGCCCCACGGCTTCGCCGCCCCGCGAATGGCCCACGATGAGGATACGGTTCAGGTCGACCTTGCCGTGCAGCGGATGAGTCGCGGTATTGTTCCACGCGCGAAACTGCTTGAGGTGTTCGAGATGAACGATCGCTCTGCCGTCGTTCTCGCCGAAGTTGAATCCGTTCAGGAAGTTCACGTCGATGGTAGCGGCGATGATCCCGTGCGACGCCAACAACTGGCAAAGATAAAGGTATCCGGGCGTGGAATTCTCCAGCGGGCTGTGGTTGCCGTGCGCGAACACGGCGAGGGGGAACGGGCCCCTCCCGCGTGGCACGCACACATGTCCATTGAGCGGTACGTTCGTGTTGAGAAACGGCCAGGCCGCGCCCCCTCCGAGGTTCGCGAACGCCGACACGTTGATGCGGGGGGTGAGGTACGCGGGGTCCGGTGTGTTGTAGATCACGTATTGGGCCAGCGCCGGCGGGTAGGCGAGAGGCGGCGCGCCGTAGATGAAGGTGTCGAACGGCGTGACCCCGGCGACTGAGGGATCGTTCAGAGTGGTCATGCCCACTCCTGCCATGTGCGGTCCGTTGCTGTCAAGAGCCTAGAGCCTAGGCCGCATAGAGGTTCAGTTGACGTGACCTCTGTTCCCATCCTTCCACCGCGCCCCGCTGCCGCCGCTCCTGCCCCCGGCGTCGTGCGCGGCGAATCCAGCGTCTCACTTGAGGCAACTCGCTGCGGGGAAGGTACGGCATACGGGCACGACCGGCATATCGATTCCAGCAAGAACGTGTACGGTCCGTGCCTCAGGCCGCCGGCGCAGTGCCGGATGGTTACCACACGTAACCCGCTCGCGCACGAGATGGACACTCTCCTCCGCCGATTCGGGCAGAATTCCTCGATCGCGCCTGACCGCGTGCCCGGTCCTCGACTGACCGCAGACCCTCACGATGAACTCCGTCCACCGTCACGCGTCCGGCGGTGACGTAACCCCGCGTGGATCCGTCTCCTGTTCCGGCGGCCGTCTCCCCGAGATGCCTGGAGCAATTCTTGCTGGGGCCGCTTGAGCATGGAGCGAGCGAACGTCGGCCGGGGAGGAGCTCAGTAACAAACCCGTCACCTCGAGTACAGGGAGTGACAGGCCATGAAAACCAGACGTTCTCACCGACCTCACATCATGTGGCTGCTTCTTGTCTTGGCAGCGGGTGGCTGCCAGTACCTAAAAGCACCCATCGGGCTCGTGCCGGTCGCCTTGCCTCCGGAAGCGGTCGATCACGTCGGGGTGTGGGCCTTCAAGACGTGGTTGAAGACCGTCAAGACGTCGCGAAACGCCGAGGATCAGCGTCTGGTCGCCGCAGTCGCACAGCCCATCATCGACGCCGCGCGATCGACCCAGTACGCCAGGGTCGCGGAACAGTTCAGATGGGAGGTCTGCCTCGTCGAGGACGACATGGCGAATGCCTATGCTTTTCCCGGCGGGAAGGTCGCCGTTAACACGGGCCTGCTCAAGTTCACCAAGCGCAGCAAGGACTGGTTGGCCGTCGCCTTGGCGCACGAAGTCGTGCACGCGCTAGCCAGACACGCGGGCGAACGCATGAACGCTGAGCTCAAACAGGGGCTAGCGCTCGCCCTGACTGGCGAGGGCCTATCAAAGCAAGGGCTCAGTCCCGCGGCCACCGCCGGCGTCATGGCCGCCATTGGAGTCTCGTGGGAAGGGAGCGTCATGATTCCCTTCAGCCGCGCGCACGAGTCCGCCGCCGACGTGGATGGCCTCCTGCTGATGGCCCGCGCGGGATACGACCCCAGGGCGGCTGTCGCGTTCTGGACGGAGATGAAGAAGCGGGCGACCGGGAGCCGTGTCCCGGCGTTTCTGTCGGCCCATCCCAGCGAAGAGCAACGTATCAGCGATCTTGAGCGCCGGACGCCCGACGCCCTCAAGCTCTTTTACGCCGCAACCGGGGCGAAGGGATGAAAGCGGGTCGGCGAGCGCCTTCACTGATCCTTGTCGCGATGGTCGCAACTGGGTGCGCACTCGGCGGCAAGACGATCGCTCCATCCTTTCCCGAGTTTCCGTGGCCACCGCCGCGAGCGTCGACCCAGGTCACGCTGCCGGGCGAGACATTCCGCGGATCGCTGAAGCGCGTCGTTCTATTGCGGGACGTCGATCGACGGCTGAGCACGGCTCTTCATCAGGCCGGCTACGAAGAGAGAAGCTATCACGCGGTTCCTGACGGATTTTCGTTGACCGCCCGCTTGGAACAGATCAACGCCGACGGAACACCGAAGCGCGGCATTGATCGGTGGGCCATGGCCCCGGGGCCACTGCATGAGTTCTCACTCTCTTCCTACCTGAGCGCCCTGTTGAGTAGCCGACCGGGACTCTTCCGCGTCATCGTCTTCATCGTCACTCCCCACCCGTTTTCCCAGTCAGGCGCGAGTGTATCGCGAGAGGACGCGATGGCCTGGCTAACGGACGGGTTCAACCGACTGCCAGACCCCGTCGGACGCCTGGAGTATACGGAGGCGCATCACTGCACCGCCCTCGTGTACGAGTTCGAGAAGAAGACCGGTCAGGCCAACGCGAGCATGATATCGCCCGGAAGGCTCATGGCCACGACTCATCTGGAGCGAGCGGCCATCATGAGTAGCCTGAGGAACTGAGCATGAGCACACAGTTTGAACGGTGTAGGAAGTCGCTGGCCACCGTGTGGTTCACGGGTGCCGCCCTTACATTCACCCTGATTTTCCTGCAGACTTTGTTCGGGAAATTCGATGGCGCGGAGAAGCGGGCCTGGAGCTGGTATCTGCCCACGGTCATGCCGACGCTCTCTCTGATCATCGGCGCGCTCGTCACTGACAGGCGTTCCGAGCCGAGCGCTGATGCACGGTGCGTCGATCCTTTCCTCTATCGGTTGGCCATGAGCCTGTCCGCCGCGTACTTCCTCGTCATGCTGGGGCCAGTGATGGCTCAACCTTTCACGGACATGACCATCCTGGAAGTCCTCGACCTTTCCAGCCTGTGGCTGGGCCCGCTGCAAGGCCTCGTCGCGGCCTCGCTCGGAGCCTTTTTTATCCGAAGCGAAGCACGACTCGGCGCCCAGCACGGAGGAGTGACCGACGACAACTTCGGGGGCGACGGGGGGTCGCCGCGCGGGGCGCCTCGCGCTCGTGTTCGCACAACTACGCGCCCGCTCGTCTCTAAGCCTTGAGCTGATCGCGGATCGGCAGGCGACGTATTCTTCTCTCGGCTTGCATGAAGGGAGAAGCTCACGGTGATCACGGATCTCATCGATATCCCGGGCTACATCAACCCGCGCGTCAGCAGCGCCAAGCAGACGACGACGCTCAGCGCGCTCGCCTCAACTTGAAGCCCTCCTCTGGCGCTGCTAATACGCAAGAGAAAGGCCAGTACGCCGGCCCCCGTGAATCGGGTGCTTCGAGGTCATCCCGGACACCTTGGCTACGGATTTTGACGAAAATGGTCGGGCGCCGACAGACGAGGGTGCGAGGTTTCCTTGCCGAGGAGTCCCGACATCATCGTCAGGAGAGCCTGGGCCGGCGACTGCGGAGCACGGCGACCAGCAGCGCGATCAACGCCGATGTTGGGATACGCGCCTATGCCGAGAGCTTTCAATCTCACGAAGACTGCCAATATCCATCAACGTTTTTTTCTGGGCATGCATCGCTGTCTCGATTCAACACCTTCAGATCACCCGCTTCTCGCGGAGCGCCCGCACCTCGTCGGCGCTGAAGCCGGCGACGCTCGTCAATACCGCCTCGGTATGCTCGCCCATGAGCGGCGCTCGAGTCGGCGAGAACGGCGAGTCGGACAGGCGTACCGGACAGCCGATCACTGAGAATCGTCCGCGCGCCGGGTGGTCGATGTCATAGACAACGCCGCGCTCGCGCAGGTGCGGGTTGGCCAGCACCTCAGCGGTGTCGAGGACGGCGCCGCAGACTACCCCGCGGCTGGCGAGGGCTTTCATCACATCATGTTTGCTGCGCGAGCGTGCCCAGCCCTCGAGAATCCCGGTCAGCGCCGCGGCGTTCCGGGCGCGCGCCGGCGGTGTGGCAAAGCGCTCGTCCTTCTGCAGTTCGGGCTGGCCGATGACCTCCGTCACAGCGGTGAACATCTCCGGGTTGTCGGGCGGGATAATGAGGTAGACCGCCTCGTTCACACCGTCGCCGGCGCAGCGGATCAGGTCGGCATAACCGCCGGTCGCCGAGCGATTGCCGGTCCGACCGAGCGGCTTGCCGTCCCGTAGGGTCGGCGTGAACTTGACGCGGGTCAGGTTCAGGACCGCCTCCTGCATCGCCACCTCGACGAGCTGGCCTTTGCCAGTGCGGCCGCGCTGCACGAGGGCCGCGAGGATGGCGATCGCGAGGTGCATGCCGGTCCCGCTGTCGCCGATGTTGGCGCCGTTGAGCAGCGGCGGCCCGCCGGCCTCGCCGGTCACGCTCATGGCGCCGGAGGTCGCCTGGGCCACTGGCTCGAAGCACTTGTAGGCGCTGTACGGACCATAGGAGCCGAAGCCCTTGACCGAGGCATACACCGCGCGCGGGTTCAGCACCTTGACCGCCTCGTAGCCCAGCCCGAGCCGTTCCATCACCCCAGGGCCGAGGTTTTCGGCGACGACATCGGCCTCCCTGACCAAGCGGCGCGCGATGTCCTTGCCCTCGGCAGTCTTCAGATCGACGACAATGCTGCGCTTGTTGCTGTTGAGCAGCAGAAAGAAATAGCTGTCGGCCGGATCGTCCGGCGTCGCCCACAGCCGCCGCGCCCGGTCGCCGTGCGGGGGCCGCTCAATCTTGATCACATCGGCGCCGAGCCAAGCCAGCATCTGGGTGCAGGACGGGCCCGCCTGGTCGTGGGTGAAGTCGATGACGCGAATGCCTTCTAGCGCGTGGCTCATCTTCTCTCTCCTGGCTGTGCGGTATCGTTCACGCTTCCGGCACCCGGCCTCGCGAAGGTCGGGGTGGTCGTGCCTGTGACGCAACGCGGCTCGGTCCGAGTTTAGTCCGAGTCGAAGCTCTCGGCGAGGTGGTCGTTCAGCGAATTTCGAAGAGGACAGTGAGCTCCACTCATCTCTTGATTTGGTCGAAGACTTGAAGATAGAGATCCGTGTCCCAGGACAACGTCAACACTTCGTCCTTTTCATTCACGGCTGTCTTGTACGTTCCTTTGCTCTTCAGTCGCAGTCGGCTCCGATCGAAGTGGTAGTCGGAAATGAATCTGGTCAATTCCTCGGGACTCGATGCCACCGTCCTGACCACGGTCGTACCTGGAATCACGTAGGTTAGGTTCGCTTGCCAAACCCGATCCTGTGCATCAAGGAACAGAACAAGACCCGCATAGCCGTTCTTGCTTATGTCGCGGTCGTCTCGCTTGAGCAGCTTGGCCTGAGCCTCCGCTCCAATTGGCCGCGTGAAGAACTGTATCTTCAATGCGTTCGTCCGCCCGCCGAAAAATTCATTCGTATATGTGACGAATGCGCTCAGGGTCTCCAATCTGCTCGCGCCAAGTTTGAGGACCGGCGACTTCTGAACCACTAGATCGAATGACGCTTTCGTCTGAAAGTTTTGCGTGGCCAGGTTGGACTCGGCAGAGATGTCCGTCGGAAGGGCGGCGAGAAAAAGAATGGTGATCCCGACAATCCAGGCACGCATGCTCATCCCCTTTCAGTCCTGGTGCGCAAGAGACGAGCGGTCAACGTAGCAGTGCAAGTTGTGAGGCTGACACGTCGTGGCTACGGCCGACGCGGAATCCTTGATCGAGCGAGGCGAGGATGCGCGTGCACATGTTCGTCCGTTCATCTTGACGCCCTCCTCTGGCGCTGCCGATGCGCAAGAGAAAGGCCAGTACGCCGGCCCCGTGAATCGGGTACTTCGAGGTCAATGCCCTCGGCGGGGACACAATTGGGACACAGTCGACCCTGGAGCTCCGCTGGACGGATGCCACCGACAAGTTCGGCGAGTACAACCTCCCCGTCTTCGGCCCACCGTCCGCGCGGGGCTGAGCCGCTCTCTGACGGAGGAAGGGTGCCTGTCGAAGTCGACCTGGGCGCGTGATGGGCTAGGGCTCCCCAAAGGCCTTGACGGCGTTGTCCCAGAGGATCTTTCGCATCAGGTCGGGGTTGACTTCCTGCCAGCTCAGCGCCAGGTCGACGGAACCGGGGAAGCGCGTCTCCGCGTGCGGGTAGTCCGAGCTGAACATGAGAAGGTGTTCGCCGAGGTACTCCGAGACCAGCTTGACCATCTTCCCGCCCTCGTGCAGGACGATCGAGGCGAAGAAGCGTCCGCCCGTGGTGTACTCCAGCATCGTATGCTGC
>JBKPCO010000178.1:0-28884 GCA_046727415.1 Candidatus Methylomirabilota bacterium
GCGGCTTCGAGCACGCGTCCCCGCGACGGGCCCCGCCGCCAGTCGCGGAGCCAGAGAACCACGAGCGGGGCGAAGATCAGCGCCCCGCTCGCGTCGCCCAGCCACCACGTGAGGAAGATCTCGTCGGCGTCGTCCCACGCCACATACCCGCCGAGAGCCAGGCTGCCAACGCCGATCGCGGCGCTGACGATCGTGCTCAGCAGCGCCGCGAAGCCGGCGAGCTTGAACACGTCCTGGCTGTGATTGAACGCCCGCGCGCCGTTGGCGTACCGGTTGACGAGATAGGCGCCGAGCAGCCCCTCCAGCGTGTTGCCGGTCGCGATCCCAAACGACGTCGCCACGGAGCCCATCGTGGTGGCGTTCACGACAAACGCACCCGCGAAGATCGCGGGCCAGACACGGTAGCCGAGCGTCAGGAGCGCACCCAGCGCAATGCCGGTCGGAGGCCAGACCGCCGACGCGCTCGCGTGAACGAACGCCAGCGACAGGCCGAGCTTGCCAGCAACGACGTACAGGCCGAAGAGCCCGGCCAGGATGAGCGGATATCTTCGATCGACGAGCATAGAACCGCTGCGTGCCCTCGTCGCGGCTTCTGTTCAGGAGACTCCCGACCCCGTGAGCATCAGGGCGCTACTCTGGCCCCGCTCCGCAATGAACGCAAGCCAAATCCTGCGGGCATCCGCGTGGGCGGTCCCGCCGGAACCGCCCCTTGACGACGCCGCGACGCCGGACCACTCTTGCCCGCATGAAGGCGAGCCGCCATCGCATTCTCACGAGCCACGCCGGGAGTTTGCCGCGTCCCGACGGTCTGATCGAAGCCAATCGAGCGCGCGAGGCAGAAGGCGTCGGCGACGACGCAGGCTTCCCGGCGCGGCTTCGCGCGGCGGTGGCCGACGTCGTGCGGTACCAGACGGATCTCGGCATCAGCATTCCCGGCGACGGCGAGTTCGGCAAATCGATGGGGCATCGGGTGAACTATCGCGCGTGGTGGAGCTATTCGTTTCAGCGTCTGGACGGGCTCGAGCTGGGCACCACCGGCCTCTACGACATGCCGGCGCGCCGCTCGCGACCCGGTGAGGTCGTGCTCTCGAGCTTCGCCGACCGCCGTGATCGTCTGAAATTCGCGGCTGCCTATGCGGACGCCGACTCGGGTACCACCACCGGACCGCGCCCCGCGCGGTGGCCGGTGTGCGTCGGCCCGCTGACTTACGTCGGCCACGACGCGATCCGGTGCGACATCGCCAACTTCAAGGCGGCGCTCGCCGCCGCGGGCGTCGAGGAAGGCTTCATGACCTCCATCGCGCCGGGCAGCGCCTCGCGGATCGCCAACCGCTATTACACGACCGAGGAGGAATTCCTCTTCGCCTGCGCCGACGCCATGCGGGAAGAGTACCGGGCCATCGTCGACGCCGGGCTCGTCCTGCAGCTCGACGATCCGGCTATCGCCGAGAACTGGGACATGGTCAATCCCGAGCCGAGCGTCGCCGACTACCGGAAGTTCTCGATGGTGCGCGTGGAGGCGCTCAACCACGCGATCCGCGGACTGCCGGAGGACCGAATCAGGTTCCACCTCTGCTGGGGCAGCTGGCACGGTCCCCACACGACCGACATTCCCATGCGCGACATCGTCGAGGTCATGCTGGCCGTCAAGTGCCGCGCGTACTCGTTCGAAGCCGGCAACGGCCGTCACGAGCACGAATGGAAGGTGTGGCGCGACGTCAAGCTACCCGACGGAAAGCTGATCCTGCCGGGCGTCGTCAGCCACGCCACCAACGTGGTCGAGCATCCGGAGCTCGTGGCCGAGCGCATTGTGCGGTTCGCCGACCAAGTGGGCCGGGAGCGCGTGATCGCCTCCACCGACTGCGGCCTCGGGGGCCGCGTACATCCTCAGATCGCGTGGGCAAAGCTGGAAGCGCTCGCGCAGGGCGCCGAACTGGCGACGCAGCAGCTCTGGCGCTAGCCGGGCCCGGGCGGCACTTGACGGTGCCGCCTCCTCAGGAGCACACTTCGTCCCGAAGGAAAAGTGATGGTCGGCAAGAAGCTTCCGGCGGTCGTCGCCACCAGCGTGCTCCTCGTGGGCGTCCTGCTCGCGCCGAGCGTCGCCCAGGCCCAGCGCGGGGGCGGCGGGGCGGCGATGGGTCGGGGTGGTGGCGGCGGAAACGGCGCGGCGATGGGTCGGGGCGCCGCCAACGGCCGCCCGGCGATGGTCCAGCAGTCGCCCGGTCGTCAGTGGTCGGGGAATCAGTGGTCCGGTCAACAGTGGTCCCACAACCACAACCACTTTGTCGGCCGTCCGTTCTTCAGGCCCTTCGTTCGGCCCTTCTTTCCATTCGCGGTCGCACCGGCCGTCGTATACACGGCGCCGTATTACTACCCGCCGTACTACGACTACCCGCCGCCCGCGTACTACGATCCGCCGCAGACGTCCTACGCTCCGCCAGCGCCGACGTACTACGCCCCGGCGCCCACGACGTATTACAGCCCACCGCCGCCGAGCGGGACAGTCTCGGTCGCGCCGGCGCCCTCCGATAACGTCATCCAGTACCCGCATGGCCGCTACGAGCTTCGCGGTGACGGAGTGTCGACACCGTACCGGTGGGTGTGGATCCCGAATCCTCCGCCGCCACCTCCGGCCGCGCCAGCGCCGCCCGGCGACCCGTCGTCAGTCGCGCCGGCGCCGGGAGACTCGTCGTTCGGGAGTCCTCCGGTAGCGCCGCGCCAGAGCCAGCTCTATCGCTGGACCGACACGACGGGCGTCGTGCACTGGACGGATCGGATCGACATGGTTCCCGAGAAGTACCGCGCGGGAGCGCGACAGTACCCACCCTCGTGAGCTGAGGGCCGGCCAAGCCGGCCCGTCCTCACTGTCCCAGGAACTCCCGCACCACGCCCGCGACCGTCGTCGGTTGCTCGAGCTGCGGTGCGTGGCCGACGTCCTCGATGATCTGCACGCGGGCGGCCCGCAGGCGCCTGGCGAACTCCTCGGCGTAGACCGGCGGGACCAGACGGTCTTCCCGGCCCCAGACGAGCAGCGTGGGCGCCCCGACGCGGTGGATGCGCTTCTTCAGCCCCTTGTCGGGAATGGGCCAGATGAATTTCCCGGTCGTGCCCATGGCCCAGATCATCCGGACCCGAGCGGCCGCCGCCTCGGCCTCGTGCCCGTCGGCGCGCGGAAACATTCGGTGCGCAGCATCGCACTCGGGATCGCGAAAGATGTGGCGGCGAAGTTCGCCGGGCTCCAGCATCATCCAGTTCACGATGCGATCGGGATCGCGCCAGAAGCCGAGCGGCGCGATCAGGGCCTGGCGCCGCGTGCGATCCGGATAGGCCGCCGCCAGCTCGCAGGCCACCATGCCGCCGAACGAGTGGCCGACCAGGACGGCGCTCGTGATGCCAAGCGCGGACATCAGCTCGTCGTAGCAGAGCACGAGGTCCCAGAGTCCGTCGAGATGATAGACGTCGTCCTGAGCGTCGGGCGTCGTGCCCGGGTGCTCCGGCGCGTAGACCGTGAAGTGCTGCGCGAGCTCGTCGAGGAACGGGTCCCACGTGAGGCCCCAGGGGCCGTGGAAGAAGACCAGCGACGGCCCGCGGCCCTTCGAGAGGACCCGGATGCGAACCCGCTCCTGCCAGACCGCGAAGCTGCGCTCCTGAACCTCGCTCGCACTCGTGGTGCCGACCGCGGCGCTCATGCTCCGCCGGCCGCCACGGCCATCGACGGCTGAGCGCGCTGCCGCAGGCGCTCCGGCCACCAGTGATTCACCCAGCCCTCGTCGTCCCAGACGGGGCGCAGACCCGGCAGCACCTCGCGCCCGAAGAGGTCGATGTTCTCGAGGGCGAGCTCGTGCGGCATCGACCCGATCTGCAGAAGTACCATCAAATTGCCGACGTGCAGCCCCTTGATCACTTCCTCTTTCAGCCGGTCGCACACGGTCGCGGGGCTGCCCGCGATGACGTAGCCCTTGTCCACGAAATCGCGGTAGCGAAGATTCTTGGGATTCTCGGCCCGTCGCACGGGATTGGACATGGTGGCGACGAGGCTCCGGTAATCCTGGTTGCCCGGCGGCGAGAACCACATGCCGGGCACGTGCAGGCACTTGTGATAGAAGTACTCCACGTGCCGCGCGAACTTCTCCTCCGCGCGCGCGTCGCTCTCCGCCACGACGACCAGCTGCAGAAAGCCGGCGCGGTACGGATTGAGGTCGCGGCCTTTCTCGGCGACTACGCGCCAGTAGGCGTCCATCATCGTCTTGGCCGACCGGCCGCCCGAGTAGCTCAGGAAGCAGTAGCAAACGTCGTGCTCGACCGCGAAATCGAAGGTGCTGACGCTGCCGGAGCCCGGCACCCAGACCGGAGGGTGCGGCTCCTGGATGGGCCGCGGCCAGAGATTCACGGTGGCCAGCTGGAAATAGCGCCCGTTCCACGAGAACACCTCGCGCGCCTGCCACGCCTTCAGGGTGAGCGCGAAGGCCTCGCGATACCGCTCGCGGTGCTCCATGGGCGTGATGCCATAGCAAAGGTTCACATCCATCGGGCTGCCGAGCGGCAGACCCGCCACGAGCCGCCCGCCGCTGATGCAGTCGAGCATGGCGTACTCCTCGGCGACGCGCAGCGGCGGATTGGACGTCGGGAGGGTCGCGCCCATCTGGACGATCGCGACGTCGGTATCGTTGGTCGCGCGGGCCAGCACGCTGCCCATGAGATTCGGGCTCGGCATGAACCCGTACGCGTTCTGATGATGCTCGTTGGTGCACACGCCGTCGAAGCCGCACTTCGCTGCGTACGTGAGCTCGTCGAGCGTCCAGTTGTAGTACTGGCCGACGCGGCGGGCGTCGGCCAGCTCCCACCAGGGTGGCGTCACCCAGACGGATTCGTAGCGCTTCTCGAAGTCCGCCGGTAGCTCGCGATACGGCATCAGGTGAAAGGCGCTGATCTTCATGGATCCCTCGTGGAACGGTGCGGGTCAGTCCTTCTCGTATCGGGGCGGGCGGACGAAGCCGCCAAACTCGCGCGCGACGAGGCCCGCGAACCGGATCGGTGTGCGGTCCTCGAGGTACGGTCCGATAACTTGCAGGCCTATCGGCAGCCCGCCGCGCGTGCGGCCGGCCGGGAACGCCGTTGCCGGCTGGCCGGACAGCGTCGCCATCGACGCACAGAACAAGCCGATCTCTTCCAGCACGGGCGCGCCGTTGACGGTGAGCGTTCTGCGGATCGATTCGGGCGTGTTGGGCCACGGCTTGTTCCAGTGCGGGTAGGCCGGCACGATGAACGCCGGCGCCAGCAGCACGTCCCACTCGCGGAAGAAAGCGCGCCAGGCAGTGCGGTATTGCTCGCGCCGGGCGAACCAGGCGAGGTAGTCGGGCGCGCCGCTCTCGATGCCGCGCTGGAGCGCGCGGCTCCACTCGTCATCGCGCGTGCGAAGCACCTCAAGCCGGGCCCGCCGCTGCTCGGCGGGCACGCGGCTCGACGTGACAGCGGCCAGGATCGTCAGGTAGAGCTCGTAGTGGTGACGATGATCGCCGAGAGCATCGGGCTGAGCCGGCTTGACCGCGCAGCCCAGGCGCGCGAGCCGTCCGGCGAGATCCTCGAGGGCGGCGGCGATTTCGCCGTCGACCGGGACCCAGTCGACCGGGGGCAGAATCGCGACGCGGAAGTCGCCGAGGCGCTCGTGCCGCGCCGGCGGGATCGCGAGCTTCCAGGCAACGTCCTCGCCGACCTCGGGCCCGGCCGCGACGTCCAGCGCCAGCTCGAGATCGGCGGCGGAGCGGGCCAGCGGCCCCTGCACGCCCATCGCGACGGCGGCGTTCGGCATCGGCGGCATGGGCAATTGCCCGCTCCGCGGCATCGCCGTCTCGCTGGGCCGATGGCCGTACACGCCGCAGAAGGCCGCCGGCACGCGGATGGAGCCGCCGATGTCGCTGCCGAATTCGAGCGGCGTGAGCCCGGCGGCCAGCGCGGCGGCGCCACCGCCGGTCGAGCCGCCCGGCGTCCGCTCGAGATCCCACGGGTTGTTCGACCGGCCGTATACCGGATTGCTCGACTGCCAGTCCGAGAGCATCTGCGGCACGTTCGTCTTCGCCATGACGATCGCGCCCGCGCCCTTCACGCGCTGCGTGACCGGTGCGTCGTGCTCCGAGCGAAAATCCTTCCACTCGGTCATGCCGGCGGTGGTGCGCAGGCCACGGACGTTGATCGATTCCTTGAGGGTCATCGGCAGCCCGCACAACGGCGCGTCCTCGCCGCGCGCCCGCTGCGCGTCGGCCGCTTCCGCGTCGCGGCGCGCGCGGTCGAAGTCCGGCTCGACGACGGCGTTCAGCTCGGGGTTGTGGCGCTCGATACGGCGCTGGTGCAGCTCGAGCAACTCGACGGCGGACAGCCGGCGCGCGCGAAGCGCCGCCAGCATGTCGACGGCTGAGGCGAACGGGTCGGTCCGGTCGCTCATGATGTCGTCCCTCTCACCGAAATGGTGAGCCGACATTAGCGCCCCAACCCGACCCGGTCAAGGCGAGGCGCCCGCGCGCGACCGTGACGTCGCGGCCGGGTGCGCCTCCATCCGCCCGGCCGCGGTCCTCGGTCAGTGTGTCAGGACCGGGCGGCCTGCCCGCCGCCGCCCAGCATCTGGCGGATAAGGCCGACCAACACCAACAGGATTCCGCCGCCCACCCCGCCGCCCGCGACCTGGGCGATCAAGGAGCCGATGTCCATCCCGCCGCCGGACGCCCCGGTGCCCACGAGCATCCCGAGCAGCTGCCCGCCGAGGCCGCCACCCACGATGCCGGCGATCGAGTTGCCCAGCGCGCCGAGGTTGTACTGCTTCAGCAGACTACCCGCGAGATTTCCGCCCGCGGCCCCCGCCACCAGCTGAATGATCAGGTTGACGATCGTTCCGCTCATCGCCGACCTCCCCCTGGTCGAAGAATCGCCCTGGTGTCGCGAAAGAGACGACGACTCAAGCGGCAAGTCAAGGGAAACTTGTCAACTATTGTTCCTTCGGACACAGAGCGCCCGGGCGGAAGGTCTATGCGGTATGGACCTTGGTCGTGGAGAAGACGGCGGCGGACGGGCCGAGCGCCCGTTCAGAAGCTGGCGTCGAAGACACCGCCGGACGAGATCTCGCACCGGACCGTACCCCCCTTGTCGGGGCCGACGCCCGGCTCCTTCAGATTGAAGCGGCAGACCATGACGCTCCCCCGATCGCCGTTCAGGGTACCGGTCACGGGCTCGGCGCGCCCCGAGAGCACGTACTTGCCGTTGAAGGTCTCCCCTTCCGGCAAGGTCGTCCACAGCTTCCCGCTTCCGCCGAACAGGCTCGATTCATATGACAGGACCGCGGGAACCGGCTCCTGGCCCGGGACGCTCAGGCGTCCGTTGATCGGCGCCGAGGCGCACCCGACGATCACCGCGAGCACGAGCGTCGTAGCCGCAAAGCGCCTGGCGCTGGTACGTAGAATCATGAACGACCTCCGAAGGCTCTTATACACGAAACCATTTCCCTCTTGCGCGGCGGCGCGGGTACATGCAGAGTCTGGCGGCCAGGGAAGAGCGAGATGAAAGCGATCGTCTTCGCCGAAACGGGCGGTCCCGAGGTCCTGACGCCGGCGGACGTGCCGCAGCCGACGGCGCGCCCCGGCTCGGTGCTGATCAAGAACCACGCGATCGGCGTGAACTTCGCCGACACGCGCTTCCGCCAGGGGCTCTACACGGTGAAGCCCAAGCTCCCGGACATCCCCGGAATGGAGGTGGCGGGCGTGGTGGAGGCGGTCGGCGAGGGCGTGACGAACGTGCGCCCGGGGATGCGCGTCGCCGCCTTCACGAGCCGCGCGTACGCGGAGTATTGCGTGTCGCCGTCCTTCATGGTCATCCCGCTCCCCGACTCCGTGAGCTTCGTCGACGGCGCCGCGTTCCTGATCCAGGTCCTGACCGCATACCATCTCCTGCACACGGTCGACTCCACGGGCCCGGGCAAGAGCGTTCTCGTTCACTCGGCAGCGGGCGGCGTGGGCCTTGCCGCTGTCCAACTCGCCAGGGCCGCCGGCGCCCGTGTCTTCGGAACCGTCTCGAGCGACGCCAAGCTCGGTCTGGCGAAGGAGGCCGGCGCGGACGCGGTCATCAACTACGTGAAGGACAAGTTCGCGGACGAAGTGCTGCGGCTCACCGGCGATCGGGGCGTCGATCTCATTCTCGACGCGGTCGGCAAGCCCACCGTCGAGGAAGGGCTACGCTGCCTCGCCCCGTTCGGGCACCTCGTCCTGTACGGCCGCGCCGGCGGCCCACCGGATCCGATCAACCTCTCCGTGCTCTCGCCGAAGTCGCAGAAGATCAGCGCCTTCTCGCTGCCGACCTTGACACGAGGCTTCCCCGACAAGACGCGCGAGAGCGCCGAGCGGTGCTTCGCCCTGCTGCGCGACGGGCACCTCAAGCTCTACGTGGCACGGACGTTCCCGCTGGCCCAGGCGGCCGAGGCGCATCGCTACCTCGAGTCGCGCCAATCGACGGGCAAGCTGATCCTGGTTCCCTGAGACGATGGACCGGACGACCGAGACGCTCGCGCGCTACGCGACCACGCTCCGCTACGCCGACCTGGGCGCCCCCGCGATCCAGGCGGCGAAGCGCCACCTGATCGACTCGCTCGGCTGCGCCATCGGCGGCTACGGGAGCGAGCCCGCGGCCATCGCGCGCCGTCTCGCGCCGGTGTGGAACGGTGCGCCCTCGGCGCGGCTGCTCGGCGACGGACGCGCGACGACGCCGGAGGCCGCGGCCTTCGCCAACTCGGTGATGATCCGCTTCCTCGACGCGAACGACACGTACATCGCGCGCGGCTCCGGCCACCCGAGCGATATGCTGGGAGCGGTTCTGGCCGCGGCCGAGGCGGCGGGCGCGGCGGGCGAGGACCTCTTGCTAGGGACTGTCATCGGTTACGAGGTGTTCGGCGCGATGGCTGATCAGGTGCCCCTGCGCGATCGCGGCTGGGATCAGAGCGTCTTCGTGGCACCCGCTTCGGCCGCCGCGGCCGGTGTCCTGCTCGGGCTTTCCAGCGCGCAGGTGGCCGACGCGATCGCCATCGCGGTGACGGCGAGCGTGGCCACGCGGCAGACGCGCGCCGGCGAGCTCGCGATGTGGAAGGGCTGCGCCACCGCGATGGCCGCAAAGGCGGGACTCTTCGCCGCGCAGCTCGCGAAGGAAGGCATGACCGGACCGACCGCGGCGTTCGAGGGCCGCCACGGTCTCGCCGAGCAGGTGACCGGGCCCTTCGAGATCGGCGCGCTCGGCGGGACCGGCCGGCCCTTCGCGGTCGAGCGCGCGAACTTCAAGTTCTTCGCCGCGGAGTACCACGCCCAGGCGCCGCTCACGATGGCGCTCAGGCTGCGGGAGAAGGTCGGGCTCGAGGAGATCGAGGCCATCGACGTGCAGATCTACGCAATGGCGTACAGCGAGATCGGCAGCGAGCCTGCCAAGTGGGATCCGCAGACACGCGAGACGGCCGACCACAGTCTGCCCTACATGCTGGCCATCGCGCTGCGCGACGGGCGCATCACGCCGGCCAGCTTCGAGCCCGAGCGCTACCTCGATCCGAGCCTGCGACCGGTCATGAACCGGATTCGCGTCGCCGAGAGCCCGGAGTTCACCCGGCGCTTCCCGCAGGAACTCTCCTCGCAGATCGACGTCACGACGCGATCGGGACAGCGCTTCACCGAGCGAGCCGAGTACCCGAAAGGCCACGCGCGCAACCCGATGACCGACGCCGACGTGGAGTCGAAGTTCCGCGATCTGGCAGGCGGCGCCCTGGGTACCGAGCGCGCGAGCGCCGCGCTTCGGACGCTCTGGCGCCTCGACGAAGCTCCGCGTGCGGGCGTCGTGCTGGACGCCCTCACGCTTCCCGGTCGCGTCTAGCTCTGGTACCCCGTCCCCACTAGTAGTACACGGAGCGCCCGGCGCCGCCGGTCGCGACGACGAGCTCGCCCGAGATCGCCCAGGACTTGTCCGAGGCCAGGAACACCGCGACATGCGCGATCTCCGAGGCATCGACCATGCGGCAGATGGCGTTGCCGCGGGGCGAGTCCGCCGCGAAATCGCGCTTCTCGACCTCGTCGGCGGAAACGCCGAGCTCGGCGGCCCGGGCGGCCAGGAGCCGCGGCGTGCGTTCGGTCCGGGTCGTGCCGGGGTGAATGCAGTTCACCGTGATCCCGAAGCGACCCAGCTGCACCGCGAGCGTCTTCGTGAGGTGAACGAGCGAAGTATTGCGCGCGCCCCCGCTGAGGTTGCCGGCGTTGCGGGCGTTGGTGCCGCTGATGTTGATGATGCGGCCCCATCCGTGCTGCTTCAGGTACGGAATCGTCGCGCGCGCGCAGCGCAGCGCGCCGACGTACTTCACGTTGAAGTCGTGCAGCAGGTCCTCGTCGACGACCTTCTCGATGGGGCCGGTGGCGCCGGCCGAGCCGCCGGGCGGCGAGCCGCTGTTCACCAGAATGTGGAGCCCACCCAGCCGCTCCGCGGCCTGGGCGACTGCGCGATCGACCTGATCCTTGCTGGTCACGTCGGCCACCAGGGCGATGACGCGGCGGCCCGTCTGAGCCTCCAGCTCGCGAGCGGTCGCCTCGAGCTGGTCCTTCGAGCGAGCCACGACCGCCACGTCGACGCCTTCCCGGGCCAGCTCCAGGGCGATGGCCTTGCCGATGCCCAGGCTGCCCCCCGTCACGAGCGCGCGCTTGCCTTGCAGTCCGAAGTCCATCGCTCTCCCCTCCGCCTGTCGGTTCCTCGAAGCCGGCCGGTGGATCCCGGACCGGTCGAGTCATGGCTGGGCATTGTAAGTCAGACGGCTGAATTTCACAGCCGGCCCTCTCCGGGGTCTCACACGCTGAAGACCACATCATTCCCGCCGAGAGGAGGAACCTATGAGCGACAAGGAGAAGCTGCTGCGTGAGGCCGACGAGGCGTACGCCGAGCTGCGCCAGGCTATCGAGGGTCTGAGCGACGACGAGATGCGGCAGGTCTGGCTCGGCAGCTGGGGCGTGCGCGAGATCCTGATTCACATCTCGGGCTGGCACGAAGTGGCCACGCCCGCCCTCAGACACATCGCCCGGGACGAGGCGCCCTACCCGCCCGGGACGTACGACGACTTCGACGCGTGGAACGCTCGGTTCGTGATACAGAAGACGGGTGTGAAGACCGCCGACGTCCTCGCCGAGCTCGACGCCTCGCACAAGAGCTTCGCCGCCGCCGCCGGAGCGGTGCCGGATCAGCACTTCGAGGCGGGCAGCCCCGCTCGCGAGGCCTTCGAGAACAACGGCCCCGGGCACTACCGCGAGCATGCGGCGCAGATTCGCGAATGGCGCCGATGACCTCGGCCTTCGCGCTCTTCGACACGACCATCGGTCGATGCGGCATCGCGTGGGGTGATCGCGGCGTCGTCGGTGTGCAGCTCCCGGAGTCGGGCGGCGAAGCCAGGACGCGCGCCCGCATCCTCCGGCGGTTCCCCGATTTCCACGAGGCCTCGCCGCCGCCCGAGGTACAGGAGGCGATCGACGGCATCGTCGACCTTCTGCATGGCGAGGCGAGCGACCTCTCCGCCGTGGCTCTCGACATGGACGGTGTGCCGGAGTTCAACCGACGCGACTAGGGGGCAGCCCGCACCATTCCGCCCGGCGAGACGCTCACGTACGGTGAGGTGGCGGCCCGGCTCGGCGATCGAGGCGCCGCCCGCGACGTGGGGCGTGCGCTCGCGCAGAACCCGTTCGCGCTCATCGTGCCGTGTCATCGCGTGCTGGCGGCCGGTGGTGGCATCGGCGGCTTCTCCGCCGCCGGCGGCGTCACGACGAAGCGCCGCTTGCTGGCAATCGAGGACGGCGGCCGGTCGACGCCGCTGTTCCGGTCGCTCTAGGACTCGCGCCGGATCGCGTCGCGCAGGCCGGGCAGGACGGCCGACGCGACGCGCCGGCACTCGTCGTCGTGGGGAAAGCCCGACAGGATGAACTCGTCGATCCCGAGTCGCCAGTAGGCGAGCAGCTCCGCGATCACCTGCTCGGGATCGCCGACGATGGCGGTGCCCAGGTTCACGCGCACGCGCGAGATGCCGTTCCACAGGCGGGGCGCCTTCTCCTGCACGTGCGCCCGGAGCTGCGCCTGCTGCCCGACCATCTGGGTACCGGCGAACGCCGTCTGGCGCTGGGCGACGACGCGCTCGTCCACCTGCGACATGAGCTCGTCCGCCGCCTGCCACGCTTCGCGCTCGGTCGGCCGTACGACCAGGTGCGTCCTCAGGCCCAGGAACGGCTGCCGTCCCGTTGACGCACAGGCCTTCTGCAGCCGCTCGAGAAGCGCATGGATGTCGTCCACCGGCTGGATCCACGCCAGGTACGCGTCGGCCTCCCTGGCCGTGAACAAGAGCGCCCGCGGCGACGCGCCGCCGACGTAGAACCGCGGCGCGTCTCCCACGGGCCCGGGCGACACCACGGCGCCCTTCAGACGGATGGTGCTCCCCTCGAATACAACCGGCTCCGGCTTCGCCCACAGGGCCCGCAGCGCCGCGATGAACTCCTCGGCCTGCTCGTACCGCTTGTCGTGGTCCATCGTCACGCCGAGCCGCTCGAAGTCGCCCTGGATCCCTCCGGGCACCACGTTGAGGTCGAGCCGCCCGCCGCTGATCTGATCGAGCGCGGCGGCCATCTGCGCGAAGAGCCCCGTGGAGATGAACCCGGGGCGGACCGCCACCAGGAATCGGATCCGGCGCGTCACGGCGGCCAGCGCGGTCACGGTCGTCCACGTCTCCGCCAGCGGCGCGGTCTCCTCGAAGAGCCCGTTCGCGAACCGAGTCGGGATCAGCAGCGAGTAGTAGCCTTCCGCCTCGGCCGTCTCGACGACGCGGCGCAGGTACTCGAACGTCGGCGGCCTCTCCGCCCGTCGCGTCCCGATGTGCGCGCCGTCGCCGTCGATGGGAATGAACCAGTCGAATCTCGGCTCCGGTCTCCGGCTCATGGCGGGAGCTTACCGCGGTTGCCCGCCGACTGCAGGAGAACCGCCTTGCGAGGAAATTCCGGCACACCTTCCCCGCGGTGTAGATTTACCCGGGACCATGCAACGCGTGCCGTTCCTGCCTCTGGCGCCCATTCTCGTGGCGGCCGTGCTGTTTCTGCCGGCCATCGGCACGCGCATCACCTCGCTCGAGGACGAGGCCCGCTACGCGCTCAAGGCACGCACCATGATCCAGACCGGTGACTGGCTCTTGCCCCGCGTGGACGGCGAGGTCCAGATGCAGAAGTCGCCGCTGTTCATGTGGGCGATCGCCTTGCTCTCGCTACCGGGGCGCAAGGTGACCGAGCTCACGGCCACGCTTCCGTCTGCGCTCAGCGCCATCGCCGGCGTCGGCGTGACGCTGCTCCTCGGCCGCCGAATGTTCGGCGCGCGGGCCGGGCTCCTGGCCGCCTTCACCCTCGCGACCATGTTCGGCTACTACTGGCACGCGCGTCTGATCCTCGCCGACATGCTGATGACCTTCTTCATCGTCGCCGCCGCCGCGGTGTTCTGGATGAGCGTCGGCGACGGCGCCGGCCGACGCGGGCCGCTGATCCTCTTCTGGGCGTGCCTCGGGCTCGCTGTTTCCGCGAAGGGGCCGGCCGGGCTCCTGCTGCTGTTGCCATGCAGCGCGTTTCTCATCGCCGAGCGCGGCTGGCGCGGGGTCAGAGATCTCAAGCCGCTCATGGGTGCGGCCGTCGTCCTCCTCGTGTGCGCGCCCTGGGCCCTCGCCTTCGCGCTCCAGAAGGAGCAGAGCTACGTCCAGAACGTGCTGGTGGGCGACTACCTGGGGCCGCGCCGCGCGGGCTGGTCGCGGCGCTCCGAGGTCTTCTTCACGATCGGCCCGATCGTGCTCGGCGCCATGCCGTGGACGATCTTCATTCCCGCGGCCGTGCGCAACGGCTGGTGGCGGGGCGAAAGCGATGTCGCCCGGAAGTTCCGGTTCCTCGTGTTCTGGGTGCTCGCCTACATCGTCGTCATCACGGTGATGCCCCAAAAGCGCGACCGCTATCTGCTGCCGCTCTTCCCGGCGTTCGCGCTCATGGTCGGCTGGCTGTGGGATCGTTGGGCCGCGCAGGGTCCATCACGCGCGCTGCGCCTTCACGGCTGGATCTGGGCCGCGCTGGCCCTCGGCCTGGCCGTCGCCGTGCTGCTGCCGCCCCCCGCGCGCCCGGATCTCGCGATCCTGGTGCCGTCGGCCCTGTGGCTGAAGCTCCTGCTAGGCGCGGTGCTGATCGGCGCGTCAGTAGCGGGGGTCGCCACAGCGCGAGCCGGGAGCGCCCTCGCGCTGTTCGCGATCGTCTGCGTCTCGACGACGCTGGTGCTCGCGTGCGAGACCCAGGTCTTCGTGGCCGGGCACAACCGCACGCACGACGTGAAGGCGTTCACGGAGCGGCTCGCCGCTCGTCTCGGGCCCGGTGATCAGCTCGTCACCTACAAGCTCGGATCGCTCTCGCTCCAGTTCTACCTGGGGCGGACCGTTCGCGAGCTGCAAGATCAGCAGGGGCTCGCACTGCTCCTGGCCGGAGAGCGTCCTCTCTATGTCATCGTCCACGATCGCCGCTGGCCCGAACTGCGCGACGCCAGCGGCCGGAGCTGGACGCGTGTCGACGAGCTCGAGTTCGGCGACGTGAGGTGGCTGGTGGTCGCGCCGGTGCCGCGGTGATCGACGACCTCGCGCTCTCGGTGATCCTGCCGGTGCACGACGAGGCGGAAAACCTGCCCATCCTGTGGCGGGAAGTCGCCGAGGTGCTGCCTGGCCTGGCGGACTCCGCCGAGGTGATCTTCGTCGACGACGGATCGACCGATGGGAGCGCCGACGTCATCCGGAGCCTCGCGCGCCAGGATCCTCGGATTCGCCTGCTGCGCTTCGAGAAGAACGCCGGGCTGAGCGCGGCGTTTCACGCGGGCTTCGAGGCGGCGCGCGGCCGGATCGTCGCCACGCTGGACAGCGATCTGCAGAACGATCCGCACGACCTCCCTGCCCTCGTCGCGCGTCTCGAAGAGGCCGACGCAGCGGTCGGCACGCGTTTGATCCGACACGATTCGCTGGTCAAGCGCCTCTCGTCACGGATCGCTAACGGAGTCCGGCGGGCGATGACCGGTGATCCCGTACAGGACAGCGCCTGCAGCCTGCGCGTGATGAAGCGCGCGTGCCTGGGCGCGGTGCCGCCCTACACGGGCATGCATCGGTTCGTCCCGAGCCTGCTCAAGATGGCCGGCTTCCGCGTCGTGGAGGTTCCTGTCAATCATCGCCCGCGCCGATTCGGGCGCTCGAAGTACGGGGTGAGCAATCGAGCGCTGACGGCCTTCGTCGATCTCCTGGCCGTGCGGTGGATGATGCGACGGCGGCTGCGATACCAGATCGCCGAAGAGATCCCCAAAAGGAGGGCAACACCATGACCGTCCGGATGATCGCTGGCTGCCTCGTCGCGCTGACTCTCGTCGTGGGGGTCGGCGGCTGCGCTTCCATGGGAGGGACCTCGGGTCTGCTCGACCAGCTCGGCGGCAGCTCCACGCTCAAAGCCCTGACGGACTCGTTCGTGAACAACGCGGCGAGCGACCCGCGGAGCGGCAAGCTCCTCTCGGGCGCCAACCTCGGCTCGCTGAAGACGAAGGTGTCGGATCAGTTCTGCTCGATGCTCGGCGGCGGCTGCAAGGCACCTCTGAACACCGCGCAGATCACGGAGGCGGGCAAGAACGTCGATGCGCCGACCTCGGCCGGCCTCAAGGACAGCCTCATGAAGGCGCTGGACAGCGTCAAGGCCTCGCCCCCCGTGAAGGACGGTGTGACGAGTCTCCTGGGGCCGCAGCTCGGCGGCATCGTCGCCGGCCTCCTGTAGGCCGGCGCCGACCCTGTCGGTCAGCCCCCTTCGGCGGGCGGAATCGGCAGGCGGACCGTCAGCACGCTGCCGCGGCCCTTCACGCCCTCGCTGGCGACGCTGATGGTTCCGCCGTGCAGCTCGACGAGCTTTTTCGTCAGGGCGAGGCCGAGTCCGGTCCCACCCTGATCGCGGGCATACGACGAGTCCACCTGCTCGAACGCTTCGAAGATCCGCGCCTGGTCCTCGGCCTTGATCCCGACGCCGGTGTCGGTCACCGTGATGCGGAGCGCGCCCTCGCCATGCGCCGCCCCTTCGGACACGTCGACCGCAACCTTGATGAACCCGCCGGGTTCGGTGAACTTGATCGCGTTCGACAAGAGGTTGTAGATCACCTGCTGAATCCGCTGCCGGTCGGCGTTGATCGTCGGCAGCACGTCCTTCACCTCGGTGGTGACGGTGATGTTCTTCTGGCGCGCCAGCGACTCGACGACGCCGACGACCTCGTCCAGCTCGTCGGCGATGGCGACGCTAGTGAGGTCGAGGGTCAGATGCCCGCCGTCGACCTTCGCCAGGTCGAGCACGTCGTCGACCAGGCGTCGCAGGTGCCGGCCGCCAGACAGGATCGATGTGAGGTATTGAAGCTGCCGCTCGTTCAGCTCGCCGTACGTCTTGTTCGCCAGGATCTGGGAAAATCCGATCACGGCGTTGAGGGGCGTGCGGAGCTCGTGACTCATCGCGGCCAGGAACTCGCTCTTGGCCCGGCTCGCCTGCTCGGCGGCGACCTTGGCCCCCAGGAGCTGCCGCGACTGCTCCAGGAGCTGGCGGATGTAGCGCTGGGCCTCCGCGTGGAGGCGCGCGTTCTCGAGCGCGACGAGCAGGGCAAGCCCGACCGCCGCGCTGAGCGCGATCAGCACCCCGGTCCACGTGCGCGCCTCCAGCCGGCCGGCCTCGGCCTGGGCGGAGAGCATCCGCGTATGGATCGCCTCCATGAGGCCGTCCAGATTCTCCTCAACCTCCTCGGCGAGCGCCCGCGCCGTGGTGTTGCTCAGCCGGAGCGTGTCCTCACGACCGCGTCGCGGAAGGAGCGAGAGCTCCCCGGTCACGGAGGTGCGGTACTTCTCGAACGCTTCACGGGCCGCGCCGAGCCGCATGGCCTCGGGCTCGCTCTGCACGTACTGGGCGAGGCGCTGCAGGTCGCCGGCAACCCTCTCAGCCCGTTCCGTCCACGCCACGACGTAGCGCGAATCGCCGAGCACGGCCGCCCGGGTCTCGAGCCGCACGAGCGGCGCGATCGACTCGCGGGTAGAGGCGGCTAGGCGCATCGCCGGCACCGTTCGGGTCGCGATCTCCCGATTGACCGAGACGAGATTGCCGACGGCGTAGAAGCTCAGAAAGCCGACGGTCGCGAGGACGACGATGACGAGGAGCGAGACCAGAAAGGGTTTCGCGGCCAGCCGCATGCCAGTTCTTAAATTGCAGCACGACTGCGCCGAGGATCTCGCGGATTATCGCGTGCCCGCAGGAAACGTCGATCTCGCGGGCACTTCCCGGCGCCGCCCGCGGCCGCTCGGCTAGGGCCGGATGGTCAGGATTTCGCGCGCCTTGACCGCGCCGCGGCGGGGATATGGGATCAGCCACAGGAGCACGCCGGAGGCGCCGTAGCAGACGATGAACATGAGCAGCGCGTAGGTGTAGCTCTGCGTCCGGTCGTAGACCCAGCCGGTGAAGACGGCGGCGGGCATCGAGGCGAAGCTCTGGAACATGCTGATCCAGCCGCGGATCGTCGCGAAGTGCGCACGGCCGAACACGTCCCCGACCAGCGCCCAGGTCACCGAGTTGATCCCGTCGCCGAACGAGAACAGGACGGCGAACAGCACCAGCGCCCACCACGCCCCGTCGCCGTACGCCAGCACGACGAGACCCGCGGCGCCCAGCAGGACCCCCACGGCTCCGATCGTCTGCTTCGACTGCCGGTCGCCGAGCCATCCCGTCAGCGGCCGGATGACGACGGTGGCGAGCGAGGTGAGGCCGACGTAGAACGCCGCCGCCGGCTCGTCGAGCCCTTTCCAGATCAGGAGCGGCACAAGGTGCACGGTGACTCCGGCGTAGGGAATGTTGCGCAGGCCGTGGAACGCGGCAAGCAGCCAGAACGTCGACGTTCTGAGCGCCTCTCGCGTGGTGAACTCGCGTTCCTCATCGAGGGCGGGCACCGCCCAGCTCGCCGCCGACCGCAGCCCGGGCGGGGCGGCTGGCTCGCCGTCGGGAAGCAAGCCCATGCTCTCCGGCGAGCGACGAATCAGCAGGACGAGGGGAAGCAGCAAGAGCACCACCAGGCCGGAGAGCACCGCGGCGATCCGCCAGCCCAGGTTCAGGACGGCCACCGCGACCAGCGGAAAGATCACCACCCCGCCGATGGCCTGGCCGGTCTGGACGATGGCCATGGCGAGCCCGCGCTTGCGGCGAAACCAGTGGTTGACCGAAGCAAGCGTGGCCTGATTGAACCCGGCCTGGAATCCGAAGCTGAGCGGCCCGATGAACACGAGGAGAAACAGAAGATAGCTGTGCGTGAGCGAGAGCAAGATGAGGCCGAGCCCCGCGAGCAGGGTGCCGACGACCAGCATCACGCGGACGTCGAAGCGGTCGATGAGATAGCCGACCAGCGGAGCGCCGAGCGCGGCCTCGAGCCGCGACAGCGAGAACGGCAACGAGGTGGCGGCGCGGCTCAGGTGGAGCTCGTTGAGGACCGGCAGGAAGTACAGCGTGAACCCGGTGTTGAACAGCCCGCCCTTCACCGCGTCCTGGACGCAACCGATCGCCACGATCCACCAGCCGTAGAACACACGCCCCGAGCTCCGCGACAGTGAATGCCTCATGGCCGGCTGCTCGTGTCGGAGGCCGCGCTCCGGAAGCTCACGGCTTGTAGTTGACGCTCTTCGGCTGGACCTTCCTCAGGAGATCGGGATAGACGAACGCGCCCAGGTCGAGAGGCTTGGTGAGCTTGCCCTGCTGCTTCAGCTGCGTCTCGGCCAGCCGGAACAGGCTGACGGTGAAGTCGTCCAGGACCATCTCGAAGCGGAGCTTGGTCATGAGCTGCTCCACCAGCGGCGGGTCGAGGCTCTTGAGGAAGTCCGACACGTCCTTGGCGGTCCGCTTGCGATCCCGGTTGATGAGGTCGGTGGCCTCGACGAGGGCCCGCATGAACCCCTCGGCCTGCTCCGGGTTCTTCTTGATCCAGCCGAGGTTCATGTAGATGTAGACGCCCTGCTCGAGGATGTTTTCCTGATCCTTCAGCACCTTGGTGTTCTTGACCGCCGCGAGGCCGCGGGTGACCCACGGCTCCCACACCGCGTAGGCGTCGATGTTGCCGCGCTCGAGCGCCGCCACCATCTCCGGCGCCTCGACGTTGACCACCGTGTAGTCGGCCGCGTTCAGCTTGAGCTTGTCGATGAGGGCCAGCCAGAACACCTCCCCGCCCGAGCCGCGCGCCACCCCGATCTTCTTGCCCTTGAGCTGATCGAGATTGTCCATGTTGCGGCCGACGATCGCGATCCAGCGCACGAGACGCGTCGCTTGCGCGACCACCACCACGTTCGGGTCCAGGTTGTGATTGCTGACGCCGGCGATCTCGGAGCCGAAGGCCGACTCGATCTGGCCGTTGATCAGGAACGACACCATGGCCGATCCGGACGGCCCGGTGTTGATCCGGACGTCGAGCCCGTGCTTCTTGAAGAGCCCCTCCTGCAGGGCCACGTAGTAGGCGGAGAACACCGGATCGACCCCGGTCGCGATGGTCATCTTCGTCTGCGCCGCCGCGGTACCGCCATAGATCAGGAGACCCAGAACGAGCAGGCACTGCGCCCCGCGTCTCAGCATGAACGCTCTCCTCCCGGCCGGCCGTCAGGTCGCCGGCGAGTATTTGCCCGCGAAAGTATAGATGCTCCAGCGGAACATGCGGTCGGTGACGAAACCGAGGAATCCCAGGGTGACCAGGGACACGAAGATGTCGTCGACCAGCATGAACAGGCGCCCGTCCCACAGCATCTTGCCCAGCCCATCGTTGGCGGCGATCAGCTCGGCCGCCACGATGGTGGTGAAGGAGTTGGCCATCGCCAGCCGCATCCCGGTGAGGATGTACGGCACCGTCGCCGGCAACGCCACGTGAAGGAAGATCTGCGCCCGTGTCGCGCCGAGCGACTGCGCGGCCCGGATCTTGTTGGGCGCGATGGCCGACACACCGGCCGCCGTGTTCAGGATGACGATGAAGATCGTCGTGTAGATGATGAGAAAGATCTTGGAGGCCTCGCCGATTCCGAACCAGATGACCGCCACGGTGATCATGGCCACCGACGGGATGAAACGCAGGAACTCGGTGTACGGCTCCAGGAGCTTGCGCACCGGCCGGAACGAGCCCATCGCCAGGCCGATCGGCACGCCCAGCAGGGAGCCGGAGATGAACCCGGCCAGGATGCGCTGCAGGCTGGCCGTGAGATTCTCCAGCAGCACGCCGTTCCTCAGCAGGGTGAGGCCCTTGCGGAGCACGACGGTCGGCGGTGGAAACAGCACCGAGCTCACCAGGTAGAGCGAGGCCCATTGCCAGAGCACGAACAGGCTCACGAACCCGAGCGCGTAGCCTCCGTACGCGCTCCACAGACGTCGCGCGGCGTGATCGCTAGTCGGCACGAGCTATGGACTTGGCGACTTCGTCGCGGATCATCTCATAGACCTGCTTGTAGTAGTGCAGGAACGCGTCGTCGGTGCGGCGGCGCTCGCCGTCCAGCGTGACGTCGACGACGCCCTTGACGCGCGAACGGGGCCCGGCTTCCATCACACCGATGCGGGTGCCGAGCGTCACCGCCTCGTCGATGTCGTGCGTGATGAAGAGCACGGTCGTGCGCGTCGCTCGCCAGATGCCCGCGAGCTCGCCTTGCATCAGCGATCGGGTCTGCGCGTCGAGCGCGGCGAAGGGCTCGTCCATCAGCAGCATCTGCGGCTCGTTGGCCAGCACCCTGGCGATCTGAATGCGCTGTTTCATGCCGCCCGACAGCTCGGCCGGATACTTCTGCTCCTGTCCTCCGAGGCCGACCAGCTTCAGGTAGCGCATGGCGCGCTCGCGCCGTTCTGCCCTGCCCACGTGCCGCAGGCGCAGGCCGAACTCGACGTTCTCGACTGCGGTAAGCCAGCCGTAGAGTGAGTCGTCCCCCTGGAAGACCACTCCGCGGTCGCGACCGGCGCCCGTCACCGGGCGGCCGCTCATCACGATCTGCCCGCTCGTCGGGGCCTCGAAGCCGGCGAGCATCTTGAGCACGGTCGTCTTGCCGCAGCCGCTGGGGCCCAGCAGGCAAAAGAACTCACCGACCTCGAGCTCGATGCTGAAGTGCTCGACTGCCTGGTAGTCGACGCCTTGCAGCGAGCGGTAGGTCTTTCCGACGTCGTCGAACGACACGAGCGACATGACGCGCCAGCGTAGCAACCCGCGCTCGGGGGGACAACCATCAGGCGCGCGACCCCACGAAGGCCGCGCGGAGGCGTCAGGCGTAGCCGCCGAAGAGCGCCCGGCGCAGATCCTTCCAGAAGCAGTCCACGTCCTTGAAGCCCGCCACTCTCAGCGCCGCCAGCTGCTGCGCGAGGTCAGCCGGAAACGGACCCGAGGTCCCGGGCGCCGGCGGCCGCTCCGCCCGGGGTGCCATCGACTCGACAGCGGCGCGCGTCCCCTCCTCGCGCTGCCGTCGCGAGGCCGCCGCCGCGACGTAGCGCTGCTCCAGCTCGGGGCTGGGCGCGTTCACCAGGTCGACGTTCAGGAAGACGCCGCCCGGCTTCGTCCGTGCATGCACCTCACGGTAAATCTCGGCGATGCGCGCGAAGTTCCGGAGGTTGTGCAGGCAGATCGACGACACCACCGCGTCGAACGATCCGAGCTCCGCCGGCAGCCAGTCGCGGGCGAAGAGGTCGGAGTGATGGGCCCGGAAGCGGTCGCCGTACTTTGCCAGGAGGTTTCGAGCGCGCCTCAGCATCGGCTCGGAGCCGTCCTGGCCGACACACGTCGCGCGGGGGTACCGGTCGAGAATGAACATGCTCACCGGGCCGTAGCCGGCCCCGATGTCCAGGATGCTGACCGCCGCTTCGCGGGGGAACGGGAAGAGATCGCACATCAACGCGAACCGCTCGGCCCGGCTCGGGTCCTCGGCCTGCTGCCGCTTCACCCACTCGTCGACGTAGCTCTCGGACGCCCAGTCGTGATGATCGTGCCGCTCCATCGGTCTTCTCCCCTGGTCTAGTCCAGCCAGTCCTCCTCCTTGAGCTTGCGGGGAAGATACCGCTTCGTGAGGTACTGGAAGTCCTTGTTGGCGAGCGCGTCGAGCTCGTACTTGAGCCCGCTCGAGAGCATGCGCTTGATCTCAGCTTGCCAGTCCTTCTTCTGGAACCATGTGTAGCCGAGCAGCTCCTTGGCGCGGGCGACGTCCTTGTCGTTGAGCTTGATGCCCACGTTGCGCGGGAGCTCGTACGCCTCGGGGTCGGCGCTGGAGAGCCCGATGAACTTGGCCTTCGGGATGGCCATCCGCTGGCTCTCGAACGCGAGGTTGATCGAGCCCTGCTTGACCACCGAATAGGTGTAGTAACCCCACGGATCGTTGTCGACCAGGACGTAGACGGGAAGCCGGTACTCCTCGTGGAGTCGACGCGCAAGGCGCCGTACCCCGCGGGGCGGCTGGCCGTTGCCTGTCAGCAGCACACAGTTGTAGCGGCGCCAGAACTTGTCCTCCGAGAGCCGGTTCCACTGGGTGCCCTTCTCGACCAGCAGGACGAAGTCGGCGCTGCAACGACGGATCTGCAGATATTCCGGCTCGACGATCGATGGCACGGAGTAGCCGCCCTTGCCGAGCCGCGCGCAGTTCACCGTGTCGCCGTCGTCCGCTAGCACCAGCGGGCCGACGACCGAGCCCCGGTTCTCGGCGCGCACGTGCAGCTCCTCGCGCAGCGCTTCGAGCGTGACCTCGAGGTCCTCGATGAGGGGATCCGACTCGTCCTGGGCGTCGAACGTGTTCTCGTGCGAGTTCTTGATCGTGTGTTTGGTGCGGTAGTAGATCTCGCGGAGCGACGTGGTCAGGTTCGCGCGCTGCAGCTCGGACAGGGCGTCGGCCACCAGGACCGTCTGCATGAACTTCTTGGCCATGCCGACGTTGAAGAACGACCGCGCCTGCTTGCGCTTGCCCATCTCGATCAGGCCCCTGCGGTCGTTGAACGTCACGTTCGAGAGCGAGCGCACCGGGATCGCCAGCGTGGGGTCCTTGCGCTTCTCAGCGGCGTGGATCACCACGTCGGCTACGCTGATCAGCTTCTTCTCGACCGCGGTCGCGCTTCGCTGCTTCTGGGCCATGCCTGCTCCCTACTTTCTCTTCCGCGCGGTCGGTTTCACCGTCGCGCGCGCCTTGGACTTGCCCTTGTGCGCCGAGCGCCTGCCGCCCTTCGCATCTTCGGTGGTCCTACCGCCCGCCGGCGCGCCGCCGTTCGTCGCGGCGACGCCGTTCGTCGACGACACCGCCGCCGCGGTCTCGGCCACCAGCGCGGGCACCTCGCCCTCGACGCCCTCGGGCGTGACGATGATCGAGTGCGGCAGGCCTTCGGGGCCGCTCCCGTTCTGGCCCAAGAGCTCGTCGGTCTTGGCGCCGCCGGTGAGCTTCATGGCCATCTTCTGCAGCTGATCCTTCAGCCTCGCGGTCGCGAGCTTGCCGCCCTTGAGCCGGTTGCACGAGGCGACCACTTCCTCGATGTAGAGCTCGAAGATGTTGCGGCGGCGGAACTCGCTGTGGGCGCGCTCGCGCCGTCTGAGGAACGCGCCCAGGCGCCGGCCGCATTCGCGGAGCGCCAGCGTGATCTCCTTGCGAATCTCGTCGTACTCGGCGATCGCTTCCTTGGACTCGCTAGTGAACGGGACCCACACCGACGCCATGTGGACGAAGATCACCATCGGGCCGGCCGGCACGGCCCCGCGTGACTGCGCGATCCCGTAGTTGCGCCAGGTGGTATCGAGCACCGACTTGTAGCTCACGCACGCCGATTGCTGGTAGAGCAGCGGCACCCGGTTCGCGTAGCGGATGACGCGGGCGAGCTCGGTGTCGCTCTCCGCCTCTTCGCCCTCGGCGAGCGGGACGTCCTTCTTGACCTGGCTCTCCCGCGCCTGCTCCGGTCCCTTGCCATAGGCCAACCCCGCTTCGATCACGAAGGGATTGCCGCGATACACGGCCGGCGGCCGGGTCACCGCCGTGTAGAAGTCGCCCTTGATCTGTTGATAGAGGCCCGCCAGGATCGCCTTCTCTCCGATCGGCGAAAGGCAGTTGGTGGGAGGCGCCATGATCTTGGTGACCTGGATGCCCTTGTAGAGGTTCTCGGCAGCCTGGCCCCGGACGTCGCGCGGGCGGACGCGCGGCGAGAGCCCGGCGGCCTTGCAGATGTCCTCGGCGAGCCGCGGCGACACGCGGCTGAAGTCGCCCGACAGGAAGCCGGAGAGCCAGTGGCTCTTGGTGTCCTGGAGCATCTTCAGGAGCATCCCGAGCTCGATGCCGTAGGGATGCGGCTTGATCTCGCGCGGCGACGCCGGCAGCTGGTCGTACGTCCGGCGAAACTCCTTCGTCTCCCCTTCCGGCGTGACATACGTCATCTTCACGTGCGGGTTCGCGATGATCGTCTGCTCGACGTACTCGTCGACCGACGCGCGCCCCTTCTGGTAGCGCCCCTCGACCTCGAGCGTCACCTCGGTCCCGCGCGGCGCTTCCCAGTCGATCTGCTTCTTCTCGAGGATGAGCGGCTCGTTCTTCTTGGTGTCGATCTGGACTTCGAAGTAGTGGGCCTGGGTCCGGGGGCTCGTGCGCGAGATGATCGTGACGGGCTTGCCGGTGGTGAGCTGGCCGTACATGCCGGCGGCCGAGATGCCGATGCCCTGCTGACCGCGGCTCATGCGCAGCCGATGGAACTTGGAACCGTAGAGGAGCTTCGCGAAGATCGGCGGAATTTGCTGGCGAACGATCCCGGGGCCGTTGTCGGTCACCGTGATCCGGAAGCGGGTCGCCTGGCTCGCCGCCGGCGGCGGCCCGCCGTTCGCCGTCGCCTCGACCTTCACGACGACGTCGGGAAGGATGCCGGCTTCCTCACAGGCGTCGAGCGCGTTGTCGACCGCCTCCTTGACGCAGGTCAGGAGCGCCTTGCGCGGATTGTCGAACCCGAGCAGATGCCGGTTCTTGGTGAAGAACTCGGAGACGGAGATTTCCCGCTGGCGCGCCCCCATCTCGACCGCGGACACCGTCGCCCGCGGCGCGGCCGCGGGCGGACTGGTCGCCGGCGCCGCAGGCGGACTCGTCGCCGGTGCCGCAGGCGGACGGGCCTTCGCCGTCACGGGTGGACTGGTCTTTCGAGCGGTCAGCGTCCGACTGGACTTTGCCACGCACGGCCCCCTGGGCTCTTCATATGCCCCCATACAAACAAAATCCCACTGGCAGACTCAAGTTTTCTGACGGGGCGGGCCGGCAGCGGTCGTCTAGAATGGGCGGGTCTTGAGCCTGGATCGCGCTTTCCGATTGACGGGGCTCGTCGGGGTCGCGTTCTTCTTCGCCGCCGCGTTCACGCCGCTCGCCCTCGCGCTGCACCTCTGGATGGCCGTCGAGCCACAGCTCGTCCCCTCCGACGCCATTGTCGTCCTCGGCGCAAGCGTCTTGCACTCCGGCATCCTGAGTGCCGAATCCACACGGCGCACAAACCACGCCATCGAGCTCTATCAACAGGGCCTCGCGCCGCGCCTCATCTTGCTGGGCGGAGCCCCCGAAGGCGGACCGACCGAAGCCGAAATCCGGGCCAAGGTGGCGCGCCTCCACTCGATTCCCGCCGAGGCGATCGTCACCGAATCCATGGCTCGCACCACGCGCGAGGAGGCCGCGCGCGTGGCCGATCTCGCGCGACCCCGGGGCATTCGAACAGTGCTCCTGGTCACCAACACCGCGCACATGGTGCGAGCGCGGCCGCTGTTCGAGCGCGCCGGCTTCGAGGTGCATGCCGCACCTTCCGACATCTATTTCGAGCCCATCACGCCCGAGGCGCGCCTGATTTTGATAAAAAGACTCCTGCAGGAAGTCCTCGGCTGGATCTACTACCGGATCGCGGGATACGCGTGAGGCGGAGGGTCACCCATGATCGGGATCTTCATGCTGGCGGTGGCGGGACTTACCTCCGCTGCGGTCTATCTTCTCGGCGTCCGCCCGCTCGGGCTCGTGCCCGCGCGGCTCGGCGCCGCCCTTGGCAAGATGCTGGAGATGGTGGGCGCAGTCCTGATCTTCCTCGTCGCGGATCTCCTGGTGGCCTTGGTCCTCGTGGTGGCGCTGCGCGGCGTCACCGGTACGTTCGTGTCGGTCTACGTGATCGACGACACCGTGTGGCTGGGCCTCGCCCTGCTCCAGGGCCTTGTGTTCCAATGGTGGCGGGAGGTCTCGGCGAGGCAGGCGGGGGCCGCGGCGCTTGAACAGCGCGGCAATCTCGGGTAAAGAGGCGATACCCGACGGAAAGGAGACGTTCATGCCGACCATTCAGCACGGAGGCGCTTCCATCTACTTCGAGGAGTCCGGCCGCGGGTTCCCCATTCTCACGTTCGCGCCGGCAGGGCTTCAATCGACCATCGAGGTCTGGAGCCGTCCGGCCGCTCCGGTGAACCCGATCACCGAGTTCTCCGCCGACTTCCGTGTGATCGTGATGGACCAGCGCAACGCGGGCGGCCGGTCGCGCGGCCCCATCAGCGCGAGCGACGGCTGGCACACGTACGCGGCCGATCACATTGCCGTGCTCGATCACCTGGGCATCGAGCAGTGCCACCTGTACGGCCAGTGCATCGGCGGCTCGTTCATCATGAGCCTCCTGAAGGCGCAGCCGCGCCGCATCGCCAGCGCCGTGCTGGCGCAGCCCATCGGCCGCGTGGGTGCGATGGCGCCCGGCCGCTCCGCCCGGTTCAACGCGTGGGCCGAGACGCTCACCGACCACCGCGAGGCCACCGCGCAGGTCCTGGACGCGTTCCACCAGAATCTCTACGGTCCGGGCTTCGTCTACAGCGTCGACCGCGCGTTCGTCTCGAGCTGCCAGACGCCGTGCATGGTGCTGGCCGGCAACGACGAGGCGCACCCGTACCCGATCTCCGAGGAGGTCTCGAAGCTGCTTCCGAAGTGCGAGTTCATCCCCGAGTGGAAGCAGGGCGCGCCGCTCACAGCGGCCAAGGTGCGCATCAAGGAGTTCCTGGCCAAGCACACACCGCGGCGCTGAGACGCGGGAAAGCGAGGCGCCGGTATGCGTACGATCGAGCTGCTCTCACCCGCCGCGGCCGCGGCCGGGCACACGGTGCCGCTGGCCAAGGGCGTCGCGGCGCTCGACGGCCTGGTGATCGGGCTCCTGAACAACTCGAAGGCCGGCTCCCGGCCGTTCCTCGACCGCGTCGCCGAGCTGCTGCAGCGCGACCACGGCGTGTCGAGGATCGTGCGCTACGACAAGGCCGCCGCCGCGCTGCCGGCGCCCGACGACATGCTCGAGGCGGCCGCCCGCGAGTGCGCCGTCGTCATCAACGGGATCGCCGACTGAGGGTCCTGCACGTCGTGGAGTGTCCACGACAGCATCGAGCTCGAGAAGCGGGGCGTCCCGACCGCGACGGTCGTCACCGAGGAGTTCCGCGGGCTGTACGGCGTGTGCACGACCAGTCTCGGCCAGCCTTCCTTGCCGGCCGTCTACATCCAGCATCCGATCGTCAGCGTCCCCAACGTCGAGATGGAGGGGCGGGCCGAGCACGCAATGGCCGCGATCGCCGGCCTCGCGGCCGCGGGCCGGGAGACTGAAGCCGGCCCCCGCACGCAGGCCATCACCGCGGTCGTCGACCGGATCACAGTCGCGGACGATCCGGCGGCGATCTTCGAGCTGTTCACCCGCGAGGGTTGGACCGACGGACTTCCGATAGTGCCTCCGACCGCGGCGCGGGTTGCCGAGATGCTCGCCTACACCGACCTCGAGCCGCGCGCGTCGCTGGGCGCGATGGCGCCGCGCTGGGGCGAGGCCACGGTCACCAAGATCGCCGTCAATGCGGTCATGGCCGGGTGCAAGCCGGAGTACTTCCCCGTCGTCGTGACCGCGGTGCAGGCCATCCTGGCCAGGCCGTTCAACCTTTACGGCGTCCAGGGCACGACGAATCCGGCGAGCCCCGTCCTGATCGTGAACGGACCGCTCGCGCGCGAGCTCGACATCAACGCGCGCGGAAACCTGTTCGGTCCGGGCTTCCGGGCGAACGCGACGATCGGCCGGGCGATCCGGCTCGTCATGACGACGATCGGCGGCGGCGTGCCGCAGCAGGCGGACAAGTCGACGCTCGGCAACCCCGCCAAGTACACCTGCTGCTTCGCCGAGCACGAAGCGGGAAGCCCCTGGGCGCCCCTTCACGTCGAGCGCGGATTCGACGCGGCGACCAGCACCGTGACCGCGTTCGGCGGCGCCGCGCCCGCCAACATCATCGAGAAGAGCAAGACCGCCGTGGAGATGCTCGAGACGATCGCGCGCGCGATGGCCGTCTCGGGTTCCAACAACATGTTCATGAGCCACGAAGCCCTGCTGGTGCTGGGCCCCGAGCATGCCGCGATCGCCGCGCGCCAGGGATTCGACAAGGCGCGGGTACGCCGGACGCTCTTCGAGCAGGCGCGCATCCCGTTCGAGCAGATCGGCGGGAGCAACGCCGACGTCCTGCGCGTGTGGCGGGGCCCCTGCATCGACGAGGCGGACGGGCGGCGCACGCTGCGGATTGTGGAGAAGCCGGAGGACATCCTGATCGTCGTGGCCGGCGGCGCGGGCAATCACTCGGCCTCGATCCCGGGCTGGTACTCGCGCTCCGTGAGCCTGCCGATCACCCGCGCGGACGGCAGACCGATCCGTTCCGTCGCGGAGCTGAAGCAAGGCTAGGAACCGGGCCGGGCGGGCGGCGCTACGACGCCCCCCCCCCCCCCCCCAACACGACGGCACGGCGTGTCGGGGCCGCGTGGGGCCACCCCCC
>JBKPCO010000179.1:0-15250 GCA_046727415.1 Candidatus Methylomirabilota bacterium
GAGCGCGGGCTCGGCGACCCGGGGCCCGATCCCGCTGGGCCAGATGTACTCGAAGATGGGCGCGATGCGCACGCGCTCGTTCATGATCTGCTGGATCTGGTGCAGAAGCGCCTCGCGCTTCTTGCGGTCGGTCTCGCGCGCTTGCCGCTTGTAGAGATCGTCGACGTCGGGGAAGCCGCCGTACGCGTAGGCGCCCTCGCTCGGATAGAGCTCGGACATCCGCGAGGCGGCGTTGCCGTAGAGCGCGCTCGAGCAGACGCAGACGCCCTTCGCCTTCTTCGACTGGATGGTCGAGAAATACGCCGCGCGCTCCATGGGCCGCATCTTCAGCTTGATGCCGACCGCTTGTAGATTTCCGATGATCGCCTCGCCGAGGGCGAAGTAGGGCGGTAGCTGATACAGCTCGCCGGCGTCAAAGCCGTTGGGGTAGCCGGCCTCGGCCAGGAGCTGCTTGGCGCGTGCCGGAGTGTGCGGGAGGGGCTCGATTGGCAGCGCGAACTCGAAGGCGCGCGGGATGAAGTTGCCGGCCGGCTTCGAGGCGCCGAGGGTCTCGGCGTCCGACAGAGCCTGCCGGTCGAGGGCGTAGCTGGCCGCCAACCGCACCCGCTTGTCCGCCCACGGCGACTTCGGGTCCCACTGATCGAGGAAGTCCAGGAAGAAGATCGCGATCCCGCCCGAGAACGCGAGCTTCAGATTGGGATCGCGCTTGAGCTCCTGAGCCTGCGGGACCTCGAGGAGATAGGCGATGTCCACCTCGCCGCGCTTGAGCATGGCCGCGCGCGTCGTCGACTCCGGAACGACCTTGTAGACCAGCCGCTTCACCGAGGGCACCTTGCGCCAGTAGCTCTCGTTGGCCTCCATGACGAGCTCGACGCCCGGCGTGTGGCTGACGAACTTGTAGGGGCCGAGCCCCACCGGGTTCTTCTTGAAACCGTCGTCACCGACGGTCTCGACGTACTTCTTGGGCACGATCCACGCAGCACCGGTCGCCATGGTCCCGTAGAAGGCCATGAAGTCGGGGAAGGGCTCGTGGAGCTGGAAGCGCACGCGGGACGGGCTCACCACGACCACCTCCTTCACCCGGTCGTGGAGCACCTTCGAGCCCTTGGCGCGCATGAAGCTGAACTTCACGTCCTCGGCAGTGAACGGATCGCCATTGTGGAACTTCAGCCCCTCGCGCAGCTTGAACTCGTAGGCGCGCTGATCGGGGCTCACCGTCCAGGATTCGGCGAGGCTCGGCGTCATCTGGTTGCCGGGCATCGGCTTTACCAGCGCGTCGTGGAGCGCGTAGAGGACCCAGAACGGCGTGATCTGGCCGACGACTTCGCCCGGATCGAACCACACCGGGGAGAGGGTGACGTAGAGCGCCCAGCGCATTTCACCTTCAGGCTTCACCTGCGCGGCGGTCTCGCCGGCGAGGCCGGCCGCGAGCAGGACGTATCCGAGCATCAGACAGCCGATCGCGAAACGTGTGATCGTCATGGCTCTTCTTCTATCACGGTGGCGTCGCTCTTTTCGAGCCTCGCCGCCTCGCGTATACTTCGGCACCATCATGAGTGATCCCATCGTCGTCGAAAAATTCGCCATCGGACAGTCCGTGCGTCGTGTCGAAGATCCCCGCCTCGTTCAGGGCTTCGGGCGCTACTCGGACGACGTAAACCTGCCGAACCAGGCGTACGCCTTCGTCATTCGCTCCCCCCACGCGCACGCCGCCATCCGGTCCATCGATACGTCGGCGGCACGGAGGGCGAGCGGCGTCCTCGGTGTGCTCACAGGCGAGGACCTGGCCGCCGACAAGCTCGGTGATCTGCCCACCGACAGGACACGGAAACGTCGCGATGGATCCCCGGCGTTCACCACATCACGGCCGGCGCTGGTCCGGGGGCGTGCGCGCCACGTCGGCGATCCGGTGGCGCTCGTCCTCGCCCAGACCATCGAGCAAGCGGTCGACGCGGCCGAGCTGGTCGCCGTCGACTACGAGCCGCTGCCACCCGTCGCCGTGACGGCCGATGCCATGCGGCCCGGCGCCCCGGCGGTCTGGACCGAGGTGCCGGACAACGTCGCGTTCGTCTGGGAGGCCGGCAACAAGGACGCCGTCGCGCGCGGCATCGCGGGCGCCGCCCACGTTACGCGCCTGGACTTCGTCGTGTCGCGCGTCGCTGCCGCGCCGATGGAGCCGCGTGGGGCGGTCGGGGAGTGGGACCGCCGTACCGGCCGCTACACGCTGCACACGGGCATCCAGCATCCCCACGCGCTCCGTACGCTGCTCGCCGAGCAGGTGTTCAAGGTCCCGCAAAGCAATATGCACGTGATCACTGGCGAGGTCGGCGGCAGCTTCGGCATGAAGAGCGGCGCCTATCCGGAGCCCGTGCTGGTGCTGTGGGCCGCGAAGCGGCTCGGGCGGCCGGTGAAGTGGACGTCCGACCGGCGCGAGGGGTTCGTGACCGACGAGCACGGCCGCGACAACATCTCGACCGCCGAGCTGGCGCTCGACGCCCACGGGAAGTTCCTGGCGCTCCGCGTCGCCATCAACCTGAACATCGGCGCCTATCTCACGCCGCGCAGCGCCGGTCCGGGCACCAACAACGTCGGCGGCATCGCCGGGGTGTACACGACGCCGGCCATCCACGTGCAGACGACCGGCCTGTTCTCGAACACGACGCCGACGGGTCCGTATCGCGGCGCCGGCCGCCCGGAGGCCACGTACGCCATCGAGCGCGTCATCGACGTGGCGGCGCGCGAGCTCAAGATCGATCCGATCGAGCTGCGCCGGCGCAACCTGATCCCATCCTCCGCGATGCCGTTCAAGACCGGGCTCGTGTTCACGTACGACTGCGGCGAGTTCGGGCGCGGCATGGACATGGCGCTCGGGCTCGCGGACTGGGCCGGCTTCGAGAAGCGGCGCGCGTCAGCGCGGCAGCGAGGGAAGCTGTGCGGCCTCGGCATCGCCAATCCGATCGAGGTCGCCGGCGGGCCCTACACTGCGATGAACCCGGATACCGCCGAGCTGCGTGTCAACGCTGACGGCTCCGTGTCGCTGTTCGCGGGCTCGACGTCGATGGGCCAGGGGAACGAGACGGCCTTCACCCAGATCGTGGCCGACCGTCTCGGCGTGCCGCCCGAGCGCATCCAGGTGTTCTGGGGCGACAGCGACCTGCTGGGCGCCGGGCGCGGCAACGGCGGCTCGGGCGCGCTCACGGTGGGCGGCTCGGCGGTGACGCGCGCGACCGAGAAGGTCATCGAGCGGGGCCGGCGCATCGCCGCGCGCCTCCTGGAGGCCGCGCCGGAGGACGTCGTCCACAAGGACGGAAAGTTCACGGTGACCGGCACCGATCGCGGCGTGACGTTCGCCAACGTCGCGCGCGCCGCGTACGTGCCGCGCCAGCTGCCGCAAGGGATGGAGCCGGGGTTCAGCGAGGAGGCGTCGTTCACGCCGGCGGCCGTCACGTTCCCGAACGGCTCGCACCTCTGCGAGGTCGAGATCGACGAGGAGACCGGCGCCGTGCGTGTCCTGCGCTACTCGGTGGTCGACGACGTCGGCCGCATGGTGAACCCCATGCTCGTGAAGGGGCAGATCCACGGCGGCATCGTCCAGGGCCTGGGGCAGGGTCTCTACGAGGAGCTCACCTATGAGCCGGCAACAGGCCAGCTGCTCGCCGGATCGTTCATGGACTACGCGATGCCGCGCGCCGACGACATGCCCGCCTTCGACGTGGACTCGCACGAAGTGCCGACGCAGGTGAACCCGCTGGGGGCGAAGGGCGTGGGTGAGGCGGGCACGGTCGGAGCGCTGCCGGCCCTGCTCAACGCGGTCAACGACGCGCTGGCGCCGCTGGGTGTCCGTCACCTCGACATGCCGGTAACCGCCGAGCGCGTGTGGCGCGCTATCCAGGACGCCAAGGCCCGGCGTTGAGCGGCTGAGGAAACTCGTGGCGACGATCATCCGCGGCGGCCGTGTCCTCGACGCTCGAGCCCATCGAGCGGACCCCGCTGACATCCTGATCACCGGTGACACCATCACCGAGATCGGCGCGCCCGGGCTCGCGGCCCCGTCCGACGCGACCATCGTGGACGCGCGCGGCAAGCTCCTGCACCCCGGGCTCATCAACGCCCACACCCACGCCCACGGCAACCTCGCCAAGGGCATGGGCGATCGCTGGACGCTCGAGCTCTTGCTGACGGCCGCGTCATGGATCGGCGGTAACCGATCGCTCGAGGACAAGCGCCTGAGTGCGAAGCTCGGCGCGGTCGAGATGGTGCTGAAGGGCTGCACCGCCTGCTACGACCTCGCGTTCGAGTGGCCGGCCCCGACGCTCGAGGGGTTGCAAGCGGTCGGCGGGGCCTATGCCGAGGTCGGCATGCGCGCGGTCGTCGCGCCGATGGTGTCCGATCGCACCTTCTTCGAGGCCATTCCCGGGCTCAAGCCGACGCTCCCGCCGGCCCTGCAGCAGAGTGTCGAGAAGCTCCAGCCGGCACCGTGGAAGACGAGCGTCGAGAACATGGGCCAGGCGCTCGCCGGCTGGCGGCTCGACCGCGATCAGGTGCGTCTGGCCGTCGCGCCGACGATCCCTCACCATTGCTCGGACGAGTTCATCCGGGCGTGTGTGGGTCTCTCGCGAGAGCACGGTGCCGGCATGCACACCCACGTCGCCGAGTCGAAGGTGCAGGCGATCGTCGGGCTCCAGCGCTACGGCAAGACGCTCACCGCGCACCTCGACGACCTCGGCGTGGTCGGCCCGCACTTCACGGTGGCTCACGGCGTGTGGCTCGACACCGACGACATGAAACGGCTCGGCGACCGGGGTGCGTCCGTCGCGCACAATCCCGGCAGCAACATGCGACTCGGCAACGGCCTTGCCGACATGCGCGGGATGCTCGAGCGGCGCGTGAACGTCGGGATCGGCACCGACGGCGCCAACTGCTCCGACAACCTGAACATGTACGAGGCGATGCGCCTGGCCTCGTTCGCCTCGAAGGCGCAGGGTCCCGATCTGGAGCGATGGGTGACCACCGAGGAGGTCGCGCTGGCGGCGACGGAGGGGAGCGCCCGCGCGCTCGGCCTCGAGGGAAAGATCGGGCGGCTGGCGGCGGGTTACAAGGCCGACATCGTCTTCCTCGATCTGGGCCACGTGAACTGGCTGCCGCTCAACGATCCGACCAACCAGCTCGTTCACACCGAGGACGGCAGCGCCGTCAGCCACGTGATGATCGGCGGCCGGATGATCGTGGACAACCGCCGGCTGACCACCGTCGACCTCGGCGCGCTCGCGCGCGAGGCCGCGTCGGCGCGCGAGCGTCTGGCCCGTCTCAACGCGCCCGGGAAGGAACTCTACGAGCAGCTCGCGGCGGTCGTCGGGCGATTCTGCCCGGGGCTGGCGCACACCCCGTATCACGTCACCCGCTACATCGGTCGGGCCTGAGCGCCCACCCCCATCTCGTCGAAGAGCCTCGCGGCAGTCGCCAGCCGCTCGTCACCTAGGCCCTTCTCGCCGATGCGCTGGAGAAATCGGCCGAGGCCGAGGTGGCAAGCACCCTCGAGCCCGGCGGCCACGTCGGCGAGCACAATCACGCCGGCCCCGGAATTCGGCTGATGACTCTCGGCGAGATGACCTACGTGCTGCCGAACGAGACGCACATCTACAAGGCCGGCGACTTCTTCTTCGAGTCGGGCGACGTGAACCACACCGTTTACAACAAGACGGACAAGCCGAACCAGCACCTGCTGTTCGAGATTCTCCCTGCCGAGCTCAAAGGCCCGTCGCTGATGCCGGTCAAGAAGCCGTGATCAGCGGGCCGGTTGCCGCGGGCGAATCGCGGCTTCGGCGAACAGCTCGAGCGAGCGGCAGACCTGCGCGTGCGAGAGGTTGCCGAAGCTGCAGACGAGCAGGAGCGTGTCGACGCCGATCGCCTCCAGGCCGGCGACCTTGTCGGCCACCTGATCCGGCGAGCCGATGAGCATGCCGCCTATGGCGTCGAGCTCGTCGTAGGTGCGTCCGCCCCAGACGCGGCCCGTCAGCTCCTTGAGGCGCGCATCCGAGTACTCGCCGGGTAGCGGCGGCGCCGCCAGCGACGACAGATACCAGAAGCCCTGGAGCGCCAGCGAGCCTTCGGCGCGGGCGGCCGCCGGCGTCTCGGCCACATAGGTTTCGCGGCAGAGCAGGAGCCGCGGGCGATACGGGCCGCTCGCCGGAGCTTCAGGGCGCCCGGCGACCGCCGCTCGGTATTCCTCCACGCAGCGCGCGACCACGTCGGTTGGCGTGAAGTGCATGGCGACCGGCCAGCCCCGCGCGCCCACGCGGGCCGCGGAGGCCGGACGGCTCGCGACCATGTGAAGCGGCGGGTGCGGGCGCTGAAACGCGCGCGGCCGCAGGTTCAGCTCCGGGAACTTCCAGTAGCGACCCTCGTGCGCCGCGCTGTCCTCGCGCCAGAGCTTCAGGAGGATCTCGATGGCTTCTTCGGTCATGTCCGGCGCCTCGTCGAACGAGAGGCCGAGCTTCGTGAACTCGCCGGGCCGGACGCCCTTGCCGATGCCGAAGTCGAACCGCCCGCGCGCGAGGTTGTCGAGCGTGGCCGCCTCGGCGGCCAGACGCAGCGGATGGTGGAAGGGCAGGACGTTGACGTAGTTGCCGAAGCGCATGCGCGTTGTGCGCTGAAGCGCGGCCGCGATCATCAAATTGGGGCTCGGTAGCAGCGAGTAGTCGGTGAAGTGGTGCTCGGCGAACCAGCATTCGCCGAAGCCCAGCGTCTCGGCTAGCGTGATCTGATCCAGCATCTCGCCGTATGCCTGATCGTGGGGCACGCCGCGGCCCTGACAGTAGGAGAAGAGCCCGAAGTCCATGGTGGGGGATTATCGCCCGAGGCCCCAGGCCCTCGCCCGCTTGACTTGTCCGGGGCCGCGCCGCATATTCGCTAGGCGATGGCGCTCGCGCCGGGTCTCAAGCATTCCCAAACCGTGACGGTCACCGAGGACATGACGCCGTCGCACCTGCGCGGCGACGCTATTCGCGTCTTCGCGACCCCGGAAATGGTCCGCCTCGTCGAGCAGACCGCCATCCAGTGCGCTCAGCCTCACCTGGCCGAGGGCCAGACGACCGTCGGCACGGTCGTCCACCTCAAGCACCTCGCCGCCACGCCGGAGGGCATGCGGGTCACCATCACGGTCGAGCTGACCGAGGTCGACCGGCGCCGCCTCGGCTTCACGGTCGAGGTGCACGACGAGATGGAGAAGGTCGGCGAGGGGACGCACGAGCGCTTCGTCATCGATCGCGCGGCGCGAGTGCCGCGCCTGCAGCAGAAGATCGACGCCTGGAAAGCTAAGCGCAGCTGATCCGCCGCTGAAGCCCGCCTACCTGACCCTCGAGGCCCGGCGCGCGTGGTCGAGCCCCTGGAGCGTCGGCCGCGCTTCCTTGAAGACCATCCGGATCCAGTCGATCAGGCGCCGCACGCGCGGGACGGTCCTGAGATCGGGATGGACCAGCAGACAGTAGTCGGCGCCGAGCTCCGCGATGGGAGCGGTGAGACGTACGAGCGCCGGGTCGGCGTCGCCTACGAAGCACGGCAGGATGCCGAGCCCCGCTCCCGCGCGGATCGCCTCGACCTGCAGCGAGAAGCGGTTGGCACGAATCCGCGGGCGTAGATCGCCGAGATGGGCGAGCAGAAACGCCATCGAGCGGAAGTACTCGTGCGGCGCGTCGTAGGCCACCCAGGGGCAGGCGCGCCATCGAGCGTCCGTCCTCGCGGCAGGGTGAGCCTCGACGAGGCTTGCCGCGCCGTAGATCGCGGCGGCGATGGTGCCCAGGCCGATCCGGACGAGGTGTCCCCGGGCCGGTAGCCCGTGGCGAACGAACAGGTCCGCTTCGCGCCGATCCAGGTCCGGCTCGATGTGGGTCTCGACCAGCTCGACCGAGAGATCGCGATGCGCGCTGTTCAGGGCGCCTAGCCGTGGCGCGAGGAAGCGGGCCACCCATTCGCCCGTCGCCAGGCGGACCATGCCGCCCGCGTCGTCGCCGAAGGCCATGCGTCGGCGGTCGATCGTGGTGACGGCATCGGCCACGCGCTCGGCCATCGGCAGGAGGTCCTGGCCCCACCTGGTGAGGCGATGGCCGTCCGGCCTGCGCTCGAACAGGCGCGTGCCGAGGTTACGCTCGAGCTCACGCAGGTGTCGGATGAGCGTGGGCTGGCCCAGGCCGAGCGCGCGCGCGGCCCGCCTCAGGCTGCCCGCTTGAGCCACCGCGAGAAAGACACGCAGGTCGTCCCACTGCACCGCGCCAGCTTAGCAACACTCGGCGAGATCGAGGCGCTCCGAATCCGGAGCAGGGCGATCCGGAGTTGGCGGCTCCCGTCGCGGAGCCTCCAATGGTTCACTCGGGCCGAGGAGGACACGCGATGCATGACAACGAATATGTGGCTCACGCGCTGATCCGGGAGCGCCTGCGCGATGCCGAGGCGCGGGGCCGCCTCAACGCCGCCTGTCGCGACGCGCGCCGGACGGACGCGGTCCCGACCGGCGGCCGACGGTGGCGATTCGTCCTCGGGTGGTGGCGTCACTTGAGCGCGCGGCGCGCACCTTTCGCTTCCCAAGCCGGGAGATCGGTTCTAGGCTAGCCCGCATGTACTTCGACCGGAGACTCTGGGCTCTCACCGAGGGTGTGCGCGGGCGCATCGCCGGTACCGTGCTCGTCGGTCTTGCTGCTGTTGCCGCCGGGATCGCGCGGCTCGCCCTGCTCGGCTGGCTTCTGGGCCGTGTGCTCGCCGGCGACTCGCTGGCGGAGCTCGCGCCGGCCATCGCGCTCACAGCACTGGCGCTCGTCGTGCGCAGCGCGCTCGATTACGCGCGCGCGATGGTGGCGCACCATACCGCCGCGCGGGTGCAGGAACATCTGCGGCAGACGCTGTACTCTCAGGTCGCGACGCTCGGCCCCGCACACTTCGTGCGCGCCCGCACCGGCGACGTGATGCTCTCGCTGGTCGAAGGGGTGCAGCAGCTCGAGACGTACTTCGGGCAGTATCTGCCGCAGCTCTTCGTCTCGGCCCTCACGCCCTTGCTCATCTTCGCGTTCGTCGCGTTCGTGGACTTGCCGGTGGCGCTGGTGCTGCTGGTCGCGGCGTTCGCGGTGCTGCTGGCGCCCGCTCTCTGGCACGGCCGCGACCGTCAGGCGAGCCTGGCGCGCAATCGCGCCTACGGCGCCTTCGGCGCCGATTTCCTCGATGCGGTGCAGGGGCTCGCGACCCTGAAGGCCTTCGGCCAGAGCGGCGCGCGCGCCCGCCAGCTGGAGGCACGGGCCCACGCGCTGTTCAAGAGCACGATGTGGGTGCTCGGCAGCAACACCCTCGCCCGCGGCATCACCGACACCGGCATCGCGGTGGGCGCCGCCCTCGCGCTGACGCTCGGCGCCTGGCGCGTCAGCTCCGGCGCGATGTCCGTGCCCGCCCTGCTGGTCATCCTGATGCTCGGGGTCGAGGTCTTCCGTCCGTTGCGCGAGCTTCGGATCTTGCTCCATCAAGGCATGCTCGGGCTGTCGGCGGCCCGGGGGATCTTCGCGCTCCTCGACTCGAAGCCGGTGGTGGTCGACCGCCCAGCCGGCCAGGAGCCACTCGACGCCGGCATGGGGTTCGAGGGCGTGACGTTCTCGTATCCCGGCGCGCGCCGGCCGGCCCACGCGGATCTGAGCTTCCGCGTTCGGCCCGGCGAGCGCGTGGCGATCGTGGGGCCGAGCGGCTCGGGGAAATCCACCGTTGCCCGCCTGCTTCTGCGCTTCCACGATCCGGATCGGGGTCTCGTCACGATCGGCTCCCGCGATCTGCGCGAGCTGAGCCTCGATCAGGTGCGGAGTCGGGTCGCGCTGGTCAGCCAGGACACGTGGCTCTTCCACGGCACGGTCGGCGACAACATCCGCATGGGCAAGCCCGACGCGAGCTTCGAGGAGCTGTGGGCCGCCGCCCGGGCGGCCAATGCCGAGGAGTTCATCCAGCGGCTGCCGCAGGGATACGACACGGTCGTGGGCGAGCGCGGCGTGCGGCTCTCGGGCGGCCAGCGGCAGCGCATCGCGATCGCGCGGGCGCTCTTGCGCGACGCGCCCATCCTGGTGCTGGACGAGGCGCTCTCGTCGGTCGACGCGGAAAGCGAGGCGCTGATCCAGGCGGCGCTCGACCGCCTCATGAGGGGCCGCACGACGCTGATCTTCGCGCACCGGCTGTCGAGCGTGATCGGGGCCGATCGGATCCTGGTGCTCGACGACGGGCGCCTCGTCGAGCAGGGCACGCACGGCGAGCTCATCGGGCGCGGCGGCGCCTACACGCGGCTCATGGCGGCACAGGCGCTGGACGGCACGGGGGTGGTCGCGGTCGGCGCCAGGCCCGCGCTATCTGGCACCAACGGCGACGGCGCTGCCGCCGGTGCCCGCGACGAGTCTCTGGCGGAGGAGGCGCAAGCCATCGTCAGCGGCTCGGTCGGCTGGAGCCCCGTGCTGCGCACGCTGGTCGACAAGACGCGCGGCTATCGGACTCAGCTCGGCCTCACGTTCGTTCTCGGCGTGGCGCGTGTCACCGCCCTGATCGGCGTCGGCGTGCTCAGCGCCCTCGCCGTGCGGGCCGTCAAGCGTGGCGAGCCCGCCGGCGCGCTGCTGGCGAGCCTGCTCGTGATCGCGCCTCTCGCCGGCGCGCTGCATTGGCTCGAGTCGTGGCTGGCCCACGACGTGGCCTACCGGCTGCTCACCGACATGCGGCTCGCCGTGTTCAGGAAGCTCGACGCGCTGGCGCCCGCGTATCTCACGCGCCGGCGTTCGGGCGATCTGGTGGGCGCCGCCACCCACGACGTCGAGCTGATCGAGTATTTCTTCGCCCACACGATCACGCCGGCCCTGGTCGCCGTGCTCGTGCCGGCGGCGGTGCTGGTCGTGCTCGGCTCGTTCGGGGGCCCGCTGGTCCTGGTGCTCGTGCCGTTTCTTCTCTACACCGCGCTCGTGCCGATTCTCGGGCGGGGGCGGATCGATCGGCTGAGCTCGCGCGCCCGCGAGGCTTCGGGCGATTTGAACGCGCACGTGGTCGACACCGTCCAGGGGCTCGCCGAGATCGTCGCCTATCGTCAGGTGAAGGCGTGGGGCGAGGCGCTTGGCTCGAAGGCTCGGCGCTTCTACGAGCTGCGGCTGCCGTTCCTGAGCGACCTGGCCCGCCAGACCGCGTTCCAGGAGACGGCCACCGGATTCGGCGGCCTCGCGGTGATCGCCGTGGGAGCCTGGCTTTCGCATCAGGGCCGCCTCGACGCGGCGAGCCTGCCGCTGCTCACGCTGCTCGCCCTCTCCGCGTTCATTCCCCTGTGGGAAGTAGCGCAGGTCGGCCGGCAGCTCGCCGACACGCTGGGTGCCGCACGACGACTCAACGCGGTCGAGGCTGAGCCGGTACCGGTGACGGACGGGCCGGGAGTTCCGGCCTCGCCGATCCGCCGAGGCCCGGCGATCGAGCTGGCCGGCGTTCGCTTCACCTATCCCGGTCGGACCCGGCCGGCGCTCGACGGTATCTCGCTGCGCATCGAAGACGGCAGCACCGTCGCGGTGGTGGGGCCCTCGGGCGCCGGAAAGACAACCGTCGCCAGTCTTCTCTTGCGCTTCTGGGACCCGCAATTCGGCGTGATTCGCCTCTTCGGGCATGACCTGCGCGAGTACAAGCTGGACGAGCTCCGCCGCCGCATCGCGCTGGTCGCCCAGGACACCTATCTGTTCAACGACACGCTCCGCGCCAACGTGCTGCTAGCACGCCCCGACGCCGACGATGCGGCGCTCGGCCTCGCCATCGAGCGTGCGGCGCTGAGCGAGCTGGTGTCGTCGCTGCCGGACGGACTCGACACGATCGTGGGTGAGCGGGGCGCCCAGCTTTCCGGCGGTCAGCGCCAGCGCGTCGCGATCGCCCGCGCGTTTCTCAAGGACGCGCCGGTCCTGATCCTGGACGAGGCGACGTCACACCTCGATGCGGTGAGCGAGGCCGCCGTGCGCGCGGCACTCGAGCGGCTGGCCCGCGACCGGACCACGCTCGTGATCGCCCACCGGCTCTCGACCGTGCGCGACGCGGACGCGATCGTGGTGCTCGACGACAGCCGGCTGGTCGAGGTCGGCCGGCACGCGGAGCTTCTCGCGCGGGGCGACCTCTACGCGCACCTCGTTGCTCGGCAGCTCGCCGGCGGATTTTCGGCTGCTGCCGCGGATTAGCGCCGAGGAAGTCTCCAGGCTTACGGCAGCAGATCGGCGATGAGGATAGAGGCCTGCGGAGCGGCCAGCGGTGCGACACGCTCGTCGGGCCCGAGTGTGACCGAGCGGCCGTAGCGCCAGCCGAAGGCGGCGGTCTCGTCGGGCTCGGGCTCGCGATAGATCTCGAGCCGCCGGTTCGGAATGTTCACGATCCAGTAGTCGACGATCCCCGCGCGAGCGTAGAGGCTACCCTTGTGCTCGCGGTCGAATCGCAGGCGCGATAGTGCGACCTCGACGATCAGCGCTGGGCGCTCCGGATGGGCGTCGCGATAGTCGCGGGGATCGCCTGGCACGACCGACACGTCGGGCTCCGGCTCGGACTCCTCGTCGAGCGCCACTGGCATCTGTGCTCGCACTGTCCAGCCGGCACCAAACGTGTCGATGAGGACGCGCTGCAAGAGACAGATGCTCGTCGCGTGCGGGCTATACTGCGGCTCCTTGACGATCATGTGGCCGCCGAGAAGCTCTATACGGTCTTCGGGCCCGAGGAACTCCGCTTCGACCAGCCGGTCGTACTCCAGGCGAGTCCACTTCCGAGCCAGCGCGAAGGGCTCAGTCATCGGCTCGAGAGTAGCGGCAGGGGTCGCTGCACGTCAATGAATCGGGTCCGATACGCTGGCCCTGCGAGCTAGACGATCTGCCACCTCGAACGCGGGAACGTTGTGCCCGTCCGCGCCATGAGCTTCTCGCCCATCTCCTGCACCTTGGCGTAGAGCTTCGGTTCGTCGACAAAGGACTGCCGATAGGCGTCCACCACGACACGGCCGTCGATGATGACCGTGTGCACGCTGCGGCCGTCGGCGTTGTAGACCAGGTTGTTGACCGGGTTGAACAGCGTCTGCCACTCCGGGCGCTGCGTGTCGAAGAGCACTAGGTCGGCCCGCTTTCCGGTCTCGATCGAGCCGATCTCGTTCCCGACCCCGAGGGCCTGGGCGCCGATGAGCGTCGCCATCTCGAGTGCTGACTCGGCCGGGATCTGGCGCATGTCCTGGCGCGAATCCTTGTACTGGATGGCCGCCATGTTCATGGCGCGCACGATGTCGAGGTGGTTCGAGTTGTTGGGGGAGTCGCAGCCGAGCGCGATCTTCACGCGCTTGGCGAGCAGCTCCGGCATGCGCCCGAATTCCGCCACGCCCCGGCCGCCCTTGGCGGCGGTGACGGGACACATCGCGACCGTCGCGCCCGTCCGCGCCAGGCACTCGATCTCGGCGTCATCGACGCCGAGCGAGTGGGCCAGCACGACGTTGGGCCCGAGCACGCCGATCGACTCGAGATATTCGGTCGGGGTGTGGCCGTTGCGCGCCTGGGAGTCTTTGCGGGCCTGGGGACCACTATTGTGATGAAGCGTCAGGCAGGTGTGGCGCTCGTCGGCGACACGCTTGAGCTGGCGCAGGAGGTCGGCGCTGCACGTCTCCGGCGAGAACGGCATGGCCCAGGCGTAGATCCGTCCGTCGAGCCGCCCCTGCCACTTCTTGAGGAACGACATCGTCCGCGTGACCGCCTCGGCCGTGTCGTAGCGGGGCAGGGGGAAGGGCGCCTCCTGGTCGGTCACGCAGTCGCCGAGAATCACGCGGATGCCGGCGTCCTGGTAGGCCTGCAGGCACGCGTCCGGGAACTTGGTGCTGCCCGGGTCCACGAAGCAGACCGTGCCGTTCTTCACGAGCTCCACGAGGCCCAGGAGCGTCGTGGCGTGCTCCTCTTCCTCGGTCATCGCCATCTGGAGCTTGAACACGTGGCTCAGCGGGCTTCCCAGGTTGTCCGGGAAAATGCCGCGCACGGCGTGCGCGTAGCTGATGTGCATGTGACCGTTGAGGAACCCGGGCGTCACCACGAAGTTGCGAGCGTCGATCACGCGGTCGGCCCGGGCATTCGCGAGCGCCGCCGCCTTGCCCACGCGGCTCACGCTTCCGTTCTCGATCAGGATCGAGCCGTCCTGGATGATCCGGCGCTCGGGATCGACGGTGATGATATAGCGGGCGTTGTCGATCTTGAGGCTCTGGGGCGGCATGGCGATCCCTATGCCGCCGCGCTCACCGGCCCTGGAACTGCGGCCGGCGCTTCTCGGAGAAGGCCTTCACGCCCTCCTGATAGTCCTGGCTGTTGAAGCAGTCGGTGATCAGCTTGTCGAGCATCCCAAGGTCGCGCTCGTCGTCGGGCTTCACGAGCTGATCGACCGTGGCCTTGGCCGACTTGAGCGTGAGGGGCGCGTTGCGGGCCATCGTCAGCGCGTAGTTGCGGGTGAAGCTCTCCAGCTCGGCCTTCGGCACGACCTGGTTCACCAGCCCCATCCGCAGCGCGTCCTGCGCGCTGAAGTCGGTGCGGGCGGTGAAGAAGATCTCCTTCGTGTAGGCCGGGCCAACCAGCTTCATCAGCTTTTCCATGCCCTTGTAGTGGTAGCCGAGGCCCAGGCGCGCCGCCGGAATGCCGAAGCGCGCGTCGTCGGAAGCGATGCGCATGTCGCAGCCGATGGCGATGCCGACGCCGCCGCCGACGCAGTAGCCGTGGATCATCGCGAGCAGGGGCTTGGTGAGCGTGCCGAGCGAGTCCTGACCCTTCGACGAGATGCGGGCGTACTCCTCCTGGTCGGCCATGTTGCGCCGCCGCTCCTTGAACTGGGAGATGTCGGCGCCCGCCACGAAGGCCTGGTCGCCGGCGCCCCGCAGGACGACGACTCGGATGTTGTCGTCGGTAGCCAGGTCCTGGACATAGTCGGGCATCATCTGCCACATCTCCAGGCTCACCGCGTTCCGCTTTTCCGGCTGGTTGAAGATGATCCAACCGATCGGGCCGTCCTTGTGCAGCAAGAGCTTCGGCGTCTCGCTCATGGGATTCTCCTGGTCGCGTAATGGCGTCAGATACCTCTATCGCGTCGGCTCTCTCCGCGCAAGCGTCTCGGCTTAGCCGGGCGGTCGGGCGGCGGTCGGGTTCGGTGGGGGGCGAGACGACCACGCGGCACGCGTTCGCTACCCCGTGGCGGCTGGGCTCCATCCGGGCGCATAGCGCCCGTCGCC
>JBKPCO010000180.1:0-26999 GCA_046727415.1 Candidatus Methylomirabilota bacterium
CGCACCGCACGGCGATCGCGCGCCTCTGATCGAACGCGAGAGCCTCATCCCAAACGCCCCCGATACCCACGGCTCCTCCTCAAGAGCCCTCGGAAAGAATCGCGGGCCAGGAGCGTCGAGGAAAACGCTCCGTTCGGGAGCTACCCTAGGCCCGCGAGGTTGACGCTACAGCGTTACGCGAAGCATCGGCAACCGAGTTTTCCACCTGTCCTGACAGCCAGCCGGCTGCTGCCATTCCGCTGCCATTTCGCTGTCGCAAAGTGTCGCTTTCTGTCGTTTCGCATCAGATGAGCGAGAGCGCGAAACAGGCGAGAACACGCGGAACTCACTGATCTTTTGGTGGTGGCCCCAACGGGATTCGAACCCGTGTTTCAGCCTTGAGAGGGCCGTGTCCTAGGCCTCTAGACGATGGGGCCGGCTGAATTCGTTGGCTGGGGGAGGAGGATTCGAACCCCCGCTACGTGGTCCAGAGCCACGCGTCCTACCACTAGACGATCCCCCACCAACGCCCCAACCTTACCACACCAGCGGGAAGCGCTCAGCGGATCGCCGACTTGAGTGTGCGACTTGCGCGGAAGCGGGGCACCTTAGCGGTCGGAATCTGAATCTCTTTGCCGGTGCGCGGGTCGCGGCCGTTGCGGGCGGCGCGGCGAGTGACCACGAATGTCCCGAATCCGGAAATCGTCACGCGCCGGCCGCGGCGCAGCGACTCCACGATGCCGCAGACGAAGGCATTCATGGCGCGCTCGGCGGAAATCTTCGAGGCCCCTGCGTTCTTCGCCATGATTGCCACCAGCTCGGCCTTGGTCATGTCGCACCTCGCCCCCTCTCTAGCGCTGCGGGGCGCCGGTGTCAATGAGGACGTGACGTCAGGACGTCACGCGGCGTACGGCATCGAGAAAGAACGCGGGCTGGAAGGGCTTTTCGATGACCAGCGCGCCCGCGTCGACGAGTGAAGAGTTCGCCTCGCGGTTCGCGGTGTCGCCAGTGATGAAGATGAAGCGCGACGCGAGGGAAGGATCGCCCGTGGTCGCGTCGCGGTAGAACTGCTCGCCGTCCCCAGCGGGCATCCGGATATCCGACACGATCAGATCGTAGCGCTCGCTGCGCACGCGCTCGAGGGCCTCGCGGCCGCCGGTGGCCACGTCGACCCGCCAGCCGGTCTGGCTCAGGATCGTCACGACCAGGTCGAGCACGCTCGCCTCGTCCTCCACCACCAGCGCCGCGCGACCGTCGCCGGTGACGACCATCGGTGAGCCGGCGGGCGCCGCGCGCCGCGCCGCGGCCGACTGGGCGACCGGCAGCTCCAGCCGGAAGACCGTCCGGCCCGGCCGACTTTCCACCACGAGATGGCCGCCGTGCTCCTCGACGATTCCATACGAGACCGACAGGCCCAGGCCCGTGCCAGTGCCGACGGTCTTGGTCGTGAAGAACGGCTCGAAGACGTGCGGAAGCGCGTCCTGAGGAATGCCCGGGCCGTCGTCGATCACCTCGGCAATCACCGAGCGCCCGTCGCGGGTCACCCCGGTGGTCAAGGTGATGCGCCCGCCGTGCTTGGCCTCGAGCATGGCCTGCTCGGCGTTCAGCAAGAGGTTCAAAAACACCTGCTCGAGCTGATGCGGGTCGGCCATCACAGAAGGCAAGCCGCGCGCGAACTTCTTGTCGACGGCAATGGCCGAGATCTGCAGCTGATTCAGTCGCAGCGCGAGGGTCTGCTCGAGCACCTCGTTCAGGTTCACCGTCGTACGCTCGGATGGGCGCTGGCGGGCGAACAGCAGCAGATTGCGGACGATCTTCGCCATCCGGTCGGCCTGGGCCACCATCAGCTCGATCGGGCGCAGCACCGTCGCCGGCACCTCGCGCGCCAGCAGGAGCTGGCCGTAACCCACGATCACGCTCAGCGGGTTGTTCAGCTCGTGGGCCACGCCGGAGACGAGCTGGCCGAGCGCCGACATCTTCGCGGCCTGCACCAGCTGCGCCTGGGTCTCGCGCAGCCGAACCAGGCTGTCGCGGGCGCTCGCATAGAGGCGCGCGTTCTCGAAGGCAAGCGAGGCCTGGTCGGCGAGCGCCTCGAGCGTCTGTAGCTCTTCCCGCGAGAACGTGCTGCCCGCGTCGGCGCCGAGGCCGAGGGCGCCGATGACGCGATCGTGCGTCAGCAGGGGCACGCCGACGACGGCGCGATAGCCGCTGGCGCGAACGCGCTCGCGTACCCAGGCCGAGAGCTGGATGCCTGGATCGGCCAGGACGTCGGCGCTGACGACGATGCGGCGATCCGAGACGGCGCGGCCTTCCGCGCCCTCGCCCGGCTTGAAGACCAGCTCGCCCATCGTGTCGGCGTCTACCCCGTAGGTGGCCGTCGGGCGCAGTGAGCCGTCCTCGGGCTCGAGCAGGAACACGCCCGCGGCCCGCGCGTTCACCAGCTCCGCAGCGCCCCGCGCGAGCAGCTTGGCGATCGGCTCCACTTCCAGGGTGGAAGCGAGCTCGCGGGCCAGCCGCGCCAGCACCTCGGCCACGTCGCGCCGAAGCTTCGCCTCGCGGTAGAGGCGCGCGTTCTGGATGGCGATGGCCGCCTGGGCGAGGAACAGGTCCATCATGTCCTGCTTGTCCTTGCCGAAGCGCAAGGGCTCGGTGTGGGCGACCACCATCACCGCCAGCAGCTCTTCGCCGGCGAGCACCGGGAACCCCGAGAAGCTCCGGATGCCCCACCGGTCCGTCCACGCGCGGACGATGTTCCGCTCGTCCCTGGCCATGTCGTCCACGACCAGCTTCTCGCGATGGCTGGCAACCCAGCCGACGGTGCCCTGGTCGTAGCTCATGATCCGCGGCGTGAACGATTCGACCATCTCGGCTACGGTCCCGCTCGTGAGCGAGAGCATGCGGCGCTGCTCGTCGGCCAGCCAGAACGTCACCAGGCGCGCGCCGGTCAGCTCGGCGGCCGACTCGGAGATGGCCCGCAGCAGGGTGTCGAGCTCGAGCGCGCTCGAGATGCGCCGGTTCACGGCGGTCAGGCCCCGGATGCGCGCGGCCTCCGCATGCTCGGCTTCGTAGAGCGACGCGTTGCGGATGGCGATGGCGGCCTGCTTGGCCAGGAACTCGAGCGCGGCGATCTCCTCGCTACCGAACGAGCGCTCGGTCCAGTAGTGCACGACCAGCGCGCCGAGAATGCGGTCTTTGGCGGCGAGCGGCGCCGCCGCCGCCGCCTTGAAGCCCTCGCGCTCGATGTCGGCGCGCCGCGGCGGCGCCAGCCAGAGCTTCGTGTCGGTCAGGATGTTTCGCGTGGCAACTGTGCGCTTGTCGCGCACCGCGACGCTGGCGGGCCCGCCGCCGACCGGGATCGTGCCACCCGCCCCGTACTGGGCGCTGAGGCGGCCGGCCGCGCGCATCACCTTGTACTCCGACGCGTTCGCATCGCCAAGGACCACCATCGCCGACTCGGCGCCCATCACCTCGAGGGCCTTGCCGACGATCGTGTCGAGCACCTCGTTGAGGTCGAGCGACGAGGTCAGCGACTGGCCGATGGCCTCCATGGCGTGCAGCAGGAGAGCCCGGCGCTGGGGGTTGCTGACGTCGGTGAAGAACGCCGCGACGCCCGCGACGGCTCCGGCATCGTCACGCCACGGGACACAGCGAACCTCGAGCCAGAGAGACCGATCGTCGCCGGGTGTGGTGTGCGCCAGCTCGATCGGGTCGGGGGTCTCGCCCGCGGCGGCGCGTCGCACGATGGAAGCAAGGGCGGGATCGCGGAACAGCGGCAGGACCGTCTCGGCGATGCGACCGAACGCGTCGGCCCGTATCACGCCGGTGAGGTGTTCCATCGGCGCGTTCCACTCGAGAACCTGGTTCGCAAGATCGAGGACGACGAGCGCTTCGCTGAGGCTGTCGAGGAGACTCTTGACAGCCTCGTTCGTCGGAACGCGCGCCATCCTCCGAGTATGACTGGAGCCCCGTCCGCTATGCAATAATGACGCGCATGCCGCCGTCGTCCTGCGCCGCCGCTTCTCATGAAAGTTGGCTACCACCGATGGTAGTAATGTTTCCCCTGGCTGCATCCCGCAGGGTGTGAGCTTCACCGACCTCCGCGACCTGGTCGCTCACCTCGAAACGCGCGGCCATTTGAGCCGCATCACGGCTCCCGTCTCGCGGGATCTCGAGATCACCGAGATCACCGATCGCGTCTCCAAGAGCCCGGGCGATCGCAACACGGCCCTCTTGTTCGAGCGAGTCGAGGGCTTCGACATGCCCGTGCTCGTCAACGTGTTCGGCTCCCACGACCGCATGGCGACGGCGCTCGGCGTGACCCATCTCGACGAGCTGGGCGAGCGCGTCGCGAAGCTCCTCGATCTGAAGCTCCCGGGCACGTTCGGCGAGCGCCTCGCGAAGCTCGGCACGCTCTTCGACCTGGTGAAGGCTGGTCCCCGGCGTGTCACGGGCGCGCCCTGTCAGGAAGTGGTCGAGACCGCGCACCCGTCGCTGGCTGGGATTCCAGCGCTCCAGTGCTGGCCGTCCGATGGCGGCCGCTACATCACGCTGCCCGGCGTCTTCACGCGCGATCCGCGGACCGGCGCGCGCAACGTGGGCATGTACCGCCTGCAGGTGTACGACGACCGCACGCTCGGCATGCACTGGCAGACGCACAAGGGCGGCGCCGAGCACCACCGCGTCGCCGAAGAAGAGCTCGGCTCGAGTGACCGCATGCCTGTGGCCATCGCGCTCGGTGGCGACCCGGCGATGATCTACGCGGCGTCAGCGCCGCTGCCGCCGGGCGTCGACGAGGTCGTCTTCGCCGGGTGGCTTCGCGGCAGCGGTGTCGAGCTCGTGCGCTGCGTGACGAACGATCTGGAAGTGCCGGCCCAGGCCGAGATCGTGCTGGAGGGCTACGTCGATCCGCGGGAACGGCGGCTCGAGGGGCCCTTCGGCGATCACACCGGCTACTACTCGCTCGCGCGCGACTATCCCGTGTTTCACCTGACGGCCGTCACGCGGCGAGCGCGGCCGATCTATCCGACCACGATCGTGGGCCGCCCGCCCCAAGAAGACTACTGGCTCGGCAAGGCCACCGAGCGGCTCTTCCTGCCGATCATCCGAATGATGCTCCCGGAAGTCATCGACATGAACATGCCGGCCGAGGGCGTCTTCCACAACCTCGTCATCGTCTCCATCAAGAAACGATACCCCGGCCAGGCGCGCAAGGTCATGAGCGCGCTCTGGGGCATGGGGCTCATGATGCTCGCCAAGACCATCGTCGTCGTCAGCGAGCACGTCAACGTGCATGATCTCTCCGAGGTCGCCTGGCGGGCCACCGGCAACATCGACCCGCGGCGCGATCTGATGATCCTGGAAGGGCCCATGGACGACCTGGACCATGCGGCGCTGCGCCACCGCTATGGCGGCAAGCTCGGCGTCGATGCGACCGAGAAGAGCGCGCTCGACGACGTCGCGCAGCCCTGGCCGGAAGAGATCACGATGACCGACGAGATGCGCGAGCGCGTCACGCGGCGCTGGAAGGAATACGGGCTCTGAGCAAGATCTCGCGCGTGCTCGACGCGATCAAGTTCGAGCACACCGTCTTCGCCCTGCCCTTCGCTTACATCGCCATGGCCCTCGCCGCCGGCGGCTGGCCGGGCTGGTGGACGGTCCTCTGGGTCACCGCGGCCATGGTCGGCGGCCGCACGTGCGCCATGGCGGCCAATCGCGTGATCGATCGCTTCATCGACGCCCGTAACCCGCGCACCGCCGGGCGCCACCTGCCGCAGGGTCTCCTAGCCGTGGGCGAGATGAAGGCGCTGGCGGTCGCCGGCGCGGTACTCATGTTCGTCGCGGCGTGGATGCTGAACCCGCTCTGCTTCCTGCTGGCGCCGCTCGCGCTCGTGTTCCTCGTCGGCTACCACTACACGAAGCGCTTCACGTGGCTCTCGCACTGGGTACTCGGCTTCACCGACGGCATCGCCGGCGCCGGCGGCTGGATCGCCGTGCGCGGCCAGTTCGACGCGCCCGCGTTCACCATCTGGTTCGCGCTCACGACCTGGATCGGCGGCTTCGATCTCATCTACGCGTGCCAGGACGTCGAGGTCGATCGGGCTGAGGGCCTTCATTCGGTCGCCGCGCGCTTCGGCGTGCCGGCTGCGCTCACGGCCGCGCGGGTGAACCATGTGCTCACGGCGCTGGCGCTGGCCGTGCTGGGCTGGCAGGTGGCGCTTGGCCCCATCTACTGGGTGGGTTGGCTCGCGGTCGTCGCGCTCTTCGCCTACGAGCATTCCCTCGTGAGCCCGCGCGATCTCTCGCGTCTCGACGTAGCCTTCTTCAACGTGAACGGCTACATCGCGCTGATCGTCCTCGCCGCCGTGGTGCTCGGCCTCAGGTAGTGGCCGCCGCGCCCGGCTTGTCGCCCTCGAAGGCCGAGGCGGTGCGGGCAATGTTCACGCGCATTGCCCGCCGCTACGACCTCATGAATTCCCTGATGACCGGCGGCCGCCACCACGCCTGGCGCCGCCGGGTCGCGGCTTCCGCGGCCGAGGCGGCCACGGGCCCGGCGCTCGATCTCGCGACGGGCACCGCCGACCTCGCCATCGCGCTGCGCGCGTTCGACCCGAGCCGACATATCGTCGGCGCCGATTTCTCTGATGGCATGCTCCAAGTGGCCCGCGGCAAGCTCGACGCCGGGCGCGTGGCTCGCATTCCGCTGCTGGCCGCCGACGCGCTGGCACTGCCGTTTCGTGACGCCGCGTTCGCCTGCGTGATGTCGGCGTTTCTCTTGCGGAACCTCGAAGACCTCGAGCGCGGGCTGGCCGAGATGCGCCGGGTCACCATGCGCGGCGGCCGTGTGATCACGCTCGACATCGTCCGCCCGGCGGTACCGCTGTGGGGCCCGGCATTCGGCGTCTACTTCAACCGTGTGGTGCCGGCCATCGGCGCCCTGGTCGCCGGGGACCGGCAGGCCTACACCTACCTGCCGCAATCCGTCGAGCGCTTCGTCACGCCCGAGCAGCTCGCGCGATTGATGGTCTCGGTGGGGCTCCGCGACGTGACTTTCCGGCGCTACGGCCTCGGGACGATCGCGCTCCACATCGGCAGCGTGTAGGCAACGCGCCAGCGTTCACGTGCCTGGTTGCGCTCGGATGCTCGACGGCCTTATGCTGTGCCCCCGTACAGCCGGATCGTAGCCGGCGTCCAAATCGAGCACACCGGAGCGCGCGATGAATCAAAGCTTCATGGTCCCGAGCTTCAAGTTGGAGAGCGGTCGGGTTCTGCCGGAGCTGGCCCTCGCGTACGAGACCTATGGGCAGCTCGCGCGGGACGGTCGCAACGCGATCCTGGTCACCCACGGCTTCACGGGTAACCACTTCGCGGCGAGCGCCCCGACCCCCGACATGCCGTTCGCCGGCTGGTGGAGCGGCCTCGTCGGCTCCGGCAAGGCCATCGACACCGACCGGTATTTCGTCGTGTCGTCGAACATGCTCGGCTCCTCCTACGGCTCGACGGCGCCGGCCAGCACGAATCCGAAGACCGGCAAGCCGTACGGCCCCGATTTTCCCGACATCACGCTCACCGACATCATCGGCGCGCAGAAGCTCCTGCTCGACAGCCTCGGCGTACGCCACCTGGTCGCTGTCGCGGGTCCGTCGTTCGGCGGCTATCAGGCGTTCCAGTGGGCCGTCAGCTATCCGTCGTTCATGGCCGGCGTCGTGCCGGTCGTGACGGCGCCGAAGGGCTCGGGCGGCGACGCGGCGGTGAAGGCGTTGCAGGATCGCTTTGCCACAGACCCGAGCTGGAACGGAGGCTGGCACTACGACCGCGGTGGCATCTTCCCGACGCTGGTCCAGCATCGCGTCGAGACGCTCGAGCGCTACGGCCAGAACGAGGCGCTCGCGCGGACCATCCCCGACCCCGCCGCGCGCGCGGCGCGACTCAGGCAGCTCGCCGAGACGTGGGCCCGGCAGTTCGATCCCAACTCGATGATCACGCTGCGTAAGGCGGCCGTCCGGTACGACGCCGAGCGCGACTTCAGCCGGATTCGCGCCCGGGTGCTCTACGTGCTCTCGAAGACCGACAAGCTCTTTGCGCCGTCGATCGCACCGGCCGTGATGGACAAGCTCCAGCGGGCCGGCGTGGAGGCGCAGTACTTCGAGATCGACACCGAGCTCGGCCACTCGGCGAGCGGCCCTGAGTGGGCGAAGTGGGCGCCTGTGCTGAAGGACTTCCTGGCGAAGCTCGACTGATCGGATGAAGATCACCGAGATCGAGACGATCCCCCTGCGTCTGCCCTTCGCCCAGCCGTTCAAAATCTCGCAGGGCGCCGGCCGGGAGACGATCGACACGCTCATCGTCCGGGTGCACACCGACGAGGGGATCTCTGGCATCGGCGAGACGCAGGCCTGGCGCCGGCAGGGCAGCGCCGAGCTCATCTGGAACCTCGTCCGCACGGTCAACGACGAGTTCGAGCCGCGGCTGGCCGGACGCTCGCCGTTCGACATCGGCGGCATCTTGAAGACGCTCGACGAGGCGCTCTACAACACGCTCTACGCGCAGGCCGCGGTGGCCGACGCCCTGTACGACATTGCCGGCAAGGCGGTGGGGCTCCCCGTGCACAAGCTCCTCGGCGGCGAGTGCCGCGACCGCGTCCGCGTCTCTGGCCTTCTCGCCATGAAGCCGACCGGCGCCGAGGTGCTCCAGTCGGCGCAGGGGTTTTACGACCGGGGCTTTCGCCACTTCGGGCTCAAGATCGGCGTCGATCCCAAGCAAGACCTGGCCAACGTCAGGGCGCTGCGCGACCGGTTCGGGGACGGGGTCGTCATTCGGGTGGACGCGAACGGCGCCCTCACCTACGACGACGCCCTCGCCCTGCTGCGGAAGCTCGAGCCCTACGACATCGACGCAGCCGAGCAGCCCATCGCCATCTGGGACATCGACGGCCTGGCGGCCCTGGCTCAGGCCACGTCGATCCCGATCATGGCCGACGAATCGGTCTCGACCGACCATTCCCTGCTCGACGTGATCCGCCGGCGTGCGGCGACCGTAGTACAGACGAAGATCGCGAAGAACGGTGGGATGTATCGCGTCTGGCGGCTCTGGGCGCTGGCGAGCGCTGCAGGCATGCGCATCTACCCCGGCAACCACCCCAGCACCAGCGTCGCGACCGCGGCGGTGGCGCAGCTCTGCGGAGCCTGGCCCAGCCCTCTCATGGAAGGGGTATTCGCGGTCGGGGTCAGCGGGGCGCTGGCCGCCGACATCGTCACCGAGCCGCTCACGCCCGTGAACGGCGAGATCCGCGTGCCCACCGGTACCGGGCTCGGCGTCGAGCTGGACCCCGAGGCGATCGAGCGCTTCCGCATCGACCGGTAGTCCCGGCTCTTAGCCCGCTCACTTCACCGAAGCGTCGTCGTCAGGAACGGATCGACCGCCTGGACGAACGCCCTCGGGTTGTCCAGCACCAGGTGGTGGTAGGCCCCGGGAATCTCCACGTACGCAGCGCCGGGGATCGCCGCCCGCAGCTTGTCGGCCATCTCGCGCGTGAAGTTCGGGCTCAGCTCGCCGCGGACCACGAGGGTCGGCGCCCTGATCCGGTCGATCAGGGTCCAGGCGTCGACGGGCTGGCGCTGGCCGTTGCTCGCGGGATCGAAGCGGTAGACCCAGTGCCCGTCGCGCTGGACGACACCCGACCGCCCGAGATGCGCGAGCAGGGCTGGATCGGCCACCGTCTCGCGGGGAAGCAGCCGGAACGACGCCGCGGCGGCCTCCTGCGTCGGGTACGGCCGCAGGGTGACCATGCCCCGCGTGCGCAGCCGGTCCAGCCGATCGACGGGAATGGAGGGGCGCGAGTCGACGATGACCAGAGCGCTCACGCGGTCGGGGTGCCAGGCCGAGAACGACATGGCATTGTGGCCGCCCATCGAGTGGCCGACGAGGGCCGCCCGCCGCCAGCCCAAGGCGTCGAAGACGCCCAGCAGGTCGGACGCGAAGTTCTCGGTCGCGTAGGCCGGCGGCTGGGCCCACTCGCTCTCGCCGTGGCCACGCTGGTCGAGCGCGATCATGTGGAACCGGCCGGCGAGCGCGGGCGTCACGTGATCGAACCAGTGCGCGTGGGCCGAGCCGCCGTGCAAGAAGCAGACGACCGGACGGCCCGGCGCTTCCCACTCGAGAAAGCTCAATCGCAGGCCGTTCACCTCGACGAAACGTCTGCGCGCACCCTCGCATCCAAAGTATGTAGTGGTCGATGACATACGACGAATTGTATCCAAAGTTTTTCTTTGGAACGCCTTCCAGCGGCAGTTATTGTCGTGAATACCCATGAGTGACGAACACACTCCGTCGAAGCGCCGACGTAATTTGCTCGACGGTGGCTACACCGTCGGACTTCTCGCTGTTGCGATTCTGAGCGGCTACGCCCTGCTGTCGCCGTCGGAACCGGCGCGCGCGACGACCGTGGCTCGCCCCGTACCAGTGCCAACTCCTGGTCCAGTCTCGGACTACGTCGGGCGTCCGATCGAGCGAGCCCCCGAGGCGCCGCGCGTCACCTGGCCGAAAACGATCACTGGTCAGATCCTTGACGCCAACCACAGCCCGTTCGAGGGCGTGTCGGTCGTCATCGGTGGCGTCGAGCACCTGACGAACGCCGAAGGACGGTTCACCATCGAGGGTCATCCGAGCGACGCACCCATGGTGGTGAAGCGGCCCGGCTTCGCAAAGGTGAAGCTGGCGCCGACCCGCGACACGATCGAGCTGGTCATGCAGCCGCAGGTCATCAAGGCGGCGTACCTGACGTACTTCGGCATCGGCGACCGAGGCATCCGCGGCCGCGTCCTCGACCTGGCCGCTCGGACCGAATTGAACGCGGTCGTGATCGACGTGAAGGGAGACCGCGGCTGGATCGTCTACCGTACCGAGGTGCCGCTGGCGCTGACGGTCGGCGCCCAGGGCCCCGGCACCCTCAAGGACTTCGACAGCCTCATGGCCGATCTGAAATCGCGCGGCATCTACACCATCGGCCGCATCGTGACCTTCAAGGACAACGTCCTCGCCAACGGCCGGCCCGACCTCGCCATCATCGACACGCGCACCGGCCGGCCCTGGATCGACAACGAGAAGCTCGCCTGGGTCGACCCGTTCCGCGAGGAGGTCTGGCGCTACAACGTCGCCATCGCGAAGGAAGCGGCCAGCAAGGGGTTCGACGAGATCCAGTTCGACTATGTCCGCTTCCCGACCGACGGCAAGCTGGGCGCCGCGAAGTACTCGGGGCTAAACAACAAGGAAACGCGGCTGCCGGCCATCGCCGGCTTCCTGGGCAAGGCTCGCCGTGAGCTCGGACCGCTGGGGGTGTTCGTTGCCGCCGACGTCTTCGGCTACACCGCGTTCAACGAGAACGACACCGATATCGGCCAGCGCATCGAGGAGCTGGCGCCGAATCTCGACTACTTCTGCCCGATGGTCTATCCCTCCGGCTATCACATGGGCATCCCGGGGTTCCGGAACCCCGTCCAGCACCCTTACGAGGTGGTCCACGAGAGCGTGAAGAATATCCAGCGCCGCTCGACCGTCCATCGCGTGCGCGTGCGGCCGTGGCTGCAGGACTTCAAGGACTACGCGTTCGACAAGCGGATCTTCGGCGTGCCCGAGATCCGCGCGCAGATCAAGGGAGCCGACGACGCCGGGGCGGTAGGCTGGATGCTGTGGAACCCCCGGAACGACTACACCGCCAGCGCGCTACGGCAGAAAGAGGCCTCCGGGACCAAGTGAAACTCTTTTTGGTTCTCTCATTGATTTTGACGGCAGCACTGTTGCTGGTCTCGTATGCAGGAGCAGGCGATCTCACCCCCAACGAGCTCGGCCGCGTGATGATCCTCGAGTATCACAAGATCGACTACCCCGAGGAGCGCTGGACGCGTACGCCCGAGAACTTCCGGCGCGACCTGGAGACGCTCTACGCGAAGGGGTACCGGCTGATCAACCTGGGTGACCTGCTCGACCGGAAGATCCAGATCCCGGCCGGGACGACGCCGGTCGTGCTCACGTTCGACGACTCCTCCCCGGGTCAGTTCCGCTACATCGAGGCGAACGGCAGCGTCCAGATCGATCCCAAGTCAGCCATCGGCGTCCTCGAGGCGTTCGTCGCCGAGAAACCCGACTTCGGCCGGGGCGGGACGTTCTACGTCCTGCCGGGCGCCTCCAAGCCGAACCGACTCTTCAACCAGCCGGAGTACGAGGGCAAGAAGCTCCAGTACCTAGTGAGCCACGGCTACGAGATCGGCAATCACACGCTCTGGCACGCGAACCTCGGCAAGTACCCGGAGGCCACGGTACGCGCCCAGGTGGCCGACGCCCAGGTGTGGATTCAGCGCCACGTCCCCGACTACAAGACGCGCACCCTCGCGTTGCCGCACGGCGTCTATCCGCCGGACGTGAGCTGGGTGCTGAACGGCTCGGCCAAGGGCACGACCTACCACCACGACGCTGTACTGATGGTGGCGGGCGGGCCCGCGCCGTCGCCGTTCTCGCGCGCGTTCGATCCCGTGCGCCTGCCGCGCATCCAGGCCGTCGAGCGCGACCTTGCCTACTGGCTCAATTACTTCGACAAGAACCCCCACGAGCGCTTCGTGAGCGACGGCGACCCCAACTCGGTGACCGTCCCGGCCGCCAGCCGCGACCGCCTCCGCGCCGAGCTCCGCTCCCTCCGAGTCGTCGAACGCTAACCACGCTCTCCGCAGCACCGGGCAGCGCCGCAGTCCCCTGATGGCGCCACGCCCGCGCCCGCCGCAAGCAGCTAGGCAACGTCCCCTCGACCACAGCAAGAAATCACGCCCGGCCGCCGGGAAAGCCGACGCCCGCGCTCAGGAAGAGAGCCGCGGGATCCGCATGTTCCGACGCTGAGATGCCGCTCACGTGGCGCAGGCCGCGGTGGGCGGGGGCGTGGTCGGGTCGGTGAGGGGTCAAAAGGACCCGTTCCCGAAAAGTGTCGTCGGAAGTAGCGCGCCCGGATGGAGCCCAGCCACAAAGGGCAAGCGCAAGCGTGCCGCGTGGTCCGTTGACCCCTCACCGACCCGACCACGCCCCCGCCCACCGCGGCCAGACGCCCCGGGCGGGACGAGGAAAGCTACCGGTACATGAGATACGACGCCCGACGCTTCAAGAAGGCAGCGCGATCCATTTCAGCCCAGGCGACGACGCGCTCCAGAACCTCGCCTCTGAGAAAAGCCCACATCGTGGAGCGGTTCACCAGGAGGTTCTGGATGTTCTCGGGCCTGAACTGGTCGCGATGACGCTCGCGTAGGGCCCGCGCTAGGGCGAACGCCACCGTCACCGGGCGGAGCGCCTCCCGGTCGGTCACCACCAGTCGCACGCCGCCGCAGAGCGTGCTGGCGTAGACATCGCTCGTCGGCGTGAACCAGATGGGCTCGAAGGTCACGCCGCGGAGCCCCTGCCGGTTGAGCACCTCCGCGAGCCCGCGCGGCTCGATCCACGGCGCGCCGATCACCTCGAAGGGCATGTCCGTGCCGCGGCCCACCGAGAGGTTCGTCGCCTCGAGCAGCCCGACGCCCGAGTAAAGGAGCGCCTGTGTGACCGAGCGGATGTTCGGCGACGGATTGACCCACGGTAGGCCGGTCTCGTCGTACCAGCGCTCGCGCTGCCAGCCGACCAGCGGAACGACCGTGAGCGAGACGGGAATTTTTCGCTCGGCGGCCGCCAGCCGGCCGAACTCGCCGATGGTGAGCCCGGTTCTCACGGGAATCGTGTGCGGGCTGGTGAACGAGTAGAAATCGGGATCCATCAGCGGCCCCTCGACCACGCGCCCCGTGATCGGATTGGGCCGGTCGAGCACGACCACCGGGATCCGCTGCTTGGAGGCCTCTTCCATCACGTAGATCAACGTCGTGAGATACGTGTAGTACCGGGCGCCGACGTCCTGGACGTCGAAGACCATCAGCGTGATGTCCTTGAGCATCGCCGGCGACGGGCGCCGGGTGGCGCCGTACAGGCTCCAAATGGGACGGCCGGTCGCGGGATCGAACCCGTTCGGGACGTCGGTGTCGGACTGACCTGTGATGCCGTGCTCCGGGGAAAAGATCGCCTGCAGCCGGACCCCGGGGGCATTGGCGATGAGATCGATCGCGCGCCGGCCGCGCGAGTCGATGCCGGTCTGGTTGGTGACGAGGCCGACCGAGTGGCCCGCGAGCATCGAGAACCTCTGGTCGACGAGCACGTCGAGCCCCGTCAGGACGCGGTCGGGCGTGATGATCGTCTCCGGCAGACGGACGTCGGGCCCGGGCCCGTCAGCGGCCGGGCCGCTGGTGGGGCCGGGGTCCGCGATGACCGGGGGCTGGAAGAGCTGAGCGCCGGTCGCCGCCGCGAGGCGCACCCGGAGATCGCGGATCTTCCCGGCGCCGCCGCCGTTAGGATGCACGCGGTTAGTCAGGATGATCAGGTAGCTCTTCGTCGGCGGGTCGATCCACACCGCGGTGCCGGTGAAGCCGAGATGGCCGACGGAGCCCTCGGGGAAGAATGGCGAGATCGTGCGCGAGTATGACGAAGCGGTGTCCCAGCCGAGTGTGCGGCCCCAGCGCGCCTCGGGCTGCAGCTCCCACATGGCGCGCACCGTGGCGGCCCCGAGAATACGATGCCCGTCGAGCGTGCCGCCGTTCAGCAGCATCCGGCAGATCTTCGAGAGGTCGAAGGCGGTCGAGAAGATGCCGGCGTGACCAGCGACGCCGCCGAGCAGGCGCGCCCGCGGGTCGTGTACCTCGCCGCGCAGCATGTGGCCGTTCGCGAACTCCGTCGGCGCGATGCGGCTCATCGTGCTCGCGCGCGGATGAAAGGTCGTGTCCGTCAGACCGAGCGGGCGGAACAGCAGTCGATCCAGGTAGCGATCGAGCGGGGTGCCGCTGACCCGGCGCACCACCTCGCCGAGGAGAATGAACCCGGTGTCGCTGTACTGGAAACCCGAGCCTGGGGGATACTCGAGCGGCATCTTTGCGATCGCGCGTACCGCCGTCGACATGCCCGAGGCCACGATGGAGTTCGGTGGGTACCCGCCGAGCCCGGCGCTGTGAGTGAGGAGCCTCCGGATCGTGATCTCGTCGAACTGCTTGTCGTGGAACTCTTTGAGGTACCGGCCCAGCGGCGCGTCGAGCGAAATCAACTTACGCTCGACGAGCGCCATGACGGCGATGGTCGTGCCCACGGGCTTCGTGAGCGAGGCGATGTCGAAGATGGTGTCGAGGGTCATCGGGGCCTGGTTCGGGACCAGGCGGCGCGAGCCATACGCTCGCTGGAACAGAACGTCGTCGCCACGGCCGACGAGGACCACGACGCCGGGGATTTCGCCGCTGGCGACCGCCTCGTTGGCGGCCTCGTTGATTCCGGAAGGATCGAACCGTCCGGAAACCTCGATCGGAGGAGCCGGGGCCGACGCGGGAAGCGCGAGCAGGAAGAGCAGCGTGACCCCGATGACGCGCGCAGCGAGCACGTTAAAATCTTAGCATTGCGAGCGCGAGATTCATGACGCCAGACTCATCATTCGGCACGTCGCTGCGGCGCGACCCGAATCAGCCGGCCGCCCTGACCGACCGTATCGAGGCGCAGCTTCGCGAGCGCCTCGAGGAGGCGGTCGATTTCGTCTGCCTTGGCGCCCTCGTCGAGCGACGCCGCGCCCTGAGCTTGCCCGCGCCGCGCGCCGACAGCGCCAGCGACCGCGCCGAGTTCACAGAGGGCGTGCGCGCGTTCCTCGCCGACCTCCGGGCCGCGATCGAGCCGGACCTGGACGAGGGGCAGCGGCGCAAGGTGGCGGCGGCCGAGCAGGCGCCGGGCGACGAGATGCACCGGCTGCTCGGCGTGCACGTGGCGCTGGCTCGGGAGCTACCAGACTACTGGCAGCGATTCGAGGCCGCCCGCGCCACTTATACGGCCGCGCGCGTCAAATCAGGCCGCGAGCGCGGGGGACTGCTCGGCCGGCTCTTCGGCAGCGGTTGAGCGCCAGGCCCCCAGCGCCCAGAAGTTTTCCAGGTCTTCCAGCGCCCGGCGCCATCGGCCGTAGCCGTCGAGCAGGGACTCGCGCGCCGCCGCCAGCCGGGCATCGGCGTCGTCCAGCTTTCCCTTCAGCCCGAGGTGGGCCGCGCGGATACCATCGAAGCCGCCTTCGGGCAGAGACGCCGCGAGGCGATCGAGAAGCCCTGTCAGATCCTGAATCAGCACGCGCTCTACCGGGTTCATCGTAGCCACCTCCATACGGACCTTAAATACTAAACAAGTGTTGATATCAAGTCAAGGCCGCCCGAAAGGCCGTTCCTTGTCTTACGACGTGGGCAAGCGCACTATCGTCGCCACGAGAATTAGCCGTGACTGACTTCTGGCGGCTCGACGCAACCGCCCAGGCCGAGCTCGTGCGCGAGAAGTCCGTGAGGCCCACCGAGCTCGTCGACGCGGCCATTGCGCGCATCGAGCGCCTGAATCCAAAGCTGAACGCGATCGTGACCGCGATGTACGACCGAGCCCGCGCCGAGGCCGCGGTGGCGGGCTCCGACGGGCCGTTCGCTGGTGTGCCCTTCCTGCTGAAAGATCTCCTGGCCGAGTACGCCGGGGTGAGATTCACCGAGGGCTCCGCCTTCCTCGACGGGCGGTACACGCCCGAGGCCGACAGCGAGCTGACGCGCCGACTGAAGCGCGCCGGGCTGATTGTCATCGGCAAGACGAACACCCCCGAGTTCGGAATTCTTCCGACCACCGAGCCCAGGCTCTTCGGACCGACCCGCAATCCGTGGAGCCTCGGCCTGACGCCGGGTGGCTCGAGCGGCGGGTCGGCCGCGGCGGTAGCGGCAGGTCTCGTCGCCATGGCACACGCTAATGACGGCGGAGGCTCGATCCGTATTCCAGCGTCGTGCTGTGGCCTCTTCGGTCTCAAGCCCACGCGCGGCCGCAACCCGCTCGGACCGCAGTACGGCGATCTCTTCAGCGGCCTGGTCGTTGAGCACGCGCTGACCCGCTCGGTTCGCGACAGCGCCGCCCTGCTCGATGCGACCGCGGGCCCTGACCTCGGCGATCCGTACGTCGCGCCGCCGCCCGCGCGCCCATTTCTGGAAGAAGTGAATCGGCCGCCTGGGTTTCTGCGCGTGGCCTTCACCACCAGCAGTGCGACCGGCGCGCCGGTGCACCCCGACTGTGTGCGCGCGGTGCAGGAAGCCGCGAAGCTCTGCGAAGACCTGGGCCACGAGGTGAGCGAGGCGTCGCCCCCGCTCGAGGGCGACGCGATCAGCCAGGCGTTCATCACCTTGTGGGCGGCGGGCGCCTCGTGGACGATCGAGGACTGGGCGCGGCGCACGGGGCAGACGCCGAGCGCCGACCGCTTTGAGGCGCTCACCTGGAGTCTGTACGAGATGGGGACCCGACGGAGCGCATCGGATTACCTGCTGGCAGTGCAGGATCTCCAGCGGGTCGCGCGTCAGATCGCGCGCTTCTTCGTCGACTACGACCTCTGGCTCTCGCCGACGCTCGCCGAGCCGCCCCCACCGCTCGGAAGCTTCGAGGCGCCGGACGACAACCCCATGCACGGCATTTTCCGCTCGGCGCTGTTCGTGCCGTTCACCCCGATCTTCAACGCGACCGGCCAGCCCGCCATGTCGGTGCCGCTCTTCTGGAATCGCGACAGTGTGCCGATCGGCGTCCAGTTCGCGGCGCGGTTCGGCGACGAGGCGACGCTGTTCCGGCTTGCCGCGCAGCTCGAGCAGGCCCGACCCTGGGCCGACCGCTGGCCCTCCGTCTAGGAAAGGACACGATGACCGCGCTCGCCGACCTCGACACGCCCGTCGTCACCGTCGATCTCGACATCATGCGAGAGAACATTCGCCGCGTGCAGGCCCATCTCTCGCGGCACGGGATCGGGAACCGACCCCACATCAAGACGCACAAAATTCCCGAAATCGGGAAGATGCAGATCGCGGCGGGCGCGACCGGCATCACGTGTCAAAAGCTCGGTGAGGTGGAGGTGTTCGTCGACGCGGGCGTCACCGACGACATCCTGCTCACCTTCAACATCCTGGGCGAGCCGAAGACGGATCGCCTCATGACGCTGGTGAAGCGCGTGCGGCGCCTCGCGGTCGTCCTCGACAACGACGTGGTGGCGCAGGCGCTCTCCGACGCGGCGGCCCGTCACGGGGCCGACCTGCCATTCCTCGTCGAGTGCGACACCGGGTTCGGCCGCACCGGCGTCCAGACCCCCGACGAGGCGTTCGCGCTGGCGCGGCGGGCCATGCGCCTACCCCGGATGCGTTTCGACGGGCTCATGACGTTTCCCAACCGCGAGCCGAACACGCGCGACTTCTTCGAGGCGGCGCTGGCGCTGTTCAAGCAGGCCGGCATTCCCGTGCCGGTGGTGTCCGGCGGCGGCACGCCGTCCCTCTTCACGGCGCAGAATTTCCCCATGCTGACCGAGCATCGGGCCGGCACCTGCGTCTACAACGACGCGATGGTGGTCTCGACGGGCACGGCCGGCTGGGACAATTGCGCCATGCGCGTGCGCGCGACGGTGGTGAGCCGGCCGACCGCCACGCGCGCCATCCTGGACGCGGGCTCGAAGGTGCTCACCTCCGATCTCTACTTCATGAAGGGCTACGGGCACGTCTTGGAATACCCGGAGGCGGCCATCACCGCGCTCTCGGAAGAGCACGGTACCGTCGACCTTGCGGCGTGCGCCGAGCGCCCGAAGGTCGGCGACGTCGTCCACGTCGTGCCCAATCACTGCTGCGTCGTCACAAACATGGTGGACGAGATCTACGGCGTCCGGAACGGCGCAGTCGAGGTCGTGTGGCCGGTCGCGGCCCGCGGCAAGGTGCGCTAGGTACGCGAGGGCCGGCACATCTCGGCCAAGGTGCGCGAGTTCGTGGCCATCGCGCTCCTCGCCTTCCGCGGCTCGAGAAGGCCGCGCTGATCGCGCACATGCAGCGGGCTTGCGCCTGGGCGCGACGCGCGAGGAGCTCTTCGAGGTGCTGGAGAGCTGCGTGGTGCCGGGCGGCGCGCCGGCCTCCACCGTGCGAGGCTACGAGAGCTCGTATGCGCTGAGCAGCAGCACCGTACCCGCCACGAGCAGCGCCGCCGAGAACCCGCCGCCGGCCGCGACGACGTAGCTCACCACGAGCGGACCGGCGATCTGGCCGAGCGCGAAGGCCGAGGTCAGCGCGGCCATCAATCCCGTCGCCCGCGCGCCGGCGACGCTGCGCGCCTCCTGCATGCCGACCATCGTGACGACCATGAACGTGCCGCCGACGAGAAACCCGGCGAGCATGATGGCCACGATGCTCGGCCAGACCACGGGAAGAGCGATGCCGAGCGCCATCACCACATGGCTCACGATCCACAGGCGACGATTGCTCATGAAGCTCCGCAGGGCCGCGACGGCCAGTGTCGATCCCATCGCGGCGGCGCCGAACACGGGCCACGACCAGCCGAACACCGCCGGATCACGAATGACCTGGCGGGCCATGACCGGCAGGAATGTGGCCGGGATGATGTAGCCGAAGCCGAACGCGCCGTAGCAGAGCACGAGCCGGAGCGCTTCCCGATCCCAGGCGACGGCGCGCGTCTCCAGGCGCTCGGGGCTCGCCGCCGCCGAGGCGTCTGGCCGGAACGCCGGCCAGATTCCGATCGCGAGCACGAGCGAGATCGCGCCGAGCCCCGTCCACGCGCGCGCCGAGCCGGCGCCGACCTGCATCAGCGCAAGACAGAGCCCGCCGGCGAGCACGATGCCCGCGCCGACGCCGGAGAACACCGTGTTGATCAGCCCGAGGCGTCCAAGCGCCGCGAGCCGCTCGAGGCACCACGCCGACACGTTGATGAGGACCCACGCGCTCGCCACGCCCGCGATCGCGCGCAGCGCGAGCCACCAGGCGAGGCCGCTCTCGAGGCCCATGGCGAGTGTGGCGAGGCCGATGGTGAGGAGCCCCGCGCGGATCGCGCTCGTCGCGGGGATACGCAGCCCCATCACCGACAACGCGCCCAGCAGGTAGCCGATGTAATTCGCGGACGCGAGCCAGCCACCCATCGCGATGGAGACGCCGGCGTCCTCCTGCATCATCGGCAGGATCGGCGTGAAGGCGAAGCGCCCGATGCCCATGGCAACCGCGAGCGCCAGCAGGCCGGCGACGGCGACCGCGCCGGCCGCGCCCGACCAGATCGGCGACATCAGGCGCGGTGGCCGTCGGTCGGCGGAACGAACAGCTCCAAGGGCCAGAACCGGCGGGTCTCGGCGTCGGCGCGCAGGAAGCTGAAGCCAGCCGCATTCGCGTAGAAGGCGTCGACCTCGGTGTCGCCGATGTGATAGTAGGCGGTCGCCGCGAATTGCGCCCGGACGTCCGGCAGGCGGTGCTTGAGCACCGTGAAGTCGACCGCGATGCGTAGCCGCTCCCACAGGTTCTGCTGAAAGCTGATGGGCCGATCGGAGCAGCTGCCGACGACATAGCCCAGGCGCTTGGCCTCGCGCACCAGCGCGATGGACACGATACCGGGCGGCTCGCCGACCTCGAGCGTTCCGTCGATGTCGAAGCTGACCAGCGTCACGCGGCTCACGAGGCGGCGGCGACCATACCCATCGAGATCACATGTAGCCTGCCCGCGCATTCCGGGTCAAGCGCCGCGCGCCGCGACGGGCCAATCGGCGCGCCCCTTTCGTCCCATTGGCCGTTTACGCGACCGCGCACGAACCCCTAGACTGGTCGTACATGAGCCTCCAGGCGGCGGCACCTCGCAGCGCGGCGAGTCGTGGCCGCCTCATGATCACGCTGTTCGCCGCGCAGGTCTGCGGCAGCACCGGACATTCGATCGGCATGGCGGTCGGCAGCATCATGGCCGCCGGCATCATGGGCACCAACACCTGGTCGGGCGTCCCGATCGCCACCGGCGCACTCGGCACGGCGCTGGCCAGCTGGCCGCTGGCGCGCTTCATGGATCGCGCGGGGCGCCGGCCCGGCCTCGTGCTCGGCTACGGGCTCGCGGTGCTGGGCACGCTTCTCGGCATGGCCGGCGTCACAGCCGGCAGCTTCGCGCTGTTGCTCGCCGGCATGGCGCTCTTCGGGGTCTCGCAGACCGCGAACTTGCTGAGCCGCTACGCTGCCGCCGACGTGAGCCCGGGCGAACAGCGCGGCCGCGCGATGGGTCTCATCGTGTGGGGCTCGAGCGCCGGATCGATGATCGGGCCGAATCTCATGGAGCCGGCGCTTCGCGTCGGCACTTCTCTCGGAGTCGCTCCCGCGGCGAGCGCGTTCCTCATCAGTCTCGCCGGCTATGCGTTGGCCGCGATCGTGATCGAGATCCTGCTCCGGCCCGATCCACTGGCGATTGCCCGTGAAGCGCACGCGGCGAGCGCTTCGAGTCATCAGCGCGAGCCGGCCCGCTCGCTCGGCGCCATCCTGGGCGACATCAGAGTGCAGCTGGCTCTCGCCACCCTCACCATCAGCCAGTTCGTGATGATCGCCACCACGTCGACGTCGCCGGTCTACCTGCACGACCAGGGACACGGCGTGCGGACGATCGGCGTCGCGGTCTCCCTGCACCTCGGCGGCATGTACGTGGCCTCGCCGCTCTCCGGTTGGCTCTGCGATCGCGTCGGGCGCCTGCCGATGATCGGCGTGGGCGCGATGGTTCTGATCGGCGCCGTGATGCTGGCGGGGCTCGCGCCGGGCAGCGATTCCGTGCTCGTGATCCTGGCGCTCGCCATCAACGGTATCGGCTGGAACTTAGCCTTCGTCGCCGGCAGCGCGCTCCTGACTGACGCCTTGACGCCGGCCGAGCGCGCGTCGACGCAGGGCTTCGCCGACCTCACGATGGGCCTGATGGGCGCGCTCGGGTCCGCGGCCGGCGGCATGATCCTCGGGATGTGGGGCTTCACGATCCTGAATGCGATCGGCGCCGCGCTCGTCCTCGGCCCGCTCGGCGCCAGCTTGCTGCGTCGGCCGGCTTTCGCCTCATCCTCGACGCAGCAAGGCTAGCGCCGCTCGCCTGTCGTTCGCGAACGCGGGCCGTCAGTCTCTGTCGGAGCGGTGATGATCGCCGTGATCGCGGTCGTCACCATCCCGATCGTCGCTCGTGAACGCCGCCGGGTCCGCGATGATCTCGTACGTGATGTTGTCACCGTGCTGCTGCGTGTAGAAGACGCGCCACTTGCCCTGGAACGGACGCGGCTTCTTGGCGCCGAGGATGCCTCTCGGCGTTGGATCCCCGTCCGAAACGTGGATCCCGGTGATCTCGTTATCGCCGTCGTTCTGGAACCCCTGCGTCCCCAGAAGGCCCGAGTCGATGGTGGCTGAGGCATCACGGCCCTGGGCGAGGATCCGGATCGGCTGGCTCGGCGACTTCGAGTAGTCGAGCCGGACGTCAAACAGCCAGCCCGAGTCGAGGACGCTGCCAGCCTGAGCCTGTCCGTGCAGGCTGTCGCCGCGATCCTCCACCGCGACCAGCAGGTCTTCAGTCAAGAACGCGAGATTGTCGAAGGCTGTGTGAGCGAGATCGCCCAAGAAGAACAGCGTCAGCGACCCGGTGTCGTCGGATGGCCGGCGCTGCGAAACCTTGAAAAGCCCGCCGAAGCCTCCGAAGTCGCGCCCGGCCACACTGTCCGCGTTCGTGTCACCCGTCTCCGTGAAATAGAACTCACCGAAGTGGGTGCCGGGACGGAACATGCCGTTCTCGGGACGCTTGAACGGCGTGCCCTTGCCCTTGGCCAGTGCGTTGGCGTCGAAGGGCGTCGTGGTGCCGCTGACCGCGGTGTCGTAGATCGTGATCCAGCGCGTGTCGAAGACCAGCCCATACGTGTGCAGATCGCGGACGTCCTGTGACAGGATGTCGACAGCCGGCGTGCCGTTGAACACGATGTCGCCGGCGTGCGCCTTCGACTTCACCGTGAGCACCTGGAGCTTGCCGCCCGCCTTCAGGTCGCTCCGGTCGTACGGCACGAAGCGGTAGATGAAGCTGTTCGGCTGCCGCGCATTGTTGACCGTGGTACCGCCTACGTCCTCGACGATCCACAGATTACCGTCAGAATCCGCCTGGATCCCCTCGTACCCACCACGACCGAAGACGCCCGAGACGTCTTCGACAATCGACGGCACGTCGAGCGTCGCCTGCCAGACGCCGCCGGCGTTACCAGACTCTTTGGTGAAGAGCAGCCGATGGGCCCAAGGGTACCAGGTGGATCCGTCGAAGACGGGGAGCGGATTGCCTAGAACGTCTCGATTGGCCATCAGCGTCACGCGATGCCCGACGTCGGCGTCGAGATTGATCCGCGTGATGTAGCCCTTTCCTCCATTGCCCGCCTCATGGCCCTGGAAGAGGAAGTGTGTCCCGTAGTCGTAGCTAGGATCCGCACCACGCTGGCCTTGCAATACGAGATAAGTGTTTTTGTCGGGCTCGGTCTTCATCGCCTCCACGTTCGATCCGAGCGGCGGCAGGAAGGGCCGCTGGGGCTGGTCGTTGTTGTAGCCATAGAATGCGGCCCACTCCTGGGGATTCTCGAGCGCCATCGAGCCATGAGCCCGTATGACTTCGGCCAGCTCGACCGAGAGAACGTTGGGCCGGGCTACTCCAAGCACCTTGGTGTTCGCCGTCGGAACGCGCGTCAAGCCCTGGGCGGCGGCACTCGCCGGGCTGAAGGCGAGCAAAGCGACAAAAAGTGATTTGAACACGGTGTGCGCGCGCATGTTGCCCCCTTGTCCGCGAGTGAGTGGCCAGTGGACCGACGGACCGGCACGCTAGACGCACTTCGTGACTGCGTTGTGCCGCGGGGGCGACGTTGTCGTGTCGCGTTCGCGACGGGATGGCGACGGGGTCGGAACCGACTGCGCCGAGGCGACGGTGCGCCGCTAGACGACGCGGTCGGCGCGGAGCTGGGCGATCTCGGCGGCGGTCATGCCGAGGAGCGAGGAGAGAACGTCGTCGGTGTGGCTCCCGAGGGCGCCACCGGCGTGAGTGACGCGCCCTGGCGTCAGCGAGAGCTTGGGGACGACGCCCGGCTGTGGCAGCGTGCCGAGGCCATCGGCGGGCACGTCGATGATCATCTGGCGCGCACGGTAGTGCGGGTCCACGAAGATGTCAGCCATGCTCATGATCGGCGAATGGGGAATGTCGGAGGTCCTCAGCTCGGTCAGGGCCTTCTCGAAGGGGCGCGCCGCGAACCACTCGGTCATGAGATCGAGGATGACCGGAATGTTCTTCGGGCGCTCGGAGGCGGCGGCGAATCGAGGATCGCGCGGCAGCTCGGGCTGCCCGATCATGGCGCAGAGCCGCTCGAAGAGATGCTGCGCCGGCGCGGTGAAGACGATCCACTTGCCGTCCTGCGTCTCGAATGCGCCCCCGGGCCAGCCGGCGTGTTGCAGGCCGCCCCGCTCGCGCACGACACCCTGCCGTCCGTAGAGCGTCGTCGTGAACTCGAGGACGCGGAAGGCCGACTCGTAGAGCGCGGCGTCGATCCACTGCCCCTCGCCGGTCGCGTCGCGATGCCGGAGCGCGGCCATGACCCCGAACGCGGTGAACAGGCCGGTCATGTAGTCCGGATACACGGGCGTGGGGCGCGCCGGGGGCCGATCGGCGGGACCGTTGAGATACCAGGTGCCCCCGAACGCCGAGCCGATCGCGGCGTATCCTGGTCCCTGATTCAAGGGCCCGGTCTGCCCGAACGCCGTGATGCGCGCCATGACCAGCCGCGGATTGATCGCGTGAAGCGCTTCCCACCCGAGGCCCCAGCGCTCGAGAACCCCGGGCCTGAAGTTCTCGAGAACGACGTCGCACTGGGGCACGAGCCGGCGGACGATCTCCTGCCCCTTCGGCGAGTGCAGGTCGAGCGTCATCAGCTTCTTGTTCCGGTTATCAACGGCGAACCAGTACGTGCACCCGTCTTCGGTCGGGCCGAGCCGCCGCAGATCGTCGCCGCGCCCGGGCATTTCGGTCTTGATCACCTCGGCGCCGAACTCGGCCATGAGCGCGCCGCAGAACGGACCGGCGACGACCTGGGCGAGCTCGAGGACGCGGATTCCTTGGAGCGGCAGGCGGGGCTCTGTCATGGGGCCGCAGTCTATCAAATCCAGGGGCGCGCCTCGGCCGGCGGGGCCCCAGCCCCGCGACGGCCTGCAGCGCGCACGTCCACTCTCCCGCGGCTACCATGCGGACGGATCTTGCCCTACCATGGCGTGGCGGCGGGGTGCGCGCCGCCACGACGGAGGGAGACGAGCATGGCCAGCGCGGAGCCGGGGGCCCTGAAGAACCTGGTCGACGTCGAGCGCGGCATCATCAGCCGCGAGATCTTCGTGAGCGACGAGATCTATCGTCAGGAGCAGGAGCGCGTGTTCGCGCGCGCCTGGCTCTTCATCGGCCACGAGAGCCAGATTCCGAAGCCTGGCGACTTTCTCACGTCGTGCATGGGCGAGGAGTCGGTCATCCTCTGCCGCGACCGCGCCGGACGGGTTCGCGTGTTTCTGAACTCCTGCCGGCACCGGGGCATGAAGGTGTGCCGTTACGACGAGGGCAACACGGTGGAGTTCCAGTGCCCGTACCACGGCTGGAGCTACGCGACCGACGGCGCGCTGGTCGGCGTGCCGTTCGCGAAAGACGCCTACGGCGCCCAGCTCGACCGGAGCCGCTGGGGGCTCGTCGAGGTCGCGAGGATGGAGAACTACAAGGGCACGATCTGGGCCACCTGGGACGCGTCGGCGCCGCCGTTCGCCGACTATGTCGGCGGCTATAAGCTCTACCTCGACCTCCTCCTCGACGCCTGGGACGGCCGCGAGGGCGGCACCGAGGCGATCGGCGGGATCCACAAGTGGCTCATCCCCTGCAACTGGAAGTTCCCGGCCGAGAACTTCTCGGGCGACCGCTATCACGGCGTAAGCCACCGCTCGGTCGACATGGTCGGGATCGGCCCGAGCGGCAAGGGCCGCCGTGACATGCAGGAGCGCAACGAGGCGCGGTGGCTCGACGTGTCGTTCCCCGAGCTCGGTCATTCGATGATCGCGTTCCTCCGAAAGCACGACTCGCCGCTCGCGCCGGCGTATCAGGATGCGCCCGTCGTGGCGGACTACTTCCGGCGCTGCGAGGAAGAGCGCCGACGCCGGCGGGGCGAGTACTGGCGGCTCTTCGGCGGCCCCGGCACGATGTTTCCAAACGTGTCGCCGCTGGCGCGCCAGCCGCGCACGCTTGCCGTGTGGCATCCGCGCGGACCGCACCAGACCGAGGTGTGGCGCTGGTACTTCGTCGACGCCGACGCGCCGGCCGAGGTCAAGGACGTCCTGCGGCATTACTACATCCGTTACTCCGGACCGTCCGGGCTCACCGAGCAGGACGACATGGAGAACTGGAATTACGCCCACAAGGCGAGCCGTGGCACCATCGCACGGCAGTATCCCTACAACTACGAGATGGGGCTCGGCCGCGCCACGCGTGCCTTCGAAGATCACGGGCTCAAGCTCCCCGGCGCGATCACCGACGTGACCGAGGCCAACGCCAGCGAGCACAACCAGCGCGGCTTCTACACCCGCTGGCGCCAGTTCATGGAGGCCGACAGCTGGACGGGCCTGCTCGCGCCGTGAGCGCCGAGGCCGACGCGCTCGCCCGCCTCCTGCTGCAGCGCGAGATCGAAGACTTCTTCTACGGCGAGGCGGAGCTCCTGGACACGCGCCGCTTCGACGCGTGGCTTGACCTCTTCACCGACGACGCCCGCTACTGGATGCCGATGCGCCGCAATGTCCCCCACGACGACCGCGAGCGCGAGCTGACACGCGAGGGGCTCGACGTGAACTGGTTCGACGAAGGCAAGGACACCCTCGGCCGCCGCGTGGCGCAAATCCAGACCGGCATCCACTGGGCCGAGGAGCCGCCCTCCCGCACCTGCCACATGGTGTCGAACGTCCAGGTCGTGCGGGCGGCGCCGGCGGGCCCGTCGCCGTCCGAGGTGATCGCTCGGTGTCGGTTCCTCGTCTACCGCAATCGCGTGGAGACGGAGACCGACGTGCTCGTCGGTAAGCGCGAGGACGTGCTGCGCCGCC
>JBKPCO010000181.1:0-6929 GCA_046727415.1 Candidatus Methylomirabilota bacterium
CGGGGACGAGCCGCGCTCGCCGCGCCTGAACGGCCAGGCATTCTTTACGCAAGCGCTCTGGTCGGCGTGCCGCAGAATCAGAATATGGCTCGTCTCTATATCCTCTTCTTCTGCTCCGGGGCGGCCGGCCTCATCTATCAGATCGTCTGGGTGCGCGAGTTCGGCAACGCCTTCGGCAACACCGTCCACTCCACGTCGCTCGTCCTCGCAGTGTTCATGTGCGGGCTCGGCGCCGGCAGCTACGTGGCCGGACGCTGGGCCGACCGCCACTACCTCGACGAGCCGGGCGTCCTGCTGCGCGCATATGGATACATCGAGGCGGCTATCGCCGTTCTCGGGCTTGGGATCTCAGCGCTGCTGCCCCGGCTCGACGAGCTCTCGGCCACGATCTCGGCGTACGCGCCCGGTCCCGGCGGTTGGTACGCGCCGACCCCGATGTCACTTCTCGCCCGCTACACGATCGCGGTGGCGCTGCTGGCGCCGATCACCGGGCTCATGGGCGGCACACTCACGCTACTCATCCGCCACCTCGTCCGGCGCGACTTTCAGGCCGCAGGCTGGAGGATCGGCATCATCTACGGCGTCAACACCGCGGGCGCCGCCGCCGGGTGCTTCCTCACCGATTGGGCGTTCATCCCGAGCGCCGGGCTGTGGGTGACGCAGCTGATCGCCGTGGCCCTGAATCTCGTGGCGGCCATCGGCGCGCTCCGCCTGGCCGTAACCACATCAACCGAATCCGGATCGGCGGCCGCTCACGTGCCCGCCGTGATCACCGCCGCCGACACGATGGACGTCGGAGCGGTGAAGGTGCCGTTCTCGGTGACGGCGGTCGCCCTCCTGCTGTCGGGATTCGCCGCGATGGGAATGGAGATCGTGTGGTTCCGCCATCTCGGCTCGCTGCTCGGAAGCTTGCGCTCGGTGCTCTCCCTCATCCTGACCGCTATCCTCATCGGCATCTGGCTCGGCTCGCTGGCCGGTGGGTATCTCCACCGGCGCGTCGGGCACCCGGTCGTTCTCTACGTTGTCGCCCAGGCCGTCTTCATCATCGCGACCCTCGGCGCGCTCATGGCGGCCGAGACGCGCGGCTTGCTGGCCGGACACCCGCGGTTGAGCTTCCTGCCCATCCTGCGTGAGCTGGGAGTTCCGGCGCTGATGATGGGGTTCGCCTACCCGCTGGCGAACGCGATCGCTCAGGACGCGGAGCACCTGGTCGGACGCCGCGCGGGGCTGCTCTACGTCACCAACACCGTCGGCGCCGTGGGGGGCTCTCTGGCTGTCGGCTTCTGGCTCCTCCCAGCGCTCGGCATACAGCGCTCCGTGACCGTGCTGGCGCTGGCCGTCCTGCTCGGCCTCGTCCCGCTCTGCTTGGCCGCGCGCCCGACCCGCGCGCAGCGGACGCGCGTGACGGTGGCGGTGCCAGTGGCGTCGGTCGTCGCGCTGGGAGTGGCCGTGATCGTGTGGGCGCGCCTGCCGGCCGACTTCCTCGTCAATCGCACGCTCTGGCCCCTTCGACCGAACGAGCAGCGGTTGGCGGTGAGCGAGGGCATCACCGACGTGGTGACCGTGACGGAGATGCCGGGCGAGGGACGCGTGCTGTTCACCAATGGCCATTCGATGTCGGGCACGAGCGTGCCGGCCCAGCGCTACATGCGAGCGTTCGTCCACATCCCGCTGCTGTCGATGGACGCGCCCGAATCGGTGGCGGTCATCTGCTTCGGAGTCGGGAACACGGCCCACGCCGCGAGCCTGCATCCCTCGGTACGCCGGCTCGAGGTGGTCGACACGTCACGCACTGTCCTGGCGCATGCCGACTACTTCGCAGCCACCAACGGCCAGGTGCTCCGGAACGCAATGGTCCGCGTCTTCGTGAACGACGGGCGGCAGCACCTGAGGATGCGACCTCCGGCGACCTTCGACCTCATCACGCTGGAGCCGCCGCCGATCGCGTTCGCCGGCGTCGGGTCGCTCTACTCGCGGGAGTTCTACGAGCTCGCGCGAAGCCGTCTGCGGGCGGGCGGCTACCTCACGCAGTGGCTGCCGGTGTCGCAGGTGCCGCCCGCGACGGCGCTTTCGATGGTTCGCGCCTTCATCGACGTGTTCCCTCAGGCCGTCCTCCTCTCGGGGTGGATGGACGAGCTCATCCTCATGGGGAGGAACGGCGGGCCGCCAGCGATCGATCCAGCGCGGGTCGAGGCCAGGCTCACGGCCGCGCCCCGGTTGCGCGAGGATCTCGCGCGCATCCAGCTCGGTACGCTCACGGAACTCGTGGGCACGTTCGTCGCCGCCGCTGACACACTCGCGGCCGCCACCGAGCCGTACCCGCCGGCCACCGACGACTACCCGATTCAGGAGTACACGGGCACCGCGCAGCCCCTCGATCACGTGCTGCTCACCCGTCTGTTCGACCCGAGCCGCGCGCCATCGTGGTGTCCGGCATGTCTCGTCGACGGCCGGCCGCGCCCCGGGCTCGAAGGGCTCCCGCGCCATCTCGCCCTGCTCGCCTCCGTCTATCGAGACCCGGCCTTCGTCCACTACGCTGCGCCGCCGTCACAGGCGGCGCGCGCGTTTCGCGTCGCCCTCGATCCCGCGGTGGCGCGCGCCGCCGTCGCCGAAAGCGTGTACCTCCAGCGGGTGTTCACGGGCTCCGCCGGCCCCCGGTGAGATTGGGGCGGCGAGCGGCGCGGCCAACGTCCCAAGCGTGAGTCCGCATAGGAACGTGCGTCGGTTCATCACACGAGAACGACCGCGAGCCTGATCAGCCGCATGCGCCGGGAGTCTAGTCGAACGCCACTATGCGCACCAGCGCCCGGCCAAGGGCAATCGGGAGAAAAAGGGGCCGCGCTCGTCCCGGTCCTCTGGAACGAACCCTTTGTGGCGACCTTGTCGAGCTCGGAGAGGCGGTGTACGCTCACGACTAGCGAGATGAGCCCACAAGGGGGCCGCCGATGTGGCTGATGCGCTTTCTGGTGACTCTGGTCACGGCCGGGCTGCTCATGAGCATTCCGTGCCGCGGCGACGCGGGCGGCCCAGCCGCCGACGGGTTTGGAATGGGCAAAGCCGGATTCCGTCAACCGAACTCCTTCTTCGTTTCGCGGCCGGTTCCCGGCGCGTCAGCGCCATTTCGGTTTCATAACCGCTCGGTTTGGTATCCGTCCATCTATGGGGGCTACGGCGACGTCTACGCGGCCCCGCCTCAAGTCGTGGTGGTCCCGATGCTCGTGCCGCAAGGGCCCAGCGAGGCGCCGGTACCAGTGCCGGATCCGAAGTTCGTATCTCCGCCGACGCCAACCGCACCAAGCCAGCCCGGCTCGCACACGGTCATCGTGCAGCGCGGCTCGCAGATCGAAGTCCAGTCGTTCCCGGCCGCCCGTTGATACGACTCTGCGCTCGCGAGTCGGACTGACGGACGTTCTGTGCGTAGCTAAAGGCGCCGCCGACACCTGAGCCGCTTTCATGGCATCGTCCTCCCGCTGTTTTTGCGTGACCCTGTTCTCACTCGATGCCTTGCGCACAGTGGGGTGACTGGTGTTGACTGGCCTGGGATCTCGCACCGGGAGGTGATCATGAAACGTGCAATCGTCGTCGCGACGCTGCTCCTTCAGATCGCCGGTTTCGCCACGGCTGCCGGAGCCCAGAGCGCTGCATCGCAACAGTGCGAGTGGTGGTATCTGGGGGTTCTGCGCTACGTGATGCCACTGGCGATCGTGCTGGACGCCGTTGGCAGCAAGCAGTGCCAGTGGCAATACGAAAGTGTTCCGGGCACGGCGACCCTGGAAAAAGCGCTCGACCGGACGCCGCACAAGCAGTAGGCGTTCGGCGAGGTCGCTGCTCCGGCGCGCGGATTCTCTGGCGAGCTACCGCGCGCCGGGAGGCGGCGGAGGCGGCGTCCCCGCCGGAGGCGGAGGCGGCTCACTCGGCGATGGCGATCTCGCCGGCGGCGGCGGCGGAGGGGCCTGCGTCTTGGGAGAACTGCCGCCGTTCTTCGCGGCGGCCGTCGGGCACTTGTAGACCTCCGCGGCCATCATCTTCAGGTCGTCGACTCTGAACGTGAGCACGGCCGCGTTCCCGCCGGCTCGCACGATCTTTCGCCGCAGATCCTTGACGTTGTCGTCGCCGGACAGGCCGATCTGATTACACCCTGAGACCATCGCCGGCTCGGTCGTGAGGAACACGCCGGCCATCGCCCTGTTTTCCTGCTCGTCCTGCCACGAATAGTACGGCCCGTACGGGTAGCCCCAGTACGGGTACGGATACGGATAGGGCGGGCCCCAGTAGGGGCCGACGCCGATGACGACCCGTCCGCCACCCCAGGCGTGGCTCGGCGCGGCGGTGGCGGCCAGCAGCGCCACCGCCAGGAGCGAGACCGTCACAGATCGGGTCAGCTTGCTCATCACACCCTCAGTACCCTTGATGATAGTACGGATACGGGCGGTAGTCCCGGTACGGATGATAGGCCCGGTACGCGGGCCGGCCAGGGATCACGACAAAGGGCCGGGGCGGCGCCACGACCACGGGTGGCCCGACGACCGGCACCGGAGCAGGCACGAAAACGCATCCTGACACGCCTAGCGAGGCGGCCAGGAGCATCGCGGCGACCAAACGTCCCGATCGAGCTCGACGTTCCATGGCGTCCTCCTGCCGAGTTAGACGGATCGGGAGCGTATTTGTTTAGCTGCGGGGACGGCCGTCAGACGGCCGTGCGTGCCGCCCTGTCTCGGCCGGGTCTCGGTGGGCGTTCGGCCGTGGTACCATGCAAAGGCTCGAAACCACTTCGGAGTGCCAATGAAAGTCGCGGTCGAGTCGATCGAAGGGTGCAAGCGGCGTCTCGCGGTCGAGGCGCCAGTGGATGTCGTGCAGCAGGAATGGGAGCGCGCGTACGGTCGCGTCCAGAAGCAGGCGCGGCTACCCGGATTCCGGAAGGGACACGTCCCGCGTTCGCTCGTGAAAGTCCACTTCTCCGACGACGTGCGGCGTGAGGTCGCCGAGCACCTCATCCCCGACGTCTATCGCAAGGCGCTCACCGAGGCGAACCTGGAGCCCGTCAACGAGCCCGATCTGCAGGAGGTCAAGCTCGAGGAAGGCGCGCCGCTCAGCTTCGTGGCCGTGGTCGAGGTGAAGCCCGCCATCGCGCTCGGCGACTACAAGGGCGTCGAGGTGCAGCACGCGCCGGTGGCGGTTACCGCCGACGAGCTTTCCGCCGCGCTCGAGCAGATGCGCGAGCAGCAGGCGCAGTTCCACGCGGTCGAGCGGCCGGCGGTCACCGGCGATCTCGTCGTGGTCGACTACACAATCGCGATCGACGGCCATCCGGCGTCCAGCCAGACCGGTTACGAATTCCTGGTGGGCGGCGGCAACGTCCTGCCCGAGATCGACGACGCCGTGGTCGGCGTGCGCGCGGGCGAGGAGCGCCAGATCACGCTGCGCTTCGCCGACGACCACCGCCGCGAGGACCTGCGCGGGCGTGGCGGTCAGGCCACGGTCAAGGTGGTCGAGGTGAAAGAAAAGGCGTTGCCCGCGCTCGACGACGACTTCGCGAAGTCGATCGGCGAGTTCGAGACGCTCGAGGCCCTGCGGGGCGAGCTCCTGAAGCAGCTCGAGGCGCGGCGCCAGCACGACGAGACGCGCGCGCTGCAGGAAAAGGTCGTCGACGCGGTGGTGGCGCGGCATGAGTTCACGGTGCCGGACGCCCTGGTCATGCGCCAGGTCGCCCACCGCATCGAGCACGCGCGTGAGTCGGTGCGGCGGCAGGGGATCGACCCGGAACGGATGCCCTGGGACTACCAGAAGTTGATCGCCGAGCTCCGGCCCAACGCCGAGAAGTCCGTGCGCCGCGCCCTGCTGCTCGAGGCCATTGCCGACAAGGAGTCCATCACCCCCACCGACGCCGATGTCGATGCCGAGGTCGAGAAGATGGCGCAGGCCAGTCAGCGACCCACGCCGGCGGTCAGGCGTATGATGGAGAAGAGCGGTGACCTCGAAGGGCTCCGGCAAGGGCTGCGCGATCGAATGACCCTCGAGCTGCTCGTCGCCAACGCCAACGTGAAAGCATGAGGAGAACTCAGATGGCTCTGGTTCCGATGGTCGTCGAGCAGACTCCGCGCGGCGAGCGGGCGTTCGACATCTTCTCGCGCCTCCTCAAGGAGCGCATCATCTTCCTGCCGACTTTCATCGAGGACGAGCTCGCGAACCTCGTGATCGCCCAGATGCTCTACCTGGAGGCGGACGATCCCGACAAGGACATCAACCTCTACATCAACTCGCCGGGCGGCTCGGTGACGGCGGGCATGGCCATCTACGACACGATGCAGTACGTGAAGCCGGCGATCTCGACGATCTGTATGGGCCAGTCAGCCTCGATGGCCGCGCTCCTGCTCTGCGCCGGCGCCAAGGGCAAGCGGTTCGCCCTGCCGCACTCGCGTATCCTGATCCATCAGCCGCTGGGCGGCGCCCAGGGGCAGGCGACCGACATCGACATCCAGGCCAAGGAGATCCTCCGGATGCGCGAGGAGCTCAACCGCATCCTCGTCTATCACACCGGCCAGTCGATGGAGAAGATCCAGCACGACACCGACCGCGACTTTTTCATGACCGCCGAGCAGGCGAAGGACTATAGGATCGTCGATGAGGTGATTTCCTCCAAGCCGACGACCCGACCGGTGACCGAAGCAGCGGCACTCGCGCTCCAGAAGTAGCGAGCCGATGGCCCGCGCCCGCGAAGGCAACGGAACCCTGCGGTGCTCGTTCTGCGGCAAGAGCCAGAACGACGTCCGCAAGCTCATCGCCGGCCCCACCGTCTACATCTGCGACGAATGCATCGAGCTGTGCAACGACATCATCGCGGAGGAGTGGGAAGAGGAGAAGTCGCGCGAGCTCCGGAGCCTGCCGAAGCCGTCCGAGATCAAGACCGTCCTCGACCAGTACGTGGTCGG